>NZ_LEKF01000007.1:0-224145 GCF_001029595.1 Pseudomonas sp. ARP3
ACCGCACCGGCGACCTGGCGCGCTACCGCGAAGACGGAGTGATCGAATACGCCGGGCGTATCGACCATCAGGTCAAGCTGCGCGGCCTGCGCATCGAGCTGGGCGAGATCGAAGCGCGGTTGCTGGAACACGAGCAGGTCCGTGAAGCGGCGGTGCTGGCGGTGGACGGCAAGTACTTGGTGGGTTACCTGGTGCTGCACCATGCCAGAGACGACTGGCGCGAGGTGCTCGGTGCGCACCTGGCCGAACACCTGCCGGATTACATGGTGCCGGCGCAGTGGGTACTGCTGGAGCAGATGCCGTTGAGTCCCAACGGCAAGTTGGATCGCAAGGCGCTGCCCAAGGCCGATGCGGGCCAGCCGTCCAGTGTTTATGAAGCGCCGCAAAGCGAGCTGGAGCAGCAGATTGCGGCGATCTGGGCGCAGGTGCTGGAAGTCGAGCGCGTGGGCCTTAATGACAACTTCTTTGAACTGGGCGGGCATTCCTTGCTGGTGATCAACGTTATTTCGCGTATGCAGCTTGAACTGGGCCTGCGACCTTCACCGCAGGATATTTTCCAGCACCCGGATGTACGGCGCCTGGCGGCGCACCTTGAAGGGCAGGGCGGTGCGGTGACGCAAGACAAACTCAGCCGTCTCGATGCGCTGTTTGATGATATGGAGCCGTTTTGATGGACACTCAGGTTGCACAACGCATCGTCAAACGGTTTATCGGCTTGCCGCTGGAACAGCGTCGGGTCTACCTGCAAAAGATGCTCGCCGAGGATGTCTCGCCCGCCAACTTACCGATTCCAGTGACCCGCGATGAGGCGCCGCAGTTGCTGCTGTCCTACGCTCAGGAGCGGCAGTGGTTTATCTGGCAGTTGGAGCCCGACAGCGCCGCTTATCACCTGCCCACGGCGCTGCGCTTGCGTGGGCCATTGGACGTCGCGGCATTGCAGCGCAGCTTCGATAGCCTGGTTGCCCGCCACGAAACCCTGCGTACCTGCCTGCGCCAGGACGGCGAGCGTCGGGTGCAGGTGGTCGACCCACGGGCCACAGTGCGGATTCAATCGATGGAGATTGACCAGGCCCAGGTGACCGACCGGTTGGACGCGCTGATCGCCCAGCCCTTCGATTTGCAGAACGGTCCGTTGCTGCGCGTCGCCTTGATGCGTCTTGACGCGCAAGAGCATGTGCTGGTGTTGGTTCAGCACCATGTCGTGTCGGATGGGCACTCGATGCAGATCATGGTCGAGGAACTGGTGCAGTTATATGCCGCGTACGCCCAGGGGTATGAGGCGCAATTACCCGCCTTACCGATCCAGTATGCCGATTACGCCTTGTGGCAGCGGGCGTGGATGGAGGCCGGCGAACAGGATCGCCAACTGGATTACTGGCGCGGTCGCCTGGGGGGCGAGCAGCCGGTATTGGCGCTGCCGTTCGATCATGCCCGCCCGCTGCTGCAAAGTCACCGTGGCGCGAGCCTGGACATTGCGTTGCCGGCGGGCCTGGTGGCGGCGCTGCGCGACCTGGCGCAGCGCGAAGGCGTGACGATATTCATGCTGTTGCTGGCCTCGTTCCAAGTGCTGATGTATCGCTACAGCGGCCAGCCGGATATCCGCATCGGGGTGCCGACGGCCAACCGCAATCGTGTCGAAACCGAACGCTTGATCGGCTTTTTTGTGAACACCCAAGTGATCAGGGCGGATATCGACGGGCAGATGTCAGTGTCCACGTTATTGCAGCAAGTGCGGGCCCGTGCGCTGGAGGCTCAGGCGCATCAGGACCTGCCTTTCGAACAATTGGTGCTGGCCTTGCAGCCGGAGCGCAACCTCAGCCATAACCCCTTGTTCCAAGTGATGTTCAACCACCAGGCCGATACTCGCAAAGCCGGCAGCGCCCAGTCGCCGGGGCTGCTGCAGGTCGAAAGCCTGGAGTGGCAGAGCCGCACCGCGCAGTTCGACCTGAGTCTGGACACCCGCGAGTCCGCCGACGGTATCTGGGCCGCGCTGACCTACGCCACGGACCTGTTCGACGGGCCAACCGTGCAGCGCATGGCCATGCACTGGCAGCATCTATTGCAGGGCATGGCCCAAGATGCACGGCAACCGATTGGTGAATTGGAGATGCTCGACCGCGATGAGCGACACCGCATCGTCCACGGTTGGAACGCCACCGCCCAGGCTTACCCTCTGCACCGCTGCGTGCATCACTTGATCGAGACGCAGGTCGAGCGCACCCCCGAAGCGCCGGCGCTGTATTTTGCCGAGCAATCCTTGAGCTACGCCGAGCTTAATCGGCGTGCCAACCGCCTGGCACATCGCTTGATAGCGTTGGGAGTTGGCCCGGATGTGCTGGTGGGGCTGGCGGTAGAGCGCTGCGTCGAGATGGTGGTGGGACTGCTGGCCGTGCTCAAGGCCGGGGGCGCCTATGTGCCGCTGGACCCGGAGTACCCGCGCGAACGCCTGGCCTACATGCTGCACGACAGTGCGGTGAAGTTGCTGTTGACCCAGACGCAGGTGCTGCAAGCACTGCCGATACCCGCAGGTCTTGAGGTGCTGCTGCTGGATGAGGAAAGGCTCGATGTGCTCAGTGATGCCAATCCTAATGTCGCTTTGGACGGCGAGCACCTGGCCTATGTGATCTATACGTCCGGCTCTACCGGCAAACCCAAGGGGGCCGGCAACCGTCATGGCGCGCTGACCAATCGCTTGTGCTGGATGCAGGATACCTACTGCCTGGACGCCCGCGATGCGGTGTTGCAGAAGACGCCGTTCAGCTTCGACGTATCGGTGTGGGAGTTCTTCTGGCCATTGATGACCGGCGCACAGCTGGTGGTTGCCGCGCCAGGCGATCACCGCGATCCCGAGCGCTTGATCGGCCTGATCGATCGCCATCAGGTCACCACATTGCATTTTGTGCCGTCGATGCTGCAGGCGTTTGTACAAGACCCAGGCGTCATCCGCTGCCAGAGTCTGCGCCGCATCGTGTGCAGTGGCGAGGCGTTACCGGTGGATGTGCAGCAGCAGGTCTTCGCTAAACTGCCCTGGGCCGGGCTGTATAACCTGTATGGCCCGACCGAAGCGGCCATCGACGTGACCCACTGGACCTGTGTCGCCGAAGACTGCGACAGCGTGCCCATCGGCCGGCCGATAGCCAACCTGGCCACGTATGTGCTCGATGCGCAATTGATGCCGGTGCCGGCGGGCGTGTCGGGTGAGTTGTACCTGGGCGGCGTCGGACTGGCGCGCAGCTACCATCAACGACCGGCACTGACTGCCGAACGGTTTGTGCCGTGCCCGTTTCATGCCGGTGCGCGGCTGTACCGCAGTGGTGATCGGGTACGCCAGCGCTCTGACGGGGTGATTGAATACCTGGGGCGCCTGGATCACCAGGTCAAGCTGCGTGGCTTGCGCATCGAACTGGGCGAAATCGAGGCGCGTGTGCTGGAGCACCAATGGGTGCGTGCGGCGAGTGTGCAAGTCTTGGAAGGTAAGCACCTGGTGGCCTACGTGGTGCTGCACGACGCGGTCGAGGGCTGGCGCGATGCGCTCAGTGCGCATCTGGCGCGGCATCTGCCGGACTTCATGGTGCCTGGGCAATGGGTGGTGCTCGACCGCATGCCGTTAAGCCCCAATGGCAAGTTGGACCGCAAGGCCCTGCCCACGCCCGATGCCCCACAACAGGCCGCCTACTTGGCGCCGCAGAGCGTGCACGAGCAACAACTGGCGGCTATCTGGTCCGATCTCTTGGGCGTGCCACGGGTGGGCCTGCGCGATAATTTCTTCGAACTGGGCGGTCACTCCCTGCTGGTGTTGTTGCTCAAGGAGCGCATCCGTGCCGCAACCGGGGTCAGCGTATCGGTGGCCCAGTTGATGCTCAACCCCACGGTGCAGGGGCAAGTCGACAGCCTGCACGGCAGCACCCGCAGCGATTTGCTCGTGCCACTTAACAGCGGCGCGCCGGGCACGCCATTGTTTGTGTTCCACCCCAGTTACGGTTCGGTGCATTGCTACAAAGCGATTGCCCTGGCACTGCGTGACCAGCGACCGGTGATCGGGGTGATCTGCCGCGCGCTGGCGCAAGAGGGCGGCGAAGTCCCGTCCTGGACAAGCATGGTTGAGGATTACACCGCTCAACTGTTGGGGGCACAACCTCAGGGCGCTTTCCGTCTGGCAGGTTGGTCGCTGGGGGGGAATCTGGCGATGGAGGTGGCTTATCGTCTGGAACAGGCCGGTCGTGAAGTGGCTTGCGTGGGTTGGATCGATGCGCCGCCGCCGTACCGCGTCGCCGGGTTCTGGGATGCACAAACCGCCGCCGAAGAGCGCGTGGTGTCCGTCAGCGAGCAACGCGCCGAGATGCTCGGTGTGCTATTTCCGCACCATGCCGAACAGCTCCACGCCGTGTGGCTGGGCAGCAGAGACGAGGGTGACGATACGCAGCGGTGGGCGAGGGTGGATAGCTGGGCGCAACGCACCTTGGGCACTGCCTACGAAAGCTTGCGGCATGAGTTGCTGGAGGGCAGTGAAGCGCAGGTGTCCTGGGAGGTGAAACGCTTGCTGGACCTCAGGTTGCAGGACGCCGACTATGCGCCGATCAAAGCCCCCATCGCTTGCTGGTGGGCATCGCGCAGCAAGGGCGGGCAGCATCGTGAGCTGATTGAGTCCAGTATGCGGGCCGTCATCGGCGCGGCGGGGATCACCCAGTCGACGCTGATCGACACGACTCACGACCGGATTGTCGATAACCCTCAGTTTGTCGGCAGTTTTGCATCAGTCATGGGCTAATGCCCCAGGCAAACAAAAGCCCCTGGCCACATAAATGGCCAGGGGCTTTTTTATTACGGCCGAGTTAGAAGCTCCAGCGCGTGGTCAGCATGACGTTGCGTGGGTCACCGTAGTACGAGGAGTTATAGAAGCCGATGTTGGTGTAGTACTTCTTATCGAACAGGTTGTTGACGTTGAGGGTGGCGGACACATTGTCGGTCACTTGGTAGCGTGCCATTACGTCCACCAGCCAGTACGGGTCCTGCGAGAATTTGTCGGTGGTCCTTTTCGGGCGGTTGTTCAGGTACTGCCAACCCTCACCCTGCCAGCGCGCGCCACCGCCCAGGGTGAGTTTGTCCCAGGGGCCGGTAAGCTTGTAGGTGGTGTAGAAGTTGACCTGATCTTCCGGTTCCCACGTGGACACCTTCGTACCGCTCTGGTCGCGAATGATCTTATGGGTGTATCCGGCCTGCAATTGCCAGCCAGGTGCAAGTTCGCCGGAGATTTCCGCTTCATAGCCTTTGGTCTTGGCGGTGATGCCCTTGTAGGGGTTGTCGACCAGGGACTTATCGGCGGTGCTGTCGAATTCCGCGCGGTTTTCCTCATGCACTTCGAAGTAAGCCAGGCTGGCGTTCAGGCGGCCCTCGTAGAACTCGCCCTTGAGACCGATCTCGTAGTTGGTGCCTTCATCCGGCTCCAGCATTTTGTTGCTCGCGTCCCGATACGCCGTTTGCGGCAGGTAGATCTCGGTGTAGCTGGCGTAGAGGGAGTAGTTGTCGTCCAGATCATAGGTCAGGCCGGCATAGGGAATGACTTTGCCGGTGTCCTTGGTATCGCTGGTACCCGTGACCTGATAGTTGGCGATACGCGTGCCGAGCAACAGGTGCAAGTCATCGGTCAGGCTGAAACGGCCGGTCATGTACACGCCGGATTGGCGGGTGGTTTCGTCGTTTTTGAAACCGACATCGCCCCAGTTCGGCTCAATGCTGTCGCCATTCCAGTTGTAGAAGTCAATGACGTTATTGGTGTATGTCGCACTGTAGTAGTCCTTGCCAACCCAATGGGACGACGAGATGGACGAGCCGATCACCAGCTCGTGTTCGCGCCCGAGCATGCTGAATGGGCCGGTCAGGTACATATCACCGCTGTCGCTGACGGTTTCACCGGTGTACTTTTGGCCATAGACCGAAGACAGCCCGGTGGTCGGATTCGGTGAGGCCAGGGAGCCCAGGGGAGCGTTGTAGCCGTTGATCTGGTGGTTGTACTGCCCTTTGGCGACCCAGCCGTTGCTGAAGGTGTGTTCCAGCGTGGCGAACGCGGTGCGCGAGTATTGCTCCCACTTGCTCCATTTCGCGCCATTGTTGAAGGAGCGCGGCAAGGTGATCGGGTTGCCTGCCGAGTCATACACAGGACTGCTGCCGGACCAGCTGGAGCCTTGGGGGTCGTTGTCCTGGTAATCGGCGCCTACCGTGAGCAGGGTGTCTTCATCCAGGTCGACTTCAAGAATGCCGTAGAACACGCTGGTTTTACGCTGATAGTGGTCCATGAACGAGTGCTCGTCCTGGTACGCAGCCACGGCGCGACCTCGCACGTTACCGGTCTCGGTCAAGGGGCCGCTGACGTCGATTTCCGAGCGGTATTTGTCCCACGATCCCGCGCCCAGCTCCACATGCCCCTGGAACTGCGCAGTAGGTTTTTTGCGCACCAGGTTGATGGTGCCGCCGGGGCCGCCAGCGCCGGTGAGCAGGCCGGTTGCGCCTTTGAGCACTTCGACCCGGTCGTAGATGGACATATCGGTCAGGGTCTGCCCGGCCGAGTAGGGCGCGTTACGGGTCATTGGAATGCCATCGTACTGGAAGTTCTGGATGGCAAAACCGCGCGAATAATAGTTGGTGCGTTCACTGTCGTAAGTCGAGACGGTGATGCCCGGTGTATGGCGCATCACGTTGTCGATGCCGGTCAGCCCGAAGTCATCCATGGCCTGGCGGGTAACCACCGAGATCGATTGCGGCGTTTGTCGGGGGGTGAGGACCATGCGCGTGGCGGTCGCAATGGTGCCTGGGGTGTAGGAACCGGTGCCTTCGGTGACCGTACCCAACTGGTTCGCGTTGACCTGGGTCGCACCCAGCTCCAGGGTACTGGAGCTGCTGTTGGCGCTGATGGTTATGGCGTTGCCCTGCAAGCTGTAGTTTATCCCCGAACCTTTGAGCAGCGCGGCGATGGCCTGTTCCGGTGCGAGCTTACCCTTGACTGTGGCGCTGCTTTTGTTCTGGACGTCCGTCGGGCTGTACAACACTTGCATATTGGTCTGGCGACCAAATTCCTGCAGCGCCGTCCCCAACGGTTGTGCAGGAATATTGATCTCAAGCGCCTGGGCTTGAACATAACCGGCAAGAGGCAGCGACACCGCAAGCGCGAGCGCGCTGGGCTTGAGGTTGACATGCAGGGCCCTTCGCATGGATAGCGCTTTACTCAAGGGGCTCAGACCGAGTCGTGCAGACATGGGGCGTTCTCTTCTATGTTTTAGGTGGGCAGTTTGATTTTATTGAGGTTAGTTCTCATTAACAGTAGTGAGACGTTCCTACCTGCAGAAACCGGAAAAAAAATTCACGCCAGCTCCCGTTCATGCACCACCTGGCCCGCGCGCAGTCGCACCAACTGGTCGGCGATGTCGAAATAGCGGTCGTCATGGCTGATCACGACGATGGTTTTGCCCAGGCGTTTGAGGTCCGGCAGCAGCTCGGTATAGAAGATGCGACGGAAGGCCGGGTCCTGGTCGGCGGCCCATTCGTCGAACACCAGCACTGGGCGTTCTTCCAGCCATGCGTTGACCAGTGCCAGGCGCTTGCGTTGGCCGGTGGAGAGGTCGGTGGTACTGAACGCACCGTCTTTGATCGTGACCTTATGCGCGATTTCCAGGCGCTCCAGGTATTGGGCTGCGCTATCCAGCGAGGTTTTCCCTCCGCCCTGAACGAGATCATCGAACAGGTAATAGTCCGCGAACACCGTGGTGAACAGTTGGCGGTAATCATCACGGCTCGTGGCGCTAACGGGTTGGCCATTGAGGTGGATTTCGCCGGATTGCGGGGTGTACAGCCCCAGCAGCAATTTGATCAGCGTGGTCTTGCCGCAGCCGTTTTCGCCGACAATAAATACGATATCGCCTTGCTTGATGCTCAGGTCGATCGGGCCCAGATGGAACGGTTCGCTGCCGTCCACCGGCGGCGGGCTGTAGCTCACCCCACGCAGTTCCAGGCTGTGCACCACCGGTTTTGGCGCCTCGCTGTCTTCGAGCAGCAGATGGGGCTCAGGGGATGAGAACCGCTCGGACAGTTCAGCGATACGCGAGAACGCGATCTGCGCACGGCTGACGATCGGTAGTGCGGTCACTACGTGTTCCAGCGGGCCTTTCATGTACAGCAAAACCAGGACGAAACCGGTGATCACGGCCGGGTCAGGGCTGGGGTAATAGGCTTGGAACGCCAGCGCCAGACCGATGACCACGAAGAACAGCATCGAGCCGAACGTTTTGGCGACGATGAAGATGTTCACCGAGCGGATCTGGATATCACCGATGCGGTCGGCGGTCGCCTGGATGCGATGGGTATTCATCCGGTAGCGACGGGGGCGGTGGATGCGCAACTCCTTGGCGCCCGAAGCGATGGCGGTGTAATAACGCTGCAACTCGTCTTCCTGGTCACGGGCCGCTTCAAAACCCTGGATGCCCGCAGAACGCGCCGCGTACTGCACGGCGGTGCCGATCACAATCGCCACGACCATGATCAGGAACATGGGCACCGACAGGTACGCCAGGTAGCCCAGGCATCCGAGGGTCACCGTAGTAGCGATGGCCAGGGGCGTGAAAGAAAAGGAAAAATCGCTGATGGTATCGACGTCGTGAGTCAGCACCGGGATCAGCTTATGGGTGCGGTAGCGCTCGATTTGTTCGATAGGCGCCGACAGCACTTTCTCGCCCAACTCCTTGCGCAGCGCCGCAATAATGCGTTGACCGACAAAGTTGGTGCCGATATCCGACACGATCGAACTGACCAACGCCAACACGCATAACGCAGCAAAAGTCAGGATCACCCCCTGGGTCATGCCTTGGGGCGAGTGCAGAGCGTTGTTGATCGTCGCCAGCAGCAACGTGATGGCCAGGCCGCCAGCCATGCCCAGGGCCACGGAGACCGTGACGATGGTGCGAAAGGGCCTGAGCAATGCGAGCAGACCGTTGAAGGCGCCGCGCTTGGGGTCGGTCATAAGTACTTCCCGGAAAGTGAAAAGAGGGGGCTGGGCACACAGACCCTTACCCATGACAAACGAAGCATCGCCGTGACGATTTAGCCTGGTGCGCCTGGCGGTGAAGGCGGCGGATAAATTGCCCGGGAGCTGGTTCGTTCTTGTTGTGTAGGCGCACGCGTAGCCGCGCGGTGCGTGATCCCTTCAGCGAGAGCGAAACAATGACGAAGAAGAATCTGGTGTACGTGTGGTCCCTGAGAAACGCCGCCGCCGATAAGGCCGGGCAGCCGGTGGCCTACAAGGATCACCAGCGCTATATGAAGTCGGTGCTGGAGTTTCTGGTGGGGTCGCTCAACGACACGCCATTGGGCGAGGCTTATCACCTGGTAGGCGTGGTGTATGACGACGATGAGCAGAACCCTCGGGATCAGCAACTGGTGGCCGATTATGGCTTTGCCTACCAGCCGGGTCGCCAGTGGCTGTACCCGGCTGACCTGCGGGTGCAGGGCACGCTGGTCAACGATTTGCTGCTGAGCGTGCCGTCCACCTACCGCCGCCTGCCACGGGGCAGTGCCGAACACATCGCCGGCAAGCAGGACTTCGAGCGTCGTTTGCATGACACGCTGGTGGAATTGAAGGCGGATATCGTGGTGCTCGACGGCCTGCTGGTGATCCTCGATGAACTGGTACGGCCGGGTGCGCCGTTTGCCCGTCGGATCATGAACATTCACCCTGGGATCACTCGCATCGACTCGCCCTACGAGCGCCGTGGCGCCTACGCCACCTGGAACGCGCTGTACGGCGCCCGTGGCCAAGCGGTGGTGGATTGGACGACCAAGGCAACCCAGCCATGCGAGCCGCTGTACCGCACCGGCGCTTCGTTCCACTACGTGGACAATGGCATCGACTCCGGCGAAGTGTTCCATGACGTGCTCAACACCGACATCGCAGCGGACGACACCATCCTCGAACTGCGCTGGAACAACTTCAACAACAGCCTGTTCCCGGCCTTGCATGAAGGGCTGGAGCGCCTGGCCAAACAAAGCCAACCCTAAAATTTGAGGCTTCTGTAGTGAGCGGGCTTGCCCCGCGCCTGGGCGCGAAGCGTCCCCCTGCCGACACTGCGGTGGGTCAGGCAAAAACAGTCGCCTGGTTTTAGGGCCGCTTCGCAGCCCAGCGCAGGACAAGCCTGCTCACCACAACGGGTCGTGGGCATGTACCGTCGTGGCTAAGCTTGCGAGAGTGCGGTTGTGGTGAGCGGGCTTGCCCCGCGCTGGGGCGCGAAGCGGCCCCAAACCCAGGCACCTCGGTTTACCAGATAAATCACATTGTCTGGAGCGAGGCCGCTTCGCAGCCCAGCGCAGGACAAGCCTGCTCACTACAACGGATCGGGGGCATGTACCGTCGTGGCTAAGCTTGCGAGTGTGTGGTTGTGGTGAGCGGGCTTGCCCCGCGCTGGGGCGCAAAGCGGCCCCAAAACCAGGCACCTCGGTTTACCAGATAAATCACATTGTCTGGAGCGAGGCCGCTTCGCAGCCCAGCGCAGGACAAGCCTGCTCACTACAACGGGTCGTGGGCATGTACCGTCGTGGCTAAGCTTGCGAGAGTGTGGTTGTGGTGAGCGGGCTTGCCCCGCGCCGGGGCGCGAAGCGGCCCCAAACCCAGGCACCTCGGTTTACCAGATAAATCACATTGTCTGGAGCGGGGCCGCTTCGCAGCCCAGCGCAGGACAAGCCTGCTCACTACAACGGGTCGTGGGCATGTACTGTCGTGGCTAAGCTTGCGAGTGTGTGGTTGTGGTGAGCGGGCTTGCCCCGCGCCGGGGCGCGAAGCGGCCCCAAACCCAGGCGCCTCGGTTTACCAGATAAATCACATTGTCTGGAGCGGGGCCGCTTCGCAGCCCAGCGCAGGACAAGCCTGCTCACTACAACGGATCGGGGGCATGCGCCGTCGTGGCTAAGCTTGCGAGAGTGCGGTTGTGGTGAGCGGGCTTGTCCTGCGCTGGGGCGCGAAGCGGCCCCAAACCCAGGCACCTCGGTTTACCAGATAAACCATATTGTCTGGAGCGGGACCGCTTCGCAGCCCAGCGCAGGACAAGCCCGCTCACCACCGCAAGTCCTTTCACCACAACCCAATCAGAGGTCGCGCACGACCCTGAACCCAATCCAATCCCCGCGTGTCTGCGGGTAGATATTGTTGCGGTTGCCCGAGCGTGAGAACACCGGTGCTTCGCCCCAGTCATTGCCACGGATCTGGTAAGACTCGCAGTTCGGTTCAACCCAGGCGCTGCCGTCGGTAGGTGCGCCGATGTAGTTGGGGTGTTCGCAATCGGCCACGCGTTCGTAGACATTGCCGTGCATGTCGTACAGGCCAAACGCATTCGGTGGGTAGCTGCCCACAGGCGAGGAATAGCTGTAGCCGTCCGCCGGGCCGTAGGTATTGGCGTGTTCGGCGATGCTGTAGTCCTTGCCCGCATCGAACGGGAAGGGGAATGGCCCGGTGGAGCCGGCGCGGGCGGCGTACTCGCGCTGGGCCTCGCTGACCATGTGGTACTGCTGGCCGGTCTTCTTCGACAGCCAGGCCACGTAGTTTTTTATATCGTCCATGTCCATGCACACCGCCGGCTGGCGTGGGCCCTGGGGATAGCGCGGCTTGCTGGCGATACATTCGCGGCCGGGGCGAGTGTCGCCGTCGGCGATCTTTACGCCGGTCTGGCGCACGTAGCTGTCCCATTCGCCGGCAGTGATCTGGAAGCGGCTCATGGCGAACGGCTTGGCAAAGGTCACTTCGTGCATCGGGCCTTCGTCCGGCTCGCGGCCGACTTCATCTGCCGGCGTGCCCATGGTGAAGGTGCCGGCGGGCAGCACCACCATTTCCGGGCAGTCCTTGCAGTCCTTGAACACTTTGCCGGCGGCTGGCGCGGCGGCGTGGGCCAGGCTCGGCAGGCAGGCGCCGCACACGGCGGTCAGGGCCAGGGCGGTCAAAGGTTTGAATCGGGATGCGCGCATAGGGGGCCTCGGGTTCAAAAGGTGAAAATAGGCATCACGCCCGTGCGCTGAGCAGGGTCATGAAGCGTTGGATCTCTTCGCTGGAATTGAGCAGGCCAGGGGCGGTGCGGATCACTGGGCCGACGTCGCGGTCCACCGCATCGATCACCACGCGCTGGCGCACCATGTGCGCCGCCACGGCCTCGCAGTCCTGGCCCTTGACCCGGAAAAACGTAAAGCCGGCCGACAGCTCGCTACTGTGCGGCGTAACCAGTTCGATGCGCGGATGGGCTTGCAACTGTTCCTTGAATTCACGGTTGAGCGCGTGGATGCGCGCCTGCACCGGCGCCTTGCCCAGTTGCAAGTGCAGCTTGAATGCCTCGTCCGCCGCCCACCGATGTTCGAAGGCATGGAAGCCACCCGGGGTCATGATGGTGGCGAAGTCCTTGTCTTCGGAAAACGTCGGCACCATGGGCGTGACGTATTTGTTTTCGGGGTCGCGGGCGCAGACCAGACCGGTGCCGCGCGGGCCGAACATCCACTTATGGGTGCCGGCGATGAAAAAGTCGCAGTGCATGTCCGGGAAATCGAGGTTCTCTACGCCCAAACCGTGCACGCCATCCACCACATACAGAATGCGATCACGTTCGTCGCGCTGGCGGTTGTGGTCGGCCACCAGCGTGCCGATTTCGCCAATGGGCAGCTTCACACCGCTGCCGGACTGCACCCAGGTCATGCCCAGCACCCGGGTGTTGGGGCGGATGGCGCGCTGGATATTACCCAGCACTTCATCGACCGATACTCGGCTGGGGTTTTCGAACAGGCTGATCCGCCGCACTTGGGTGCCTTGTTGTCGCGCCCGAAAATCCAGCACGTTCTGGGTCGCGTAATGCTCGTGAACGGTGGTGAGAATCTCCTGGTCGGCGCGCACCTGGAGGCCGCCGTAAATCATGGCCAAGCCTTCGGAGGTGCTGCCGGTGAGGGCGATCTGCGGCGGCGTGGCCTTGAGGTAACGCCCGGCCCATTCGCGCACCTGGCCTTCGCGCTTCCAGGTTTCCTGCAAGTCCCAGTCCATGGCCAGGCCGGGGTTGCGATCGATCTGCACGCGGTAGCGTTCGATGGCCTCGCGCACGGGCCTGGGGTGCGACGCCACCAGGAAGTTGGAAAAGTGCAGGTAGTCCGGGTCTTGGTTGAACAATTGCTTGAAACCCGTCCATGGGTTGTCCGTTGGGGCGGCGGCTGCGACCTGGGGTAGAAGGGCGGCGCCCAGAGGCAGGCTGGCGGCCAACACCCCAGCGTGCTTGAGAAATGTACGACGGTCGGTCATGGACTTACTTCATGGTTGATTAGCGTTGCGCCACAGGCTTGGCGGCGTGTTGAACCTGCTCCCACACGCGCAGGAAATTGCCGCCCCACAGCTTGGCGATATCCGCCTCGGAGTAGCCGCGCTGGATCAGTTCGGCGGTGACGTTGCGAATCTCGCCAACGTTGTTCCAGCCGTCGATACCGCCGCCGTCGTTGAAGTCCGACGACAGGCCCACATGGTCGATGCCGATCTTACGCACGGTGTAATCGATGGCATCCCCCAGGTCCTTGAGGCTGGCCTTGGGTTCTTCGTCGAGGATGGCGTACAGCGCGCTGGCGTACTCGCCGAACTTCTGCTCCGGCCAGGCGGCGATAATCGCGTCGCCCGGCATCAGCGCCATGGCCAGGTTGGGCAGCGGCGGCAGGTCGAAGCGCGCGCGCAGTTGGTTGAGCTTGTCCTGGGTCGGTTGGCTGAGCGGGCGCAGGTAGGCCGAGAAGCCGACGATTTGCACCACGCCGCCACTCTGCTTGATCAGTTGCAGCTCTTTGTCGCTGAGGTTGCGCGGAATATCCACCGCCGCCCGCGGTGCCGAGTGCGACGCCACCATCGGCGTACGGCTCAGCTGCGCCACTTGCTCCAAGGCCTTGGTCGACATCTGCGACACATCGATGATCACCCCCAGGTCATTGAGGCGCTGCACGGCTTGCTTGCCGATGTCCGAAAGCCCATCCAGCGCATCCACCGAATCATTGAAAAACGGCAGCGGGCGCGACGAGTCGGACCAGGCGTTATTGCCCACGTAGCTGAAACCGAACATGCGCATGCCGCGCGCAGCCCACAGGTCAAGCTGGTTCAGGTCGTTGCCCAAGGGGTAGGCGTTGAGCATGCTGATGAAAATCGCAAACTTGCCTTCCCCGTGCAGGCGCCGAAAGTCATCCGGGGTGTAGGCGATGGCGACCTGGTTGGGGAAGTCGCGCACCATGGCGCTGATGATCTTGTAGCGCACCTCCTGCTCGTGGCGCGCCGCTTCGATGAAGCCTTCGGTCGGCTTGTGCGGAGCATTGGGGCCGTTCCAGATTTCCGGCCAGCCGAAGATCGTCAGCGCCGCGCCGGACAAGCGTCCGCGCGCGGCCTTGACCAGGTCGAACTGGCCTTCACCGTCCTTGTCCGCCTCGTTGCCGGCGGTGCCGAAATCGATGGGCACGGTGATATGGCTGTCGAACGACAGCACGCGATTCTGCAGCTCATTGGCCTGCTTGATCACCGCCAGCGGGTAACCGGCATTGCCTTTGAACCAGTGATCCCAGACCAGCCAGCCAGCCCCGGCACCGATGGCCAGCGCCAGCGGCAAGCCGATAAACAGCGCCTTGTTCGAACGTGGTTTTGTCATTGCCATCTCAGTCAGTTGAGGCCATCGCTATCAGGGAAGAACGAGCCATGGGCGGCGAAATTTAGGCGCTGGCGGCGCGCGGTAAATTTCCCCGGGCTGCGTACGTTCTAGCTCTGATAAAGGCGTTTCCTAAGGTAGACAATGACCCTCTCTCGACGTGGCTTCATCGCCGGCCTGGCGCTCACAGGTGCCGCGGTGCCGGCGGCTTTCTATGCCCATCGCGAGTTGACGCGCGAAGAAGCGTTGCCCACCACTCCCGGCGAAGCCACGGTGGACCTGGCCGACAGCGCCGGGCAGCACCTGGCCAACACCTTGCGTGGGGTGTGGAGCCTGCGTCTGGAAGGTCGCGATGCCGGCCTCAAGGGCCTGCCGTTGGAGGGCCTGCAATTGCTGCTGGACATCGCCCCCCGTGGCCGCGGCCTGCGCGGCTACCTGGACACCGCCGCCAATCTGCGTGCCGAGGGCGAGCCGCGCTACCGCGTGCTCGGCGATCTGGTAACGGGCGAGGGCGCTTTGCTCTACTGGCGCCTGATCGACCGCAACGCCACCAACGGCGTGCCGGCCTACGAATTCAAAATGACCCTCGACGAAGTCTGGGCCGATTTCGCCAACGCCGGCAGCAGCACCCTCAGCGGGCAGATCCTCGACCTCGATCGCCCCCTGGCCATGACCGAGCGCGATAACCGTTTTATTGCCCACAAGCACAGTTTCCCCGAAGCCCGCCAACGCATTGGCCTGGACCCGACCCTGCTGGCCTGGTTGATCGCCCCCGAACATCGCCTGTTCCATCAGCTGTGGCACGCCACCCGCGATCAATGGCACAAGCTCCCCGACGACAAGCGCGATGCCTTGCGCGGTATCGGTTGGCAGCCTGGTCCGCGCGGCCAGGAGCGCGACGCGCGCGGTGACCGCAAGGACCGCAACGGCTCGGGTATCGACTTTTTTTTTATGCACCGACATATGCTCGGCAAGGCCCGCGCTATGCAGGACTTGCCTTCCTGGCCGCAATTCCCCGCGCCGCAACCGCCCCTGGAACGCGATCGCCTGGGCTTTCTGCGCTATTTCGATAACCATGACGGCTTCGCGCTGCCGCCCACCTGGTCGGCCCCGGACGACAGCGATTACACCCAATGGGTCAGCGATATCAAGGCCGCCGAGACCTACCACAGCAACTTCCAAGTGTGGGAATCCCAGTACCGCGACCCGCGCTACCTGGCCAAACTGACCCTGGGGCAACTGGGTTCTGAAATGGAATTGGGCCTGCACGACTGGCTGCACATGCGCTGGGCCTCGGTGCCGCGCGACCCTTCCAACGGCGCCCCGGTGCCATTTGCCCGCGACCCGGCGGACTTCGCGCCACGCTGGTATACGGCCGAGAACGACTTCCTCGGCGACCCGTTTTCCTCCCACGTCAACCCGGTGTTCTGGCACTTCCACGGCTGGATCGACGACCGCGTCGAAGACTGGTTTCGCGCCCACGAGCGCTTCCACCCCGGCGAGGTCAGCCGCCTGGAGGTCAACGGCGTGCCTTGGTTCGCCCAGGGGCGCTGGGTCGAAGTGGGCGACCCGTGGCTCGGTCCGGACACCCATGGGTGCAGCACCACCCCAGGGCTGCAGATGGGCAAGTCGATGGAAATGGACCCGGAGACCATGAAACTCGCGCTGCGGATCACCTTTGGCGCCGATGAGCAGGCATTGCAGGGCTTGTTCAAACGCGTGCCGCAACGGCCCTGGTATGCGCGGCATTTGAAGGTCAAGACGCGGGAGCAGTAAGGGGATAACAGGGCAACATTGGTCACCCATTCTTCGCCGTAATTGGCTATTTCTCCCGCACGGGCCGGTGGCTAACCTAGCCACCACTTCCCACCGTTCTGGAGTTCCCCATGCAAAGCCGTATCGATTTCTACAACGCTTCCCCGGACGCCATGAAAGCCATGCTCGCCCTCGAAGCCGCCGTGGGTAAATTGTCCATCGAACTGCCGCTGCTCGAACTGATCCGCCTGCGCGTGTCGCAGATCAACGGCTGTGCATTCTGCCTCGATATGCACACCGCCGACGCCCGCAAGGGCGGTGAGACCGAACGGCGGCTGTACACGCTGTCGGCGTGGCGCGAGACGCCGTTTTTCACCCCACGCGAACGTGCCGCGCTGGCCTGGGCCGAAAGCCTGACCCTGATCAGCCAGACCCACGCGCCGGACGCTGACTACACGGCATTGGCTGCCGAATTCAGCGCCCAGGAACAGGTCGATCTGAGCCTGGCCATCGCCACCATCAACAGCTGGAACCGCCTCGCCGTGGGCTTTCGCAAGATGCCCAAGTAACGTCTTAGAAATTCACCGTGGCACTCAGGCGCGCCGTCAGCGGTGCGCCCTGGAACAGGTAGTCGTCGCCCAGGTATTCGCCCGCGTCGCGCCAATAGCGCTTGTCGAACAGGTTGTCGACGCTCAGGCGCAACACGGTTTCGTAACCGTCGACGTGGGTGGTGTAGCGGCTGCCGACGTTGACCACCGCGTAATCGCCCACCTCCACATTACCGCTGCGGTTGGCGTACTTCTTGGCGCTGTATTGCACGCCACCCAGCAGCGCCAGGCCATTGACCCACGGCAGCGCATAGTCGGCGTAGAGGCTGGCGCGCAGTTTGGGCACGTTGATCGCCTGGTGCCCTTCATAGGCTGCTGTACCGCTGCCGCTCACCCGTGCACGAATCGCCGCCACGCTGGTGGCGATCTGCAAACGCTCGGTGGCCCAGCCATTGGCCGACACTTCCAACCCGGTGTTTTTCTGCTCGCCCTGTTGCACATAGGTAAAGCTGCCGGCGCCGTCGGGCCTGGCGTACTGGTAGGCCTGGCGGGTCTGGAACAGCGCCGCCGCGAAGCTGATGCGGCGCCAATCGTATTTGACTCCGGCTTCGATCTGCCGCGAGGTGGTCGGTGCCAGGGTCTCACTGGCATTGGTCGCGAACCACGGCGCGGCGCCTCCCAGAGACAAGCCTTTGCTGTAGCTGGTGTAGAGCGACACGCTGTCCACCGGCTTATAGATCAACGCCGCCTGGGGCAGGAACACATACTGCTGCGTGTGGCGGGACGGGCTGCCGTTGCTGTCGAATGCCTGTTCATCGAGACGCACTTCACGCCCACCGAGCACCGTTTGCCACTGCTCGTTAAAACGGATGCGGTCGGTGACGAATAGGCCGTACTGGCGGCTGTCGAGGCTGCGGTGGCTGTCGTTGAGGGGCACGTCGGTGGGGGCGAAGGTCGCGGCGTCCTGGTGGATATTGCCGCTGCCGATCCGTTCGTTGACCGCTGTGCGCTGGTCGATGACCCGGCGGAACGCGCTGGTGCCGAAGGTCAATTCGTGGCCCAGGCCTGCGGTGTCGAACAGGCCGGTCATGGCGGCCTGCACTTCATCGTCGCGCCGGGTGTCGTCGGGGCTGCGATAGTCGTAGATGTCGTAGTCGCCTTCGGGGCTGAAGGTGTTGGCATTGCAGCTGCCGATGTAATAACAACCCCAGGCGAACGAGCTGTAGTCATCGATCACCACTTTGCTGCGCGCGGCGCTGAGCTGGCCGGTCCAATGATCGCTGAAGCGGTATTCGAACTTGCCGTTAAGGTTCAGCGAGTCGATGTCCACCGGTTTGGCGCCGCTCTGGTGCCCCAGCAGTTTTTTCGGTGAGGCTCCGTGGGGTACTTCGCTGCCGCCGAGCAGTTGGTAGCCCGGCACCGAGCGCTGTTGTTTGTTCTGGTATTCGGCGTCCAGTTGCAGCACGGCGTCGGGGCTGATGTTCCAGTCAAAAGCCAGGGACACAAAATCGCGCTGGCCATTGGCGTGTTCCACGTAGGAATGCAGGTCTTCGTGGGCGACGTTGGCGCGCAGGCCGAATTGCTGCTCGCTGCCGAACCAGCCGCCGACGTCGGTGGCCAGGTAGCCGCTGCCGCGATCGTCGGTGGAGACGGTCACCGAGCGCACGTCTTCCGGGCGCTTGGTCACATAGTTGATCACGCCGCTGGGCTCGGCAACGCCGCTCTGCACGCCCGACAGGCCCTTGAGCACTTCCACTTGCTGCTTGTTTTCCAGGGCGACGTTCTGCTCGCCGGTGATGGTGCGCCCGTTGATCTTGTAGCTGCTGGCCGCATTCAGCGAGAAACCGCGCACTACGAAGTTTTCGTAATAACCGATGGGCGCATAGCTCTCGCCCACCGACGCATCGTTGCGCAGCACCTCGCTGAGCAGGCGCGCCTGCTGGTCCTTGAGCAGCGCGGCGTTGAACACGCTGACCGACGCCGGAGTGTCCAGCAGCGGCGCTTCATTGAAGCCGCCGACCGAGGCCGTCTCGGCGCGATAGCCGGACGTTTCCTGGCCCTGGACCTGCACCGCCGGCAGTTCGAGCTCGGCCGCCAGGCTATGGCCGATGCCGCCGCTGAGCAGCAGACCGAGGGCAACACGAGAAGAGGCGACAGGGCGGAAACGCAAAACCATGGGCAGGGCCTTAGAGCGCGGGGCAGGGGGCGCATAAGCTAGGCATTACGGCTCGGTTTTACAAGTGAGACGTCCCGTCTCAGCCCACTCGCCGCAGCCTTATGGCCTCGACAGCCGCCTGGTGTAGCTGCGATAGACAAGGCTTCTCTCATTCGTACAGGAGATCGTCATGGGTATCGCTGGAAAAGTTGCGCTGGTCACCGGCGCCGGGCAGGGCATCGGCCGGGCCATTGCCTTGCGCTTGGCTCAGGAGGGCGCCGATATCGCCCTGGTGGACATCAATGGCGCCAAACTCGCCGCCGTGGCCAGCGAAATCACGGCCATCGGGCGCAAGGCATCGGTGTTTATCGCCGATGTGTCCAAGCGCGAACAGGTGGTGGCGGCGGTGGAGCATGCGCACCAGACCCTGGGCGGCTTCGACATCATCGTCAACAACGCCGGGGTGGCGCAGATCGATGCACTGCTGGAGGTGACCCCGGAACAGGTCGAACGCACCTTGGGTATCAACGTGCAGGGCGTGTTGTGGGGCATCCAGGCCGCCGGCAAGAAATTCAAGGCGCTGGGGTGCAAGGGCAAGATCATCAACGCCTGCTCCATCGCCGGTCACGAAGGGTTTGCGCTGCTGGGCGTGTACTCGGCCACCAAGTTCGCCGTGCGTGCGCTGACCCAGGCGGCGGCCAAGGAACTGGCCAGCGCGGGGATCACCGTCAATGCCTACTGCCCGGGCGTCGTGGGCACCGATATGTGGGTGGAGATCGACAAGCGTATGGCCGAGATCACCGGGGCCGAGGTGGGCGCGACCTTCAATCAATACGTGGACGGCATCGCCCTGGGCCGCGCAGAAACCCCGGAGGATGTGGCGGGGCTGGTGGCGTTCCTGGCGGGGCCGGATGCGGACTACATGACGGGGCAGTCGCCCTTGATCGACGGTGGGCTGGTCTACCGCTGATCGCTCAACGCCTGCGCTGATGGTGGTTCAATTAGTATTTTTTTCGCTGACCCACCGCCATCGGGGGCAAGCCCCCTCCCACATTGACCTGCGACAGCGAGATCCCACTGTGGGAGGGGGCTTGCCCCCGATAGCTTTCGCTCAGGCAACAGGTGTGTCACTGACACGCCGCTATGAGCGTCCTCACTGTGTCAGGGAAGCCTTGCCGGGCATGTCGATACCCAGTTGGTTGACTCGGCGGTACAGGGTGGCTCGGGAAATGCCCAGCGCCTGGGCGGTCGGTGTTGGTTTCCAGCGATGCCGGATCAGTGCATCCAGTACCACTTGCCGTTCCGGGCTGGCGCTTTGTTCTGCCGGCGCCGCGACCTGTTCGCCGCGCACTTCCACCGGCAGGTCCGCCAATTGCAGGGTATCGCCGTCGCACACCGCGCAGGCGTACGCCAATACATGCCGCAGCTGGCGCACATTGCCCGGCCAGCCATAGCTCAACAGCACCTCAAGCGCCGCCTGGCTGATGCCCAGCGAGACCGCGCCGCCATGGGATTCCTGGGCCAGCAGACGGTGGATCAGGGCCAGTTTGTCGGTGCGATCGCGCAAGGGCGGCAGGCTCACACGGGCACAGCCGAGACGAAAGTACAGGTCTTCGCGAAAACGCCCCTCGCTCACCAGTGCCGCCAAGTCGCGGTGACTGGCGCAGATCATCTGGATATCCACCGTACGGGTTTTGGCCGCCCCCAGGGGCGCCACTTCCCCCTCGGCCATCACCCGCAGCAAGCGGGTCTGCAATGCCAGCGGCATATCGCCGATCTCATCGAGAAACAACGTGCCGCCATCGGCCTGCACCAAAAGGCCTGGCATGCCCTTGCTGGAGGCGCCGGTAAACGCCCCGGCCACATAGCCGAACAGCTCGCTTTCAATCAGGTTTTCCGGAATCGCCGCGCAGTTCACCGCCACGAACGGGCCTTGGCGTCGCGCGCTGCGCTCATGCAGCTGGCGGGCGAAGACTTCCTTGCCGGCGCCGGTCTCGCCTTGCACCAGCACCGGCAGGTTGCGGTCCTTGACCCGCACGGCCAGGCGCAGATGCTCCTCCACCCGAGGGTCGAGCTGGGTGCTGGGGGCCGTGCGCGGGCGAGGGCGCTGGGGGGTGTTGACCCGCACATGCAGCGCGCCGGGTTCGCCTAGCCAGTTCAACTGCTGGGTGCGCTGGTCGGTCACCGCCCGCAAGGCATCCAAGTCGAATACCTCGCCGATATGCGCCGGCACCTGGCCGAAGCGCCGCCGCAACGCTTGGCGTGCCTTGCTGTTGAGGGCCAGCAGGCGCCCGTCCTGGTCCCAGGCCAGCAACAGGTCGGGCTGGCTGTCCACATAACCGGGGGTGCTGTGGGCTTGCAGCACCCAGTGCTGACGGGCGCTGTGCATGAAGAATGCATTCTCGATGGCCTGGGCGCTCTGGGCCACCATCTGGCGCACCAGGTGCTGACTGCGGCGGTCGTCCGGCGACTGGAGCGCCGAAGCATCCATCACCCCCAGCAGGTTGCCCTGGGGGTCGAAGATCGGCGCGGCGGAGCAGGTCAGGTCGATAAAGGCCGCGCGGAAGTGATCGCGTTTGTGCACGGTCACCGCTGCCTTGCTGGTCAATACCGTGGCTACGCCGCAGGTGCCTTCTTCGGCTTCCGACCAGCAGGTGCCCAGATACAGGCCGGCTTTGCGGCAATCGTTGCGAATGCGGCTGTCGACGCGATGGTCGAGGGTCTGGCCTTGGGCGTCGGTGAGCATCACGCAGTAGTCGGCATGGCGCACGCGGTGGTGCAGTTGCCCGACCTCTTCACTGGCGATGCGCATAAACAGCTCGGCGCGCTCGCGACATTCCTTGAGCAAGGGTTCGCTGAGGATGCGTGGCCCTTGCAGCGAGCCGGGGTCGAGGTGGTGTTGTTCCATGGAGCGGCGCCAGGAATCGAAAATCAGCGACGGCACCGGTGCCTGGGGCAGGCGATCGGCATTGCGGACCACGCGACTGACGCAGTCGACGTGCTCTCTGGAGTTCGCGGCGAGCATAAGGCCTCCGGTTCTCACGCGTTGTTGTTATGCCTGCCATTAAGCGCCTGCGCGCGCGGGCGGACAAGGCCGACCTGACCGATTGCCGGCGCTGAGACGCAGCGTCTCATTTGCCCTGAGACAGCGGCGGCGGGCTGCGCTGCAGCGTCTCATTCTGGGTGGGCAGGCCACCCACGTTCAAGGTCGCCGCACTGCTCTGGATCAAGGCTTTGCCAGGTTTTTGCCGGTTCTGGCACAGGCTGTGCTGAGTGGCCTGTAGCTGGCCGACGCCAGCCTTTCGTGTGTCGAGACAACCTGGAGAACAACAAGATGTCCACCCACCTGTCCACCGATCAATTGCTGCATGCCTACACCGTGATGCGCACCATCCGTGATTTCGAAGAGCGCCTGCATGTGGAATTCGCCACCGGCGAGATCCCCGGCTTCGTGCATTTGTATGCCGGCCAGGAAGCCAGTGCCGCTGGGGTCATGGCCCATCTCAACGATGACGACTGCATTGCTTCCAACCACCGTGGCCACGGCCATTGCATCGCCAAGGGCGTGGATGTGTTCGGCATGATGGCCGAGATCTACGGCAAAAAAACCGGCGTGTGCGGCGGCAAGGGCGGCTCCATGCACATCGCCGATCAGGAGAAAGGCATGCTCGGCGCCAATGGCATCGTCGGCGCCGGCGCGCCGTTGGCCGCGGGGGCGGCGCTGGCCTCCAAGCTCAAGGGCAGCCAGGGCGTGGCCGTGGCGTTTTTTGGTGATGGCGGCTCCAACGAGGGCGCGGTGTTCGAAGCGATGAACCTGGCCTCGATCATGAAACTGCCCTGCCTGTTCGTTGCTGAAAACAACGGCTACGCCGAAGCCACCGGTTCCGGCTGGTCGGTAGCGTGCAAAGACATCGCCGAGCGCGCCGTGGGGTTCGGCATGCCGGGGGTGATCGTCGATGGCAATGATTTCTTCGCCGTTCATGCCGCACTGGGCATTGCCGTCGAGCGCGCGCGCCGGGGCGAGGGACCGACCCTGGTGGAGGTCAAGTTGAGCCGTTTCTACGGCCACTTCGAAGGCGATGCCCAGACCTATCGCGGCCCGGATGAAGTGAAAAACCTGCGCGAGACCCAGGATTGCCTGGCGCTGTTCCGCCAGCGTTGCCAGGTCGAAGGCTGGCTGGACGCGGCGCAGTTCGAGCGCATCGATGGCGAAGTCGCGCAGTTGATCGAAGACGCCGTGCGCCTGGCCAAGTCCGATCCCAAGCCCCAGGCGGCCGATCTGCTCAGCGATGTCTACGTCGCCTACCGCTAATAACAACAAGACCCGGAGAGAATTTCATGGCTCGCAAAATCAGCTATCAGCAGGCAATCAACGAAGCCCTGGCCCAGGAAATGCGCCGCGACCAGAGCGTGTTTATCATCGGCCAGGACGTGTCCGGCGGCACCGGTTCGCCCGGCGAGCAGGACGCCTGGGGCGGCGTGCTCGGCGTCACGAAGGGCCTGTACCCAGAGTTTCCCGAGCGCGTGCTGGATGCGCCACTGTCCGAGGTCGGCTACGTGGGCATGGCCGTAGGCGCCGCCACCCGGGGCATGCGCCCGGTGTGCGAATTGATGTTCGTCGACTTTATCGGCTGCTGCCTCGATCAATTGCTCAACCAGGCGGCCAAGTTCCGCTATATGTTCGGCGGCAAGACCACCACGCCCCTGGTGATCCGCGCCATGTACGGCGCCGGCCTGCGCGCCGCCGCCCAGCATTCGCAGATGCTCACCTCGATGTGGACCCACATTCCCGGCCTGAAAGTGGTGTGCCCGGCCACCCCTTATGACGCCAAGGGCATGCTGATCCAGGCGATCCGCGATAACGACCCGGTGATCTTCCTCGAACACAAAATGCTCTACAGCCTGCAAGGCGAAGTACCCGAAGAGCTGTACACCGTGCCGTTCGGCGAGGCCAACTTTGTGCGCGAAGGCCGCGACGTGACCCTGGTGACCTACGGGCGCATGGTGCATATCGCCCTGGAAGCCGCCGCCAACCTGGCGCGCCAAGGCATCGATTGCGAAGTGCTGGACCTGCGCACCACCAGCCCTCTGGACGAAGACAGCATTCTGGAAAGCGTGGAGAAAACCGGGCGCCTGGTGGTGATCGACGAGTCCAACCCGCGTTGCTCGATTGCCACCGACATCAGCGCCCTGGTGGCGCAGCGGGCCTTCGCTGCGCTGCGCGCGCCCATCGAAATGGTCACCGCGCCGCACACGCCTGTGCCGTTTTCCGATGCGCTGGAAGACCTGTACATCCCCGACGCCGCCAAGATCGAAGCCGCCGTGCTGAAAATCGCCGACAAGAGGAACGCCGCATGATCCATACCTTGACCATGCCCAAGTGGGGGCTGTCGATGACCGAAGGGCGTATCGATATCTGGCTCAAGCAACCCGGCGACCGAGTGGAGAAGGGCGAGGCCGTGTTGGATGTGGAGACCGACAAGATTTCCAGCAGTGTGGAAGCGCCGTTCAGCGGTGTGTTGCGTCGGGTCTTGGCGCTGAGCGATGAGACCTTGCCGGTGGGTGCCTTGCTCGGTGTGGTGGTGGAAGGCGAGGCCAGCGACGCCGAGATCGATGCGGTGATCGAAGGCTTCCAGGCCGGGTTCGTGTCCAATGCCGCCGAGGCCGAAACGGCCGGGCCGAGCGCGCAAAAAGTCGAGGTGGGCGGGCGCTTGCTGCGTTATCTGGACCTCGGCGAAGGCGGCACGCCGCTGGTGCTGGTGCATGGCTTTGGCGGCGACCTGAACAACTGGCTGTTCAACCAACCGGCCCTGGCCGCCGAGCGCCGGGTGATCGCCCTGGACCTGCCGGGGCATGGCGAGTCGGGCAAGACCCTGCGCAGCGGCGAGGCGGCTGAATTAAGCGAGGCGGTGCTGGGCTTGCTCGATCATCTACAGCTGGACCGCGTGCATCTGGCCGGCCATTCCATGGGCGGGCTGGTGGCCCTGACCGTTGCCGAGCAGGCACCCGCGCGCGTGGTCTCGCTGACCCTGATCGCCAGCGCCGGCCTGGGTGCCGACATCAATGGCGATTATCTGCAAGGGTTCGCCGACGCTAACAATCGCAACGCCCTCAAGCCGCAACTGGTGCAACTCTTCAGCGACCCGGCGCTGGTGACGCGGCAGATGCTGGAGGACATGCTCAAGTTCAAACGGTTGGAGGGCGTGGATCAGGCGCTGCGCCAGCTCAATGGGGCGCTGTTCGACGGCGGGCGGCAGAAGGTGGATGTGCGCCACGTTGTCGGTCGACAGCCGAGCCTGGTGATCTGGGGCAGCGACGACGCCATTATCCCGGCCAACCATGCCCAAGGCTTGGAGGCCCAGGTGGAAATCCTGCCGGGGCAGGGGCATATGGTGCAGTTGGAGGCGGCGGAGCAGGTTAACCAGTTGATGCTGGCGTTCCTCAAGCGCCATTGAGCTGAAACCTGTGGGCCCTGACCCACTGCAATCGGGGGCAAGCCCCCTCCCACACAGTCAATGCTGTGGGAGGGGGCTTGCCCCCGATTGCGATGCGTCAGCCACACCCTTATCCGAGCATTCAGAATGGATGCAATGACGCGCCAGGCGTGGCAGTCTGGGCGACGTTTTCCATGACTTCTGGAGATTGACCGTGCCAACCGCATCCGCAGTAATTGAAATCCCTGTATCGGCCGATCAGGTCTGGCAATTGGTGGGCGGCTTCAACAGCCTGCCGGATTGGTTGCCGCTGATCGCCAAGAGCGAACCTGGCGAAGGTGGCCGCTTGCGCCATCTGACAACTGCCGACGGTGGCGTCATCGTCGAGCGTTTGCAGACCTTCGACAATGTGGCGCGCACTTACAGCTACACCATCGAGCAGTCGCCGTTTCCGGTGAGTGCGTACCTGGCGACTTTGCAGATCGAAGCCTTGACTGACACGTCGTCGAAGGTGACCTGGTCAGGGGTGTTCACCCCGTCGGCGGGCACCACGGACGAGGCGGTGGAGGAGCTGTTCGCCGGTGTCTACAAGGGTGGCGTTGAAGCGCTGCGCGCCAACTTCAAGGCCTGATTCGACTGGCAGGGTGGGGGAGGACGGCTCGCCCCCACCTCGGAGCTTACTGACTTATTCGGGCATCAGTTGCTGGCGACATTCCAGGATCAGCCGCGCGCCGCCACGGGCGCTGCTGCCCACTTCCAGCTTGAAGCCATGCAGGTTGATGATCGCCGCGACAATCGACAACCCCAGCCCGAACCCACCGGGCTGGTCGCTTTCCTCCACGCGATAAAAGCGCTGGAACACCGCCGCGCGTTCCGCCGCCGGGATGCCCGGCCCCGAATCGTGCACTTCAATGCGGGTGCTGCCCGCGTCGTTGAGCCCGCGCAAAATCACTTCGCCGCCCGGCGGGGTGAACTTGATCGAATTGCTCAACAAGTTCGCCACGGCTTCAAACAGCAGCGCGCGGTCGCCGGTGATCCACGGCAGGGATGCTGGGGCGTCCAGCACCAGTTGCAGTTCGCCTTCTTCGGCCAGCGGCAGATAGAAATCGTGCAATTCCCGCAGCAGCGGCAACGGGTCCAGCACCAGAAAGCCTGAGCGGCGCTGGTGGTCTTCCAGCTCTGAAATACGCAACAGCCCGCGAAAACGCGCCATCAGGGTGTCGGTTTCGGCAATCGCGTCATCCAGCTTGACCGCGTAGCCCGAGTCTTGCTCGGCCTCCTGCCGGATGCGATAAAGCTGCGCGCGCAGGCGCGTCAGCGGCGTACGCAGGTCGTGGGCAATGTTGTCGCACACGCCCTTGACCTCGTTCATCAACTTCTCGATACGGTCGAGCATTGCGTTGACGATGGCCGCGAGCATGTCCAATTCGTCGCGTCGATTGGACAGCGGCAGGCGGTGGGTGAGGTCACCGGCGACGATGGCTTCGGCGCTGGCCTGGATCCCGCGAATGCGTCGCAGCGGGCGGCGGCGCAGCAAGTGCCAGCCGGCGGCACCGGGGATGATGGTCAGCGACAGCGCCCACAGCAGTGCGTGCCAGATGATTCGCGTCACGCCGAACAGCGAACCGTTGGCGCGCACCAGCACCAGCCAGCGGCCGTCTGCGGTGTGGGTGGCCACGGCATCGCAGCTGTCCTTGGGCAATTTCGGGTCGTCGGAATCGACGCAATTGGCCAGGGCGTAGATCTTGCCGTCCAGGGGCAGGTCGGACGGAATCGCGCGGATCGGTCCATTCAGGGGGCGGAACTGCTCGTCGAACAGGCCATAGGCATCCACGCCTTTCATGTCGAAGGTCATGCTGGTGGTCAACGCCTCCACCAGTTCCTCGCCGTCGAAGCGCTGGAACAGGTGCTGGCGCTGCAGCAGGGAATGGCGCGACAGGTCGCTCAGGTAACCCGATACTTCGTAATACAGCACCCCCATCAGGATGCAGCTCCAGGCCACGAACAGCGAGCTGTACAGCGCCAGCAGGCGGCTGCTGGATGAGCGCCAGCCCTTAGAGGGGTTCAGCAATGACATAACCGGAACCTCGTACCGTGCGGATCAGCGGCGTGAGGCCCGGTGGGTCGATTTTCTTGCGCAGGCGTCCGATGTGCACATCGATCAGGTTGGTGCCGGGGTCGAAGTGATAGCCCCAGACTTCCTCGAAGATCATCATCCGCGACAGGATCTGCCCGGTGTTGCGCATCAGGAATTCCAGCAGTTTGTATTCGGTAGGCAGCAGGGTCAGCGGCTGATCGGCGCGACTGGCTTCGCGGCTGATCAGGTTCAACTCCAGGTCGGCCACGCGCAAGGCGGTCTCGAATTCCTTGACCGTGCTTTTGCGGCGCAGCAGTACTTCGACGCGGGCGGCCATTTCATCGGAAGCGAACGGCTTGGTCAGGTAGTCATCGCCCCCGGCGCGCAGGCCGCGCACGCGTTCATCGACGTCGGAGAGGGCGCTGATCATCAGGATCGGCGTCGATACTCCAATGGTGCGCAGGGTGGTGACGATGGCCAGGCCATCCAGTTCCGGCAGCATACGGTCCAGGGTGATCAGGTCGTAATCACCACTCACGGCGCGGACCAGGCCTTCGCGGCCGTTGTCCACCCAATCAACCTCCAGTCCATGGCTACTCAGCTCGGCGACAATCTCGCGGGCCGTTACGGCGTCATCCTCGATGGTCAAAATGCGGGTCATAGGCATACCTGGCGAGCGATTCACACTAGAAGTGAGGCATTTTGCCAAGAATTGGCTGAATGCTTCCTAAATAAAACTTCATGTAGGCAAACCGAGATCCCTCCGATGACGGAATGCAATACGCCCGCCCTGATTGAGCATTTCTTGCAAGTTGCATGGTCTTAGGAAGTTCAACTTATCTAACTTATTGAAAATGCTAAGTTTTTATTTTTAATGCGACTGGCACGGGGCCTGCACTGTCCCTTTTGAGACTTGTAACACTATTTTTCCTGCCGGGAGCAAAACAACAATGATCACACCTTCAACCACGCTGCAAGAATCGAGCGCGCGCTCCGGGGTTTCCTGGGGGGCGATTTTTGCCGGCGCCGCTGCGGCGGCTGCACTCTCATTGATTCTGGTGTTGCTGGGCTTTGGCCTGGGCTTCTCGGCCGTTTCGCCGTGGGCCAATAGCGGCGTCAGCGCCAAGGGGCTGGGCATTTCCACAATTGTCTGGCTGGCGTTTACCCAGATCGTCGCGGCAGGGTTGGGCGGTTATATCGCCGGCCGTCTGCGGGTGAAGTGGGCCAATATGCATGGCGATGAGGTGTACTTTCGCGACACCGCCCATGGCTTCCTGGCGTGGGCCGTGGCCACGTTGATCACCGCGACCCTGGTGGTCAGTTCGGTCAGCAGTGTGGTCGGTGGCGGCGTGCAAGCCAGCGCCAGTGTGGCCTCGGGTGCGGTGCAAGCCGCCGGCAGCGCAGCGCAGGGCGTCAAGGGTGATGACTTCGGTTATTACGTCGACAGCCTGTTCCGCGATGACCGCCCGGCCGCCGTCAGTGATGACGCCGCCCATGCCGTTGTAGCGCGCATTTTTGCCCGCACCCTGAGCAATGACGGCCAACTCGCCGCCGAAGACCGTGCCTATCTGGCCCAGTTGATCAGCCAGCGCACCAACCTCAGCCAGGCCGACGCCGAAGCGCGTATCGACAAGGTTTACGGCGACGCCCGTAAAGCCGTCGAAGACGCCAAGCTCAAAGCCAAGCAAGCCGCTGACACCGCCGCCAAAGTCGCTGCCTGGACTGCACTGTGGATGTTCGTCGCGCTGCTGATCGGGGCCTTCTTCGCCAGCTTCGCCGCGACCTTCGGCGGCCGCCGCCGCGATGCCGTGGTGTATGTCGAAACCGAACATTACGTCCGTTAATTCAAGGAGAAAACAATGCGCTCATTACTGCTGTGGTTCCTCGGCGTGCCTATCCCGGTCATCATCCTGATCGCGATCTTCATGCACTAAACCCGAGTTCGGCTCGGAACCTCGTGGGAGGGCGCTTGCGCCCTCCCACTTTGTTTTGGGTGGAGCGTCATCCAGGTCGCCACCAGCAAAATACTGGCGACGCCTGTCATGATCAGCAAGGGCTGCGAGGTGCCGTCCGATAACCAACCGGTGATCCCACTGCTTATGGCGGTGAGGAACATCTGGATGAAGAAGAATAGTCCCGAGGCGGTGCCGGCAATCGCGCCATAGGGCTGCAACACCGACAGTTGGCACGCCGGAATCACCAATCCCACCGACACCATGATCACCACCATCGGCAGTACAATCGCCAGCCATTGCTGCGCCCATGCGCTTGTGGTGACGGCGAGCAGAACGCTGCCTGCCACGTTCAATGCGATGGCTGCGCTGATCAATCGGTCCGCTTCAAAGCGCAGCACCAGTCGACGAAACAGATTCGCCCCCAGCATATAGCCGCTGATCGTTGCCGCGAACACCAGCGCATAGGCCGTGGCGGATAAGCCAAAGCCCCGTTGCAGCAGCGCAGATGACTCACTGATAAAGGGAAAATACGTGCTGTACACGCAGCCGATGGCCAGCGCGTAACGCAGGAAATAGCGGTCGCGCAGCAACTGCCCATACAGACCCAGCAGATTGCCCGGTGGCGTAGCGGCTACGTGCGCCGGGCGGGTTTCCGGCAGGCGGCGATACACCGCCCCATACAACAGCGCACCGATCGCGCCCAACAGCAGAAACAAGCCACGCCACCCAAACCACGGCAGCAACAGGCTGCCCACTACCGGCGCGGCCATCGGCGACACCGCCATCGCCATGGAGATCAGCCCCAGCAGGCGTGCCTGTTCGCTGCGGTCGAAGTGATCGCGCACGATCACGCGGCCAATCACCGTGGTGCAGCAGCCGCCCAGCGCCTGAAACAACCGCGCGATTATCAGCACGACCAGACTGTCGGCCAAGGCGCAGGCCAAGGTGGCCAGCCCATACAGCGCCAGTCCCGCCAGTAACACCGGGCGACGGCCGAAGCGGTCAGTCAGCGGGCCGCTGACCAGCAGGGAAATGGCCGAACCGAGGGTGTACAGCGTGAGGGTCAATTGCAGCTGACTGTCGCTGGCCTGGAAGTAATCAGCCATGGCTGGCAGTGCTGGCAGGTGCATGTCCAGGGTGATGCGCGGCAGGCCGATCAATACGGTCAGCAGCACCAGCCAGGAACCCAGGGAAAGAGCACGTTGAGTCATGGGCAAGCTCGTGGGAGTAAGTGGAGCCAGAACTCTATCGGCTTTGTGGTTTAATCCTGTGGGCCACTTATGCCAAAAAAGAATGGACCACTATGAGCCGAGGTAAAGCTGCATCCGCCCTTGATCTGCCACGCCCCGACGCGCTGGACGCGGGCAAACAGCAGGGCGCGTACGAGGCATTGCGCGCAGCGATCCTTAACCGGCAATTGCCGGCGGGCAGTCGTTTGCCGTCCACGCGCAGCCTGGCCGAGCGGTGGCGGGTGTCCCGCGGCACGTTGGAAACTGCGTATGAACGTTTGCAGGAGGAAGGGTATGTGCAGCGCATCGCGGGGTCCGGCACGCGCGTGTGTGCGGTGATCCCCGAACACTTTATCGCGGCGCCGAGGCCACACCACATGCCGCGTCGCCCGGTACAGCCGGACCGCCCGTACGCGGGCGTGCAAAGTCATGTGCCTTTCGTCGCAAGGCGTCCGGATGCCGGCCTGTTCGACATGAAAGCCTGGGCCCGCTGCCTGTCTCGTGGGTTGTTGGCGGCGGGGCCAGGCGCGCTGGAGGCGTCCCATCCAGCGGGCGTGCCGGAGCTGCGTACCCAGATCGCCGACTACCTGCGCCGGCATCGCGGGCTGCACTGCGAGGCTGATGAAGTGATTGTCACCACCGGTATTCGACATGCCCTCGATTTGATTGCGCGCACACTGCTCAACCCCGGCGACACGGCGTGTGTCGAAGACCCTGGCTACCCACCGGCACGACGCTTGTTTGAGCTGGCCGGCGCTGGCGTACAGGCGGTGCCGGTCAGCGCTGATGGCCTCGACACCACCCAGCTGCCCGACGTTGCGCGCCTGGTCTACGTGACACCGGCCCACCAGGCGCCGCTGGGCATGACCCTGTCGGTATCACGCCGTCTGGCCTTGCTGGACTGGGCCGCACGTGCGCAGGCATGGGTGGTCGAGGACGATTACGACAGCGAATACAATTACCAGAGCGCGCCGCTGGCCGCACTCAAAGCCCTGGATTCCGGCGACCGGGTGATCTACTGCGGTAGCTTCAACAAAAATCTGTTCCCTGGCTTGCGGGTGGGCTTCATGGTAGTGCCCAAGGCGCTGCGCCGGCCGCTGCTACGCACCCTGCACCTCACCGGGCATTCGGTCGGCGCCAGTGATCAGTTGGGCTTGGTGGAGCTACTTGGCAGTGGGGCGTTTGTGCGTCATCTGCGGGCTTCACGCCAGGCTTATCTGGCCCGTCGCGATACGCTGCTCGAATGCCTCGGCGGCCACGGCAGCGTCACTGGCCAGCAGGCTGGGCTGCACTTTGTGTTGTGGCTGCCGACAGGAGCTGAAGAAGCGGACTTCTGTGCCCGGGCGGCATCTGTCGGACTCACGCTGCAACCGCTGGGCGCGTTCTGTCATGAGGCGAGGTTGCCGCCGGCGGTGATCATTGGCTACACCGCGCTGACCTTGGCGCAGATTCGCTATCACGGCCGAGCATTGGCGGCGTTGTGCCTATGAGCAGGGGCGGGCCGCGAGTTCAGTCTTCGAACCCGACCTGCTCGTGAATCTCGTCCACTTTCAATTCCAGGCGGTACGCCACCGCAATGAACAGCGCCTGGCACAGGCACAGCGTGGCGCTCAGTGAGCGGAATGCGAACGAAGAACCCTCGTTTACCAGCAGCACCGCGTTGGCCCGCTTGGCTAGGGGCGAGAGGTTGCTGTCGGTGATGATCAGGGTCTTGGCCTGGTGGTGCTGGGCGATACGCAGGCAGTGCTGGGTTTCTTTGCCGTAGGGCGTGAAGCTGATGGCGATCACCAGGTCATTGGCGCGCACACTGCGCATCTGCTCGCGGTAGCTGCCGCCCAGGCCGGAGATCAGGTGGATGCGCTTGTTGGTGTGCTGCAGGTTGTAGACCAGGTAGTCGGCCACCGCGAAGGAGCGGCGCACGCCGACCACGTAGATGTTGTCGGCATTGACCACCAGGTCCACGGCTTTTTCGAACATTGCGTCGTCCAGCTCCAGCCCCAGACGCTCGATGCCGGACAGGGTGGCATTCACGCACTCGCGCGCCAGGTCGCCGCCGCTGGCCTTCTGCGACTTGTTGGCGATCATGCTGCGGATGCGCTGCTGGTAATTCTGCACCGGGGTGGTCTTGTGGGTGTAAGCCTCGCGGAACAGCGCCTGCATCTCACTGAACCCGCTGAACCCGAAACGCTGGGAAAAACGCACGATGGCCGAGGGGTGCACTTCGCATTCGCGGGCAATGTCGCTGATACGGTCGACCATGATGCGGTCGCTTTGCTGGCTCATGTAGCTGGCGATGCGTTTGAGCTGGCGCGGCAGGCTTTCGTATTCGTCGGTAATCAGCTGCAACAGGCGTTCGGCATTGATCGGAGGGCTGGCGATGGTGTCTTCCAGGGTGGTCTCGGGATCGGTGCGGGACATGGGCAATCCTTCTGGCGTGTTCGTCTGTTGCGCTGATGGGTGGCGTCAGTCTACAGGGTAGGCGCAAAAAAATACCCCGACATCACGGCCGGTGTGGCGTGCTGAAACGATGCACGCCGGCTAGGGGGACCATTATGCCGGGTTATTGGAAAAAATATTCCACTAAAAATAAATATGGAATAAATATTGATTGGTGCCGCTGAACGTTCTAGTCTGCTCCACCAAGAGCGTTTGCCGTCGCCACGGCGGCACAACGCAGGCTGATAAAAATAACAGGAGCCAGCATGGGCCAGACTCGTTTTGCCAGTGGGCGTCAATTGGATCTGATTTGCCTCGGGCGCCTGGGCGTCGACCTCTATGCACAGCAAGTCGGTGCACGGCTTGAGGACGTGTCCAGTTTCGCCAAGTACCTCGGCGGTTCCTCCGCCAATATCGCTTTCGGCACCGCGCGGCTGGGGCTCAAGTCGGCGATGCTCAGCCGCGTGGGCGACGACCATATGGGGCGTTTCCTGGTGGAGTCCCTGGCCCGCGAAGGGTGCGATGTCAGCGGCATCAAGGTCGACCCGGAACGCCTCACCGCTTTGGTGTTGCTGGGCCTCAAGGACCGCGAAACCTTCCCCCTGGTGTTCTACCGCGAAAACTGCGCCGACATGGCCCTGCGCGCTGAAGACATCAATGAAGCCTTTATCGCTTCCAGCAAGGCGCTGTTGATCACCGGCACGCATTTCTCCACCGACGGCGTGTACAAGGCCAGCATCCAGGCCCTGGACTACGCGGCCAAACATAACGTCAAACGTGTGCTCGATATCGACTACCGCCCGGTGCTGTGGGGGCTGGCGGGCAAGGCCGACGGCGAAACCCGCTTTGTTGCCGACCGCAATGTCAGCCAGCATGTGCAGAACATCCTGCCGCGCTTCGATCTGATCGTCGGCACCGAAGAAGAGTTTTTGATCGCGGGCGGTAGCGAGGATTTGCTCACTGCCTTGCGCACGGTGCGTGAGCTGACCCCGGCGACGCTGGTGGTCAAGCTCGGCCCGCAAGGGTGCACGGTGATCCATGGCGCGATCCCGGCGCGCTTGGAAGACGGTGCGATCTACCCCGGCGTGCGGGTGGAAGTGCTTAATGTATTGGGGGCCGGCGATGCCTTTATGTCGGGCTTTCTCAGCGGGTGGTTGAATGACGCCAGCGACGAGCGTTGCAGCCAGTTGGCCAATGCCTGCGGCGGTCTGGTGGTGTCGCGCCATGCCTGCGCGCCGGCCATGCCCACGCCGGCGGAGTTGGATTACTTGTTCAGCAGCCCCGTGCCGATCACCCGGCCCGATCAGGACCAGACCCTGCAACGCCTGCACCGGGTGACGGTGCCGCGCAAACAGTGGAAGCAGCTGTTTATCTTCGCCTTCGACCATCGCTGGCAATTGGTGGACCTGGCCCAACGCGGTGGCCAGGACCCAGCGCGCATCAGCGACATCAAGCAGTTGTTTATCCAGGCCGTCGAACGGGTGGGGCGCAAGCTCGCCGAGCAGGGCGTGGAGGCCGATGTGGGCCTGCTCGCCGACCAGCGCTTCGGCCAGGACGCACTCAATGCGGCCAGCGGGCGCGGCTGGTGGATCGCGCGGCCGGTGGAAGTGCAGAACTCGCGGCCGCTGGCCTTCGAGCATGGCCGGTCCATCGGCAGCAACCTGATCGCCTGGCCCCAGGAGCAGATCATCAAGTGCCTGGTGCAGTTTCATCCCGACGATGAACCCTTGCTGCGCCTGGAGCAGGAAGCGCAACTCAAGGCGGTGTACGACGCCTCCCTGGTCAGCGGCCATGAGCTGTTGCTGGAAGTCATCCCACCCAAGGATCACCCATCCACGTACCCGGATGTGCTCTACCGTAGCCTCAAGCGCCTGTACAACCTGGGTATCTACCCGGCGTGGTGGAAGATCGAGGCGCAGTCGGCCGAAGACTGGAAAAAACTCGATGAGCTGATCCAGGAGCGCGACCCGTACTGCCGTGGTGTGGTGCTGCTGGGCTTGAATGCCTCGGCGGACTGTTTGGCGACCGGGTTCCAGCAGGCCGGTCAGAGCACGACGTGCCGAGGGTTTGCGGTGGGCCGCACGATCTTTCAGGAACCCAGCCGTTTGTGGATGGCGGGGGAGATCGATGATGAGACATTGATCCAGCAGGTCCAGGCGACCTTCGAACAGCTGATCAACGCCTGGCGCAGCGCGCGAACCTGACCACAGCTTTGAATGTGCGCTGCAATTCCAATGTGGGAGGGCGCCAGCTCTCTCCCACAAAAAGCAGAACTCAGTGATATCTGAAAATAATAAAGGTGCAGCCATGCCCGCAATCCGAATTGGCATCAACCCGATCTCTTGGAGCAACGACGACCTTCCGGCCCTGGGCGGTGAAACGCCGCTCAGCACCGCGCTGAGCGAAGGCAAGGACATCGGCTACGAAGGTTTCGAACTCAACGGCAAGTTCCCCAAGGACGCCAAAGGCGTCGGCGATGTGCTGCGGCCCTATGACCTGGCGCTGGTGTCGGGGTGGTATTCCAGTCGCCTGGCCCGGCGTTCGGTGGCCGAGGAGATCGAAGCCATCGCCGGCCATGTCGAGTTGCTCAAGCAGAACGGCGCCCATGTGCTGGTGTACGGCGAGGTGGCGGATTCGATCCAGGGCTCGCGCATTCGCCTGATCGAACGCCCGCGTTTCCACAGCGAACAGGCTTGGCAGGACTACGCCGACAAACTCACCGAACTGGCGCGCTTCACCCTGTCCCAAGGCGTGCGCTTGGCGTACCACCACCATATGGGCGCCTACGTTGAGTCTCCTGAAGACATCGATCAACTGATGCAGCGCACCGGCCCGGAGGTCGGCCTGCTGTTCGATTCCGGCCATTGCTATATGGGCGGCGGCGAACCCATCGAAGTGCTGCGCAAACACATCGGGCGCATTTGCCATGTGCATTTCAAGGACGTGCGCAAGCCGGTGGTGCAGTTGGCGCGCAACCAGATGTGGAGCTTCCCCGACTGCATCGTCAACGGCACGTTCACCGTGCCCGGCGATGGCGATATCGACTTTGCCGAACTGCTGGATGCATTGATGGCCGCGAAATATGAGGGCTGGCTGGTGGTGGAGGCCGAGCAGGACCCGGCCGTGGCGCCCAGCTATATCTATGCGAAAAAGGGCTACGACACCTTGCGTGCGCTTCTCAACGAGAGGACTTGAGTGATGAGCTTGTTGGTCAAAAGCAGCAAACGCGGGCAAACCATGGTTGCCTTGGAAGCTGGGCGGCTGGAGTACGTCGGCTTCTCGGCCTACCGCCTGAGCCTGGGCGAAACCCTGCCGGTCAGCGCCGGTGATAAAGAGCTGTGCCTGGTGCTGCTCAGTGGCCGGGTGAATATTGAAGGCGAAGGCTTCAACTGGCAGAACCTCGGTGATCGCCAGTCGGTGTTCGAGGACAAGTCGCCGTTCGCCGCTTACCTTCCTCCGGGCACCGACGCTCAGGTCACGGCCTTGAGCGATGTGCAGATTGCCGTGTGCGCCGCTCCCGGCGCGCCGGGTTACGAACCACGCCTGATCCGTCCCGAGGACTGCAAGCGCAGCGTGCGCGGCAAAGGCGCCAACACCCGCTATGTGTGCGACATCCTGCCCGACAGCGCGCCGGCCCAATCGCTGCTGGTGGTGGAAGTACGCACGCCGTCGGGGCATTCGTCGAGCTACCCGCCGCACAAACACGACACCGACGACCTGCCGCACCAGAGCTTTCTGGAAGAGACCTACTACCACCAGATCAACCCGCCCCAAGGCTTTGTGTTCCAGCGGGTGTACACCGACGACCGCAGCATCGACCAGGCCATGGCCGTGGAAAACAGCGACCTGGTGGTGGTGCCCAAGGGCTATCACCCGGTCAGCGTGCCGTACGGCTACGAGTCCTATTACCTGAACGTGATGGCCGGCCCCAAGCGTGCCTGGCATTTCCATAACGACCCGCAGCACAGTTGGCTGCTGGACCTTTGATCGAGCGGTTTGGACGGAGAACAATAACAATGTATTCGCCTTTACGTTTTGCCCTTAACCGCATGGTCGCTCCGCACCTGTCACTGGACGCGTTCATCCAGCTGGCGGCTTCGCTCAAGTGCGATGCCATTGAGATCCGTAACGATCTCGAAGGTCGCCAGATCGAATACGGCACCCCGGCCAGCCATGTACGTGAAGCGTGCGCGGCCCAGGGCATCACGGTGCTGTCGATCAACGCGCTGTACCCGTTCGATGTATGGAACGACGAACGTCGCGCCCAGGCCATCGCCATGGCCGACTATGCTCGTGAATGCGGCGCCCAGGGCCTGGTGATGTGCCCGTTCAACGAGCCCGGTGATACGCGCAACGAGGCCCAGCGTGCCGCCGGTTTGCGCACGGCTTTGAGCGAGTTGGCGCCGATCCTGCGCGAGTACGGCATCCTCGGCTTTATCGAGCCTCTGGGTTTTGAAGCGTGTGCAATGCGCCGCAAGCGCGTGGCGGTGGATGCGATCCAGGCCATCGGCGGCCTGGATGTGTTCCGTCTGGTGCATGACACCTTCCACCACTATTTGGCCGGCGAGCAGGAATTCTTCCCGCAATTGACCGGGCTGGTGCATATCTCCGGCGTGGAAGAGACCGACGCGCCACTCAACTCGATCCGCGACCGCCACCGCGTGCTGGTGGGCGAGGGCGACATCCTCGGCAATACCGCACAAATCGACACCCTGCTCAGCAGCGGCTACGGCGGTTACCTGTCGTTCGAACCGTTCGCCGCCAGCGTGCATGAAATGACGGATATCCAGCAGGCGCTAGGGGCAAGCATCGCCCATCTGCAGAAACGATAAGGGGCGCAACATGACCACCACCCGACTGACCATGGCCCAGGCCCTGGTGAAGTTTTTGGACAACCAGTACATCGAAGTCGATGGCGTGCAGAGCAAGTTCGTCGCCGGCGTGTTCACGATTTTCGGCCACGGCAATGTGCTCGGCCTGGGCCAGGCCCTGGAGCAGGACAGCGGTGACCTGGTGGTGCACCAGGGCCGTAACGAGCAGGGCATGGCCCACGCGGCCATCGGTTTTGCCAAGCAGCACCTGCGGCGCAAAGTGTATGCATGCACTGCTTCGGTCGGGCCGGGTGCGGCGAACATGCTCACTGCGGCGGCCACCGCCACGGCCAACCGCATTCCGTTGTTGCTGTTGCCCGGCGATGTGTACGCCAGCCGCCAGCCCGACCCGGTGTTGCAACAGATCGAGCAGTTCCACGACCTGAGCATCAGCACCAACGATGCGTTTCGGTCCGTGAGCAAGTACTGGGACCGCATCAACCGTCCCGAACAACTGATGAGCGCCGCGATCCACGCCATGCGCGTGCTCACCGACCCGGCGGAAACCGGCGCCGTGACCCTGGCCTTGCCCCAGGATGTGCAGGCCGAAGCCTGGGACTATCCGGATTACTTCTTGCAAAAACGCGTGCACCGTATCGAGCGTCGCCCAGCCACCGCCGCGATGCTTGGCGATGCGCTGGCGGCCATCCGAGGCAAACGTAAACCGCTGATCATCTGCGGTGGCGGGGTCAAGTACTCCGGTGCGAATGCGGCGTTGCAAGCGTTCGCAGAGCGCTTCGAAATTCCCTTCGCCGAGACGCAAGCGGGCAAGAGCGCGGTGGTGTCCAGCCATCCGCTCAACGTCGGCGGCATCGGCGAAACCGGGTGCCTGGCGGCCAACCTGCTGGCGCCCGAGGCCGATCTGATCATTGGCGTCGGCACGCGCTACACCGACTTCACCACCTCGTCCAAATCCCTGTTCAAGCACCCGGATGTGACATTTCTCAACCTCAATATCAGCCCCGCCGATGCGTTGAAACTCGATGGCGTGCAGGTGCTGGCCGATGCGCAGGTAGCCCTTCAAGCATTGACCGATGCCCTCGGTGACTACCGCGCAGGTTGGGGCGAGCAGATTGCCGACGCCAAGGCGCAACTGGACGCCGAAGTCGACCGCGTGCATCAAGTGGAGTACCACGGCGATGACTTTGTGCCGGAAGTGGATGACCACCTGGACCGCGCAGTACTGCGGGAATTTATCGAGCTGACCGGCTCGTGCCTGACCCAGAGCCGGGTCCTGGGTGTGCTCAATGAGACGGTGGCCGACGATGCAATTATCGTCGCCGCCGCTGGCAGCCTGCCTGGCGATTTGCAGCGCGCCTGGCGGAGCAAGGGCGTCAACACCTACCACGTCGAATACGGCTACTCGTGCATGGGCTACGAGATCAACGCCGCCCTCGGCGTGAAGCTCGCCGAGCCGAGCAAGGAGGTCTATGCCCTGGTCGGCGACGGCTCCTACATGATGCTGCATTCCGAGCTGGCTACCTCGATTCAGGAGCGGCGCAAGATCAACGTGGTGCTGCTGGACAACATGGCCTTCGGTTGCATCAACAACCTGCAGATCGGCAACGGCATGGACAGCTTCGGCACCGAATTCCGCTACCGCAACCCCGAAACCGGCCAGCTCGACGGCGGCCTGGTGCCGGTGGACTTCGCCATGAGTGCGGCGGCCTATGGCTGCAAGACCTACAAAGTCAGCAGCGTGGAGCAATTACAGGCCGCGCTGGCCGATGCGCGCACGCAAACCGTCTCAACCCTGATCGACATTAAAGTGCTGCCCAAAACCATGGTTCACGGCTACCTGTCCTGGTGGCGGGTGGGGGTGGCGCAGGTCTCCACCAGCGAACGCACGAACGCGGCGGCGAAGAAACTCAACGAGCACCTGGCCAAGGCCCGGCAGTACTAATAACAAGAGGAGTGTGTGTATGTCTTTGAAGCTAGGTGTTATCGGGACCGGCGCCATCGGCCGCGACCATATCCGTCGTTGCAGCCAGACCTTGCTCAATAGCCAGGTGGTGGCGGTGACCGACATCAATCTGGAACAGGCCGCCAAGGTAGTTGCCGACTTGCAGCTGGCCGCCGAGGTGTACCCAGACGGCCATGCGCTGATCAACTCGGCCGAGGTTGAAGCGGTTCTGGTGACCTCCTGGGGGCCGAGTCACGAAGAATTCGTGCTCGCCGCGATTGCCGCCGGCAAGCCGGTGTTCTGCGAAAAGCCGCTGGCGGTGACCGCCGAAGGCTGCCGCAAGATCGTCGACGCCGAAGTGGCCCATGGTAAGCGCCTGGTGCAGGTGGGCTTTATGCGCCCGTACGACGAGGGATATCGCGCCCTTAAAGCCGTGATCGACAGCGGCCAGATCGGCGAGCCCTTGATGCTGCACTGCGCACACCGCAACCCGAGGGTGGGCGAAAACTACAAGACCGACATGGCAATCACCGACACCCTGATCCACGAACTGGATGTGCTGCGCTGGCTGCTCGACGACGACTACGTGTCGGTGCAAGTGGTGTTCCCACGCAAGACCAGCAAGGCCTTGGCCCATTTGCGCGATCCGCAGATCGTGCTGCTGGAAACCGCCAAGGGCACGCGCATCGACGTGGAAGTGTTCGTGAACTGCCAATACGGCTACGACATCCAGTGCGAAGTGGTGGGAGAGAGCGGCATCGCCAAATTGCCGGAACCGTCCCAGGTGCAACTGCGTAGCGAGGCGAAGCTGTCCAACGCGATCCTGATGGATTGGAAGGACCGCTTTATCGGTGCCTATGACGTGGAGTTGCAAGCCTTTATTGATAGCGTACGCGCCGGCAAGGTGGGCGGGCCGTCTGCGTGGGACGGCTATGCGGCGGCGGTGGCGGCGGATGCGTGTATCGAGGCGCAGGGCAGTGGGCAGATCGTCAAGGTCAGCTTGCCGGAGCGCCCACGCTTCTACGGCTGACACTCGGTCAAGGTGGGGAGGGCTGGTTCCTTCCCCCTTTGGATTGGGTTTGTACTTCAATCAAGGAGTCAATCATGCGAATTGGACTAGTTGGCTATGGCCATGGAGGGCGCTTCTTTCATGCGCCGCTGATTGCGACCTTGCCCGGTGCCACGTTTGTCGGCGTGGTCACCCGTTCCCCCGAGCGGCGCCAGCAATTGAATGCCGACCACCCGGGTGTCCAGGCATTCAACAGCATCGGCCAGATCGTCGAAGCCGGTGTGGATGCCTTGGTGATTTCCACCACGCTTAAAGGTCGCCCGGCACTGGTACTCGAAGCTATCGAACACGGCGTGACGGTAGTCAGCGACAAACCCTTTGCCGCCAACGCCGAGCAAGCCCAGGCGCTGATTACCGCGGCTGAGCGCCAGGGTACGCTGCTCAGTGTTTATCAGAACCGCCGCTGGGACTCGGATTACCTGACCCTGCGCAAGCTCATCGATGCCGGCGCCCTGGGCACCATCAGCCGCTTTGAATCGCGGGTGGAACGCTACAGCCCGCAGGCGGTGGGCAACGCCAGCGGTGGCGGTTGGCTGCGGGATTTAGGCAGCCACCTGGTGGACCAGGCGTTGCAACTGTTCGGCCCGGTGGACAGGGTATTCGCGCAATTGCACTACAGCGCCGAACATCCCCATGTCGACCACGGTTTTTTTGTGTCTCTGACCCATGCCAATGGGGTGATTTCCCACCTGTGGGGCAATGCCTTGCAAAACAGCCAGGCGCCGCGCTTTCGCGTCAGTGGTAGCGCCGGCTGTTACACCGTCGAGGGCCTGGACGGCCAGGAAGAAGCACTGATGGCCGGCAAATCGCCGAAAACCGAGGGCGAGCACTGGGGCGCCGAAGAACACCGACGCTGGGGCTGGTTCGAGCAGGGTCCGGAACGTGAACGCGTGCCGTCGGAGAAGGGCTGCTGGACCCAGTTCTATCGTCAGTTGCAAGCCGCCGTGCAAGGCCAGGGAGCGCTGCCGGTCAACGCCTATGACGCGTTGGAAACCACCCGTATATTGGACGCCGCACGCCTGAGCGCCGAGCGCCAGCAGGTGGTTTCGACAAAAATAGAATAAAATTCTAAAACAGGTTGATATGGAAATTATTTTCTAATAAAGTCTTTTCCAGGTTGCAAAAAGTACGTCGCGGGCTCGATCCGCACGGCTCAACAAAAACAAGATCAAAAACAACCAGGTACCGTCAGATGAAAATCTTCAACGCTGTACTGCGAGTTTTACGCCCCATCTCCGCGCCGCGCGGTCTGCCCAGCACCCGCCCGTTCTACTTCTCCTTCCTTAATGTGCTGTGTGTCGAAAATAACGACGCGCTGGTGTACTGCATTCCCGGTGCGCCAGTCGTACGACTGCCCACCTCGCTCTGAACAACGCAACGTCCAACAAAACCAACAAGAAAGTGGAGACAGACCGTTCATGAAGACCCCGATCCGTTTTACCGCGCTGGCCTTGTCCATGCTGCTGGCTAGTGGGTTTGCCAGCGCCGCCGATATCAAAGTGGGCGTGAGCATGTCCGCATTCGATGACACCTTTCTGACCTACCTGCGTGAAGACATGGACAAGCAAGCCAAGTCGTACCCCAAGGGTGATGGCGTGCAGCTGCAGTTCGAAGACGCCCGCGCCGATGTGGTCAAGCAACTGAGCCAGGTCGAGAACTTTATCAGCCAGAAAGTCGACGCCATCATCGTTAACCCAGTGGACACCGCATCGACCGCCAACATCATCAAGGCCGCCACCGCCGCGAAAATCCCACTGGTGTTCGTCAACCGCCGGCCAGATCAGAAGGACCTGCCCAAGGATGTCGTGGCCGTGACCTCCGACGACGTCGAAGCCGGCAAGCTGCAAATGCAGTACATCGCCGAAAAACTCGGCGGTAAGGGCAAGATCGTGATCCTGCTGGGTGACCTGGCGAACAACTCCACCACCAACCGCACCAAGGGCGTGAAAGAGGTGCTGGCCAAGTATCCGGACATTAAGATCGAGCAGGAACAAACCGGGATCTGGCTACGCGACAAGGGCATGACGCTGGTCAACGACTGGTTGACCCAGGGCCGCGAATTCGACGCGGTGCTGGCCAACAACGATGAGATGGCTATCGGTGCGTCCATGGCCTTGAAATCAGCCGGCAAGGAAAAGGGCAGTGTGTTGATCGCCGGTGTCGACGGCACACCGGACGGTTTGAACGCGATCGCCAAGGGGGACATGGCTGCGTCGGCATTCCAGGACGCCAAGGGCCAGGCCGTCGGCTCGGTGGAAGCGGCGCGCAAGATGGCAAAAAACGAGGCGACGGAGCAGAACGTGGTGATCCCGTTCAAGCTGATCACTCCGGACAACGTCAAAGACTTCAAGTAGCCCCGACCTCACAATAATAAGCCGGCAGGGCGGTCGTGCCCGCCCTGTCGATGGAGTACCTGTCTATGCTCGCTCAAGCCACAGCCTCGCAGCCTGCGGGTATCCAGCCCCGTGCGCTGGACGAACCCTACCTGCTGGAAATCCTCAACATCAGCAAAGGCTTCCCCGGTGTCGTGGCCCTGGACGATGTGCAGCTGCGCGTGCGCCCCGGTTCCGTGCTGGCGCTGATGGGCGAGAACGGTGCGGGCAAATCGACGTTGATGAAGATCATCGCCGGCATCTACCAGCCCGACAGCGGCGAAATCCGCCTGCGAGGCGAGCCGATCGTATTTGAGACTCCGCTGGCCGCGCAGAAGGCCGGGATTGCGATGATCCATCAGGAACTCAACCTGATGCCGCACATGAGCATCGCCGAGAACATCTGGATCGGCCGCGAGCAGCTCAATGGCCTGCGCATGGTCAACCACCGCGAAATGCACCGCTGCACCGCCGACTTGCTGGCGCGCTTGCGCATCAACCTGGACCCCGAGGAACAGGTGGGCAACCTGAGCATCGCCGAGCGGCAGATGGTCGAGATTGCCAAAGCGGTGTCCTACGACTCCGACATCCTGATCATGGACGAACCGACATCGGCCATCACCGAGAAGGAAGTGGCCCATCTGTTTTCGATCATTGCCGACCTCAAGTCCCAGGGCAAAGGCATCGTCTATATCACACACAAGATGGACGAAGTGTTCGCCATCGCCGATGAAGTGGCGGTGTTCCGCGACGGTCAGTATATCGGCCTGCAACGGGCCGACAGCATGGACAGCGACAGCCTGATTTCGATGATGGTGGGCCGCGAGCTGAGCCAGTTGTTCCCGGTGCGCGAAACGCCCATCGGCGAGCGCTTGCTGTCGGTGCGCAACCTGCGCCTGGACGGGGTGTTCAAGGATGTGTCGTTCGACCTGCACGCCGGGGAGATTCTCGGAATTGCCGGGCTGATGGGCTCGGGCCGCACCAACGTGGCCGAAACCTTGTTCGGTATCACCCCCGCCGACGGCGGCCAGATCACCCTCGACGGCGAGCCGGTGCGCATCACCGACCCGCATATGGCCATCGACAAAGGCTTTGCACTGCTGACCGAGGACCGCAAGCTCAGTGGCCTGTTCCCCTGTCTGTCGGTGCTGGAAAACATGGAAATGGCCGTATTGCACCACTATTCGGGCAACGGCTTTATCCAACAGAAAGCCCTGCGCGCACTGTGCGAAGACATGTGCAAGAAACTGCGGGTGAAAACGCCGTCGCTGGAGCAGTGCATCGACACCTTGTCCGGCGGCAATCAGCAGAAGGCGCTACTGGCCCGCTGGCTGATGACCAACCCACGCCTGCTGATCCTCGACGAGCCGACCCGCGGCATCGACGTCGGCGCCAAGGCTGAGATCTATCGACTGATCTCGTTCCTCGCCAGCGAGGGCATGGCGGTGATCATGATTTCTTCGGAGTTGCCCGAGGTGCTGGGCATGAGCGATCGGGTGATGGTAATGCACGAAGGCGAACTGATGGGCACCCTGGACCGCAGCGAAGCGACCCAGGAAAAAGTCATGCATCTGGCCTCGGGTATGACCGCAGTCCACTGACGCACCGCCGCGCGGGCCGGCGGTTGGCCTGCGCTTCAGAATAAAAAAGGTGAATGGTTATGAACGCAATAACGGATAACAAGCCAGCCTCGGCGCCGGTCAAACATCGGCGTCGAATGCCCACCGAGCTGAGCATCTTCCTGGTGCTGATCGGCATCGGCCTGGTGTTTGAGGTGTTTGGCTGGATTGTGCGCGATCAGAGTTTCCTGATGAACTCCCAGCGCCTGGTACTGATGATCCTGCAAGTGTCGATCATTGGCCTGCTGGCCATCGGCGTGACCCAGGTGATCATTACCACGGGGATCGACTTGTCTTCGGGTTCGGTGCTGGCGCTGTCGGCGATGATCGCCGCCAGCCTGGCGCAGACGTCGGACTTCTCGCGGGCGGTGTTTCCCAGCCTGACCGACTTGCCGGTGTGGATTCCGGTCGCCATGGGCCTGGGAGTCGGGCTGCTGGCGGGAGCGATCAACGGCAGCATCATCGCCGTTACCGGGATCCCACCGTTTATCGCCACCCTGGGCATGATGGTCTCGGCCCGTGGCCTGGCCCGCTATTACACCGAAGGCCAGCCGGTGAGCATGCTGTCTGACTCCTACACCGCGATCGGCCACGGTGCGATGCCGGTGATCATCTTCCTGGTGGTGGCGGTGATCTTTCATATCGCCCTGCGTTACACCAAGTACGGCAAGTACACCTATGCCATCGGCGGCAATATGCAGGCGGCGCGGACGTCGGGTATCAACGTCAAGCGTCACCTGATCATCGTCTACAGCATCGCCGGTCTGTTGGCAGGGCTGGCGGGGGTGGTCGCCTCGGCGCGGGCCGCCACCGGTCAGGCGGGCATGGGCATGTCGTATGAGCTGGATGCGATTGCCGCCGCGGTGATCGGCGGGACCAGCCTGGCGGGCGGGGTAGGGCGCATCACCGGCACTGTGATCGGCGCGCTGATCCTGGGTGTGATGGCCAGCGGGTTTACCTTTGTAGGGGTGGATGCGTATATCCAAGACATCATCAAGGGCTTGATTATCGTGGTGGCGGTGGTGATCGACCAATATCGCAATAAGCGCAAGCTTAAACGCTGAGCTGTAAGGCACAAGGCACAAGGCACAAGCTGTAAGCTGCAAGTTGGAAGTCCGACGAGCTCTACAGCTTGTCGCTTGCAGCTTGCGGCTTATAGCTGCTCTACGAACTTTCCTGCTATAAACGCACTCCGATGACCATTCGCCAAGCCCGTCCTGGTGTCTTTGGGGGTTATATCGGAAAAAATGCCTGTCTTTTCAGTTGCTGCGCCCTCAAGTCGGCCTTAGACTGCCGCCCCTCGTAAATTGAGTGCCGGGTGGCGCTTGGAATGGATGGCGCCCTTCCGAGACCTGCACAGGTCGGCCGGAACGCTCCCTTATTCGCCTTAATGCACGTATTTTTTATAGAGAAATCAATGACAAAGGAAAAGTTGCTGGCCATGCCGGCGGATGACTACATGAATGCCGAACAGCACGCTTTTTTCGAGAAGTTGCTGCAAGACATGAAAGTGGAACACCACGAGCGCATTGAACAGAACCGTATCGCCATTGAAAGCCTGGACACCCCGGCTGACCCGGCCGACGCTGCTTCCGTGGAAGAAGAGCGCACCTGGCTGGTCAACGCCATCGACCGCGACCAGCGCATGCTGCCGCAGCTTGAGCGTGCACTGGAACGCATCAAGGAAGATTCCTTTGGCTGGTGCGACGACAGCGGCGAGCCTATCGGCCTCAAGCGCCTGCTGATCAGCCCGACCACCAAGTACTGCATCGAAGCGCAAGAGCGTCACGAGCAGATCGACAAGCATCAGCGCCAAGCCTGATGCGGTGAAGCCGGGGAGCCGTCCGTACGGTTTCCCGGAGGAATACCCGCCACACCCCGTCTACTATTGATCTACTGCACGGCACCCCACTAAAGGCCCATGGATAATGGCCGGATAGTGGCGTTTAATGCCGTGACAATAAAGACAATCAGTGGGGGTGACGAAATGGCTGGGGACGGATCTCTGATGGGCGCAGCAGTGCCGTCACACGCGGTGGCGCGCCGGTTGCCCGGCTGGCTGACGCCGCTGTTGCAGAGCACTGCTCTGGTGCTGATATTGTTAGGCCTGGCATTCGCCCAGCTGCCGATCTACCTGTGTCTGCCCATCGCCCTGTTGGTGATCTGGCTGCCTCGCTTGCGCAGCCGTCCGGTCGGCCCTGCGCCGGTAGCCGTCGATGCGATTGGCGAACTGACCCGGGATCTGTCCTACACCACCAGCCATAACGCACTGTCCGCTGCCGGCGTGGCCTATTCGGTCAAGCAATTGGCCGCGCGCCTGCAGTCGCAATTGACGGCGGCCAAACAGATTGTCAGCAATGCCGAAGTCATGATCAGCACCGAACAGGTCACTTCCCAGCTCAGCCGCCAGGCCTTGGGGGCCGCCAGCCAGGCCCATCAGCGCAGTACCGAAGGCCGGGAAGTGCTGGTGCACTCCATCACCCGCATGCGTCAGCTCAGCCAGCGCGCCAATGCCAGCCGCGAGCTGATCGAAGCCTTGAGCCAGCGCAGCGAGGAAATCCAGCGGGTCACCCTGGTGATCCAGTCCATCGCCAGCCAGACCAACCTGTTGGCGCTCAATGCCGCCATCGAGGCGGCACGGGCCGGTGAGCATGGGCGCGGGTTTGCGGTGGTGGCCGACGAAGTGCGCGGGCTGGCCGGGCGTACTGCCACGGCCACCGATGAAGTCGGGGTGATGGTGGCGGATATCCAGCAGCGCACGGCTCAGGTCGTGGAGCAGATTCGCCAGTTATCGGCGGATTTGCACACCGGCGTCGAGCAGGTGGAGCACGCCGGCGAACAGTTGGAAAGCATTGCCAGCCTCGCCGCCGATGTGGAAGGCCAAGTCAATGAAATCGCCCAGGGCACCGACACCAACCAGGCGCAGCTCGACAGCCTGTTCCATGCGGTGGAACAGATGCGCAGCGATTTGAGCATCAGCGACGAGCAAACCCGGCAGTTGGCCGACGCCGCGATCCAGATGGAAGGGCAGGCCGAAACCATCAGCGAGCGTCTGGCGGCGGTGGGGCTGGACGACTATCACCAACGGATCTACGACCTGGCCCGCGAGGGCGCCAGCCGCATCGCTGCGCAATTCGAAGCGGATATACAGCAAAACCGCATCAGCCTGGATGACCTGTTCGACCGTACTTATACCCCGATTCCCAACACCAGCCCGAGCAAGTACCACACCCGCTTCGACAGTTACACCGACAAGGTGCTACCGGCGATCCAAGAGGCGCTATTGCCGCGTCACGAAGGCTTGGTATTTGCCATCGCCTGCACGCCACAGGGCTACGTGCCGACCCACAATAATGCGTTTTCCCAGCCGTTGACCGGCGATGCCAAAGTGGATGCGGTGCAGAACCGCACCAAACGTAAGTTCGACGACCGCACAGGCATTCGCTGCGGCAGTCATCAGCAGGCGGTGTTACTGCAGACCTACACCCGCGATACCGGCGAGCTGATGCATGATCTGTCGGTACCGATCATGGTCAACGGCCGGCATTGGGGCGGGTTGCGCCTGGGTTATAAACCGGAAAGCGCCAAACGCTGAGGTCGGGCGTGGCGCTCGCGTTACGCCTTGGCGGGCTCATGCAACAGCGCGTTCAGGTCGTCCACCGCCGGCGCCCATTCGGCGTCGACGTGCAGTTGCTCTTTGAGAAAACTGGCCTGTTGCGCGCTCCAGAACGGGGCGTCGACCAATTTGACGTCGTCCGGCAGGCGGTGCTCGGCGGTGAACCGCTCAATACCTTCTTGGGATGAATCCAGGCCAAGTTGATCGAACAGGGTTTCCAGGGTAGGGGGGGTGGTGTCCATTGGTATCTCCATGCAAAGTGAGCAGCGTTATGCATGGGAGGGCCCTGACACGGCAGAGTTCGAATTTGTTCGTCAGCAGGTCAGTGCGCCGGCATCCACGGCCGTCTTGAGGGCCTGGGCCGACTCTTTGGCGGCGCTGGCAGCGGCCTCCACGGTCTTGAACCAACGGTCTTTTTCCACTTGGTGGGTGGTAGTAGTGGTCAGGGGCGGTTTGGCACGCATTACGATGACCGCTTGAAATTCACCGTCAACTTCCCTGGCTTCGCCACGGATAAAAAATTCGCCAATATCAAATTCCGTCACGTATCGCCTTCCCTTCGAGGTATTCAACTGCACTGATGAAACCTGACCCGCCGGCGGGGCAAACTTCAATGGACGGGTCAGTATGGCAGTTGTTGGAGGGCTGTGGCGCGGTAAAGTCAACCAGGTGACGAAACGATCCCATCGTGCAGACTGGCTTCCAGTTGTTTGGCCAGTTCACACGCCTTGATATGGTTGCTGCGGAAACCCCTGATTCGGCCACTGGTCACTTCCAGGATATGAAAGAAGTTCCTCCCGGCAGGTACCACTTGGTAAAGAACAGAATTGGAGTACCCTTCCAGGCCTGGCAAGCAGTAATATTGGCGCTCGTCTGGACATGATGAACGAGTGCCGGAAGACGTAGCCTGATAGTGACGTCGTTGCATGGTCAGCTCCTATCGATCTTGTGACTTACCGCAAACGGTTCGGGTGGTTTGAACCCTATCGCTGTTCTACCATTGTCGTCGCGGGTCGACACTCGGTTCCACGCCAAGTAATTTTTGTGTGAACTGTCGGAAACTACGTTTTTGATTGGGGTTATTCTCTGAAGCGGTGCGACCCGTATTCTCGGGTCGTTGAACCTGTGATTTCCTGTCAGTCCCGGTGACCTTGCATAAGGTCCATCGTGTGCGCCCGTACGAGGCGTGCAATACGACAGGAAGTTTCTTCAGTTTTTTCAATAAGTGCATCAGGTGATCGTGCCGTATTGGCCGTTTTAGTGTGCTGCCTGTTTCTGCAGGCCGTACTTTTTTCGATGTGGGGGCTTTTCCTTGGCAGTCAGTAATCTGGATATGCACGCATTGTTCGTGCTGGGTGATTTGCGCGCAAAGTTGGTCAAACAGTTCCAATCCCGTTTTGTTTACATCACTGAGCAGACGCCGGAAGGCATCTACGTCGCCGAAATCGACACCGAAACGGCGTTGGTGGTGGATGACAAACAGCGTCTTGAACTCAAAGTGGGCGACCATTTTCGCGCGGCGGTATTGCCCAGCCGCGAAGGCGGTAAGTTCGAATTGAAGTTCCGCGACATCAAGTTGACGGTATATGGCCTGGGTGATTACGCCTTTGTTTCTTCGGCCGAAGGCGAGGGCATCGTGTTCAAGGAAGGCCACAGTGTGATGCTGGTGTTCGCCGCCCATGAACAATTGCAGGAGGGTCTGACCAAAACCCTTAAAACCGTGACCGGCAAGGCCGCCAAGTGGCGCAAGGGCGAACTGGTGACTTTCAAGGCCAGCGAGTAACGCGTCCCTGACGTGCGCGTGTATCGTCTTGCGGAACCTCTACTACAGTTGAGTGGACTTAACTATTCAGAGGCTTCGCGCGTTCGCGGCAAAGCCATCCGCTATGGCTGCAGTACGCGAGGTAAGGCATGAAAGGTTTGAGAACCCTGTTGGTGGCGTCCCTGACGAGCCTGAGTCTATCGATGGCTTCGTTGCCCGCGGCGGCCGAGCAAACGCCGGTGCATTTTGCCGACCTGAATTGGGAAAGCGGCAGCCTGATCACCGAAGTGCTGCGGTTTATCGTCGAGAAGGGCTATGACTTGCCCACCGACACGTTGCCCGGTACCACTATCACCCTTGAAACTGCACTGGCGAAGAACGACATCCAGGTGATCGGCGAGGAGTGGGCTGGCCGTAGTCCCGTGTGGGTCAAGGCCGAGGCCGAAGGCAAAGTGGCCGGTCTGGGCGATACGGTCAAAGGCGCAACCGAGGGCTGGTGGGTGCCTGAATATGTGGTCAAGGGGGACCCCGCAAAGGGCATCAAACCGATGGCGCCGGACCTCAAGAGTGTAAAAGACCTGGCGCGCTACAAGGATGTATTCAAAGACCCGGAATCTCCCGACAAGGGGCGCTTTCTCAACAGCCCCATCGGCTGGACCTCGGAAGTGGTCAACCAGCAGAAGCTCAAAGCCTATGGCCTGGACGACAGCTACGTGAACTTCCGCAGCGGCTCGGGTGCGGCGCTGGATGCCGAAATCGCCTCCTCGATCCGGCGTGGCAAACCGGTGCTGTTCTACTACTGGTCGCCGACTCCTTTGATGGGGCGCTACAAACTGATCCAGCTCGAAGAGCCGCCATTCGATGCCGAGGCCTGGAAAACCCTGACCGACGCCGACAACCCCAATCCAAAGCCGACTCGTTCGCTGGCGTCCAAGTTGAGCATCGGGGTGTCTACGCCGTTTCAGAAGGCGCACCCACAGATCGCCGGGTTTTTCGAAAAAGTCGAGTTTCCCATTGAGCCGCTGAACAAAGCCTTGGCCACCATGAGTGAAAACCATACTCCGCCAAGGGAGGTGGCTCAGGCGTTTCTCAAGGCCCATCCCGAGGTCTGGAAGGCCTGGCTGACCGACGAGGTGGCGCAGAAGGTTGAGGCGAGCCTGAAGTAGCAGGCCGTTCGCTCCCCGACGAAATACCTGCAAAAAAACCTCGGACGACTATCCTTTCCCGGACCTTTTCAGGGAGAGCCCGTCATGAGTTTCGTGATCGCACGCTGGATCGTCGGCATATTCACCGGAATCAGTGTGGTCCACCTGTACTGGGCCGCCGGCGGCAAGCTCGGCAGCCTGGCGGCCATCCCGCAGTTGCCCGGCGAATTTGCCAGCGGCCCGCGCCCAGCGTTCAAACCGTCGGCCCTGGGCACCTTTTTGGTGGCGATGGGGCTGGTGGGGATTGCGCTATTGGTCTGCCTGCGCGCCGGCCTGTATTTCCCTGCGGTATCCCACCATGCGTTGCAATGGGGTATCAGCGCCATCGCCGTGCTGATGTTCGCCAGGGCCATCGGCGACTCAGAACTGGTGGGTTTTTTCAAAAAAGTCGGAGGGTCGCGGTTTGCGCGTTGGGATACGTATTGCTATTCACCGTTGTGCCTGGCCCTGGGGGTAGGGTTGTTGGTAGTGGCTTGGGCCTGAGCCGCGCCTGGAAAGACCCGTGTGCTTGTTGGCAAGCAACTGTCAGCCAGCGCTGATTGATTCTCAAATAAAAACCCCTCGCATCCTTACCCGATTTTCCAAGCTGGCCGTCATGGTAGATAGAACCTCAATTACGCAGGATTTATCATGTCGCGTCTTGCTCGTCCCTTGCATCCGCTGGCTTTGTCGGTGGCGATGGCTTTTGCCGCTGTGCCGTTGTTGACCGTCCAGTCCTCCTTCGCCGAAGAAAGCAGCGCCCAGCGCGGCTTCCAGGTGCCGGCCGGTGATTTGAGCCAGGCGCTCAATAACCTGGCCGAGCAGGCGGGGCTGGTGCTGGCGTTCGATGCAGAGCTGACCCGAGGCAAGCGCAGCCCGGGCGTGAGCGGGCAGTACGATATTGATGGGGCATTGAACCAATTGCTGGCCGGCACCGGTTTGCAGGCGCTGAAACTTTCCGGCGACCGTTATCGCTTGGAAGCGATCCCGGACAGCGGCGGGGCCATGCAACTGCAGGCCACCACCATCAACGCGGCTTACCAGCCCGAAAGCCCCACCGGTCCGGTGCCCGGTTATGTGGCCACGCGCAGCCTGTCGGCGACCAAGACCGATACCGCGCTGATCGAAACCCCGCAGTCGATCTCGGTGGTCACTAAAGACCAGATGCGTGCCCAGAACGCCGAAAGCCTCAATCAGATCCTGCGCTACAGCGCCGCCGTGGTGCCGGAAACCCGTGGCGCCACCGCGTCGCGCCTCGACCAGCTGACCATTCGCGGCTTCTCGCCCACCACTTACCTCGACGGCCTGCGCATGCCGTCCAGCCGCGATGCCTTGCCGCAGAAAGATGCGTTCGACCTGGAACGCGTCGAAGTGCTGCGTGGCCCCGCCTCGGTGCTATACGGCCAGGGTTCGCCCAGCGGTGTGATCAATATGGTTACCAAGCGGCCGCTTGATGTGCCGTTCCATGAAGTGGGCGTCGAATACGGCACCTTTGATAAAAAGCGCACCACCTTCGACCTCAGCGGCCCGCTTGATGATAAAGGGGTTTATTCCTACCGTGTCGCCGGTCTTTTCGACGATGCCGATGGCCAGGTCGAACACACCGAGACCCGTCGTCAGTCGCTGTCCAGCGCCTTTACCTGGCGCCCGGACGAGGACACATCGCTGACCTTGCTGGGGCACTTTCAGAAAGACCCCAAGGGCGCATCCTACGGCTCGGTACCGGCTTGGGGCTCGGTGCTGCACAGCCCCACCGGGCGCAAGATCGACGTGGACTACTACGACGGTGAAAAGAACTTCGAGAAAAGCGATCGTGAGTATTACTCCGTCGGCTACGCGTTCGAACACCATTTCAACGACGTGTGGACGCTGCGCCAGAATGCACGCTATCTGCGTGCCGAGGGCATCTATCGCAGCATCTACAACAGCTATCTGCAGGCCGATTACCGCACGTCTACTCGCTCGACCATTGCCACCGATGTGGACATGGATGCCTACAACCTCGACAACCAGGTGCAGGCCAAATTCGACACCGGGCCGTTGCAGCATACGCTGTTGATGGGCGCCGATTACCAGAACACCAGCACCGATACCAAGGCGGGTTATGGCTCGGGGCCTTCACTGGATATCTTCGATCCCGCATACGGCGCCCCGGTGACCACGCCGGCCTTCGCCACGGACGCCACTTCACGCAGCGAGCAAACCGGGGTTTACCTGCAAGAGCAGATGAAGTGGGACAACTGGGTGCTGCTGCTGGGCGGCCGGTATGACTGGGCCAGCACCGATGGCACTACCAAGACGCTGCGCACCGGTGCCAAGAGCAAGTCCTCCTTGGACAGTGAGGCGTTCACCGGGCGTGTAGGGCTGGTGTATCTGTTCGATAACGGCCTGGCGCCGTATGTGAGTTACGCGGAGTCGTTCAACCCGCAATCGGGGACCGGCTACGGCGGTTCGGTGTTCAAGCCGACCGAGGGCAAGCAATATGAACTGGGCATCAAGTATCAGCCGCCGGGCAGCAACAGTTTTATCACCGCGGCGATTTTCGACCTGCGCCAGAGCAACGTGCCGACCATGGACCCGGATCCGACCCACCTGTGTGGTAACGGTCGCTGCCAGATTCAGGATGGCGAACAGCAATCCCGCGGCTTTGAACTGGAGGGCAAGGCCAGCCTGAGCGATAACCTCGATATCACCGCTGCTTACGCTTACCTGGACAACCGCGCCTCCAAGTCAAACAGCACCGTGCGTTATGCGCCAATCAGCGATATTGGCGTCGGCCCGGCGGTCCCGGTGGAAGGCACCACCACCTACGGCGTGCCACGGCATACCGCTTCGGCATGGGCCGATTACACCTTCCGCGACGGCTACCTCAAAGGCTTCGGCGCGGGGGCGGGTGCCCGCTATGTCGGCTCTTCCTGGGGCGATACCGCCAACACGTTGAAAGTGCCCGGCTACACCTTGTTTGACGCTGCGGTGCATTACGACATCCCAAATATCGTCAACCTCAACGACAAGCTGCGCCTGGCATTGAACGCCACCAACCTGGCCAATAAAGAGTACGTCGCGTCGTGCTACTCGTATTCATGGTGCTGGTATGGCTCGCAGCGCACGGTACAGGCGAGTGCCACGTACCAGTGGTAAAGACGTGACGTGTGCCAAGCTCGCGCCCCACAGGGAAGTGGGCGGGCCGAGGAGCCTGCGATAAGGCATTTTAATGGCCCCTTTGTAACAAAATCCTCGCCAGAATCGCGTTTATTTTCAGGTGGTTAGGTGGGGATGCAAATGCGCAATGTTGGAATCATGCTGATCGCCTGCTCCCTGGCAGGCGGCGCGACGGCCGTGCAGGCACGTGAGTTGCGTGAGGGTGACAAGTACATGTGCAGTTGGGGCGCCGGCACCGCCGCCAGGGCCCAAGAGCTGAAACTGTCGGGTGTGTCGCTGTATGCCGCCCGTCAGAAAATCCAAACCCTTAAATTCAGCAAATCGTGGATGCGCATGATGGCCATGGGCATTACAGAGCAAACCTACGACAGCCGTTCGCGGCTCAAGCCTGAAGCCATTCGCCAGAGCTTTTATCAGGACTGCGTGCGTTACAAAGTGGCGCGTAAGTAAATACGCGCACCCGGATTACAAATCCACCACAAATCCAGTATGTCCGTTTGCATACAATTGCGTCGTGATTGCCACGAGAGCAGGGCGCAAACGGTCATGCAGCAGCCAGAACACTCCTCATCCAACAGCGTGCTCTACCTGGTCGCCGGCGTGGTCGGCGTGGCGCTGATGCTCGGCGCCTATTTCATGCAGATCAACGCCGAAGCGGACCGTCAGCGACAGAGCGCCGCCGAGCGTCTGACCCTGTGTCGGCAAGTGGCGCGGGTGGCTAGTGCGACGGCGTTCGGCGGGGCGGATGTGCGCGATACGTGCGAACAACTGAACGAAGAATCGAAGAAAGCGAGCGCGCCGTTATAAGTAATAACCCTTTTTTATAAGTGGACTAGTTGCACCAAAAGGTGGCACTTAATATCCGCTAAGACATAAAAAACATGTGGATATTGAAGCACTTACAGCGTTTTTAATCCGACGAAAGGACGTAAATAATGTTGTTACAGCTTTTTGCAATGGTTACCATAGCCGTGCGTTCACCTCCCACGGTTTATGCATTTTTAAATCCCAAGTTTCCATCAGCTACTTGGGATTTTTTTTGCCTGGGATTTGGCCGCAGGCCGGGTTCAATCGTCGGCAAACGCCGCACGCATGCGGCCATCATGCTTGGCCTGATACAGCAACTTGTCGACCTCCTCGACGAATTCCAGCGCTTCGCTACCCGCTGTGACCAGCCGCGTGCCGACACCCAGGCTCAACGTTAACAGGTGGGACACGGAGGAATGCGGATGTTCGATCTCCTGTTGGCAGATCAGGTGCAGGCAGCGTCGTGCCACTTGCCGGGCGGATGCAGCGTCGGTTTCCGGCAGCAACCACACGAACTCTTCGCCGCCGATCCGCGCGATAAAGTCCCTTGGCCGATTCGCGGCCAGTGCCAATGTGCGCGCTACTTGGCGTAGGCAGTCGTCGCCTTTGATGTGGCCGAAGTGGTCGTTGTACTGCTTGAAAAAATCGATATCCAAAATGATCAACGACAGCGGCAATTGGCTGCGCTGGGCGCTGGCCCATTCGCGTTCCAGCACGGTGTCGAACATGCGCCGGTTGGCGATGCCCGTCAGGCCATCCTGATAGGAGTATTCCTCAAGTTGCTTTTGCAGGCGGATCAAGTGCTCTTCGGTCTGCTTGCGCTCGCTGATATCGAACATAAAACCAATCAGTGCTTCGACTTCGCCGTCCTTGCGTATCACATGCACCACATCGCGAATCCACACGTAATCGCCATTCACCGTCAGGGCGCGGTAATCGGCCTCATGGTCGACGCCGGCACGGGACTGCGAGACGCAGAAGTTCACCACATACTCCCGGTCGTCCGGGTGCATGCGCTCGACCCAGTCGTCCACGCTGACCCAACTCTGCTGGCTCCAGCCCAGCACTGTTTCGATCTGCGGCCCGATGTAGCTGAAGGTCATGCTCTGCCACTCGATACGCCAAGGTATGGCTTTAGTGGACTCCAGCAGCGTTTTGTAGACATCACTGTCGGTTTGGCTCGAAGGAATATGGCTCATTACGGACTGCTCGAAATGATGGCTAAGTGCCAAGAGCCTCTTGTGATCCACGCCGGGAGTCAAGCGTTGCGCGAGGCAACGGACGGGAGGTCACGGGCGGTGCTGATCAGCGGTGGGCAGTGCGGAAGGAGAGATAGTGGTTTGGAACTGGATGTTTCGAAGGCGCCACGAAGACGGTACTCGAAGATGCCCGGCACCCCGTCGGTCAGAGTAGGAAGGAAAAAAATATGAACAGTGTTTCCCCAGTGGCCGCCTCGGCATACGACCAGGTTCAATCCAACTCGTTGGATGCGATTACCGATTTTGGCGGTGAGCAGGTGGACAGCCTCCCGGAGCACATCCGGGTAAAACGTGACGATCAAGCGTCAAGCGATACCGCGTCTGCACCTCAGATTACCTATTGAGACCTGCTGCACGGCTCATCTGACTGCTGCGGTGGGAGCTTCAGCCGGCGCCCACCGCAGCGCCCGTTACTAGAGGCGCCGCAGAAAGGATTTGACGATATGACGCGTGGCATCCGTAGTGTCCAGCTGGTCCATGGCGGTATAGGCATGCCACTGGCAATCGACGATCTCGTTGCATGGCCGCGCGTCTTCAATGTTCACCACCGAGGCTTCGAACACATGGTGCACGGTGTCGCGGGCCTTGAGTTCCTGAAGGTACAGCAAGCCATCCACATTCAACCCGGTTTCTTCTTCCAGTTCGCGTTCGGCGGCGCCCACCGGGCGTTCGTCGCGTTCGACCTTGCCGCCGGGCAAGGCCCATTTTGATCGGGCTTTGCGCACGAAGAGGATATGCCCCTCGTGTTCACAAATGACCGTTGCCCGGATTTTCATGGTCTGTGCCTCATAAGAACCAACTGTCACAAAAGTGTAATGCAATTGTCATGCTAAGTGGTTATGGCGCGTGGCCGTGGGTATGTGGATACTGCCCGATTGATCAGAACGCACGAGGTAAACCATGACGACCGTACGCTGGGGCATGATCGGCTGTGGCAGTGTCACTGAAGTAAAGAGTGGACCCGCCTTTTACAAAGCGCCAGGTTCGGCCCTGGTCGCGGTGATGGGGCGCCGTGAGGAGGCCGTGCGCGATTATGCGGCACGTCATCAGATTGACCGCTTCTACACCGATGCCCAGGCGCTGATCAACGACCCCGACGTGGACGCCGTGTACATTGCCACGCCCCCCGACAGCCACTTGGAATACAGCCTGATGGTAGCCGCCGCCGGCAAGCACTGCTGCGTCGAAAAACCCATGGCCCTGAATGCCGAGCAAAGCGCGCTGATGCAACGCACCTTCGAGCGCGCCGGGCTGCACCTGTTTGTGTCCTACTACCGGCGTTCCCTGCCGCGTTTCCAGCAGGTGCGGCAGTGGCTACAGGAGGGGCGTATTGGTGAGCTGCGTCACCTCACCTGGACCCTATGCAAGCCACCGGGTGCCGAGGATGCCAGCGCCGCCAACTGGCGCACCGATCCGCTGATCGCCGGCGGTGGCTACTTTGCCGACCTGGCCAGCCATGGGTTTGATCTGTTTCAGTACCTGGCTGGGGATATCGTCGAAGTGTCCGGTTTTACCGCGCGTCAGGCCGGGCGCTATGCAGCGGAAGATGCTGTGACGGCCTGCTGGACTTTCGACTCGGGCGCGCTGGGCATGGGCTGCTGGAACTTTGTCGCGGATCGCAAGGAAGACCGGGTCGAACTGATCGGCAGTCGTGGGCGCATTGTGTTCTCGGTGTTCGAGGAGCAACCGCTGCGCCTGGAAGGCGAATTCAACGAAGTGCTGGACGTGCCGTGCCACGCGCATATCCAGTGGCACCATGTGCTGGCCATGAATGCCCATATTCGCGGCGAGGCCGAGCACCCTTCGTTGGCCATCGAGGCGCTGAAGACCGATCGAATCCTGGATAAGGTGTTGCAACGTAACCCCAATCACCCTGGCTGAACGCGGTACACCTGGTTTTTTTCAAGGAATCGGTAGATGAAATACTGGATGTTGATTTGGCTGGTGCTCTCCACGGGCGCATCGGCGGCACCGCGTGATCAAGGCACGCCGGGGCAGTTTGATTTTTATGTGCTGTCGTTATCGTGGTCGCCGACGTTTTGCCTGACCCACCCGGACAACGAACAGTGCTCGGGCAAGGGCTATGGTTTTGTGCTGCACGGGCTGTGGCCGCAATACGCAAGGGGCGGTTGGCCGGCGTCGTGTGCGCCGCAGTCGCAACTGAGCCGTGAGGCGCTGGACAAGGGTGCCACGTTGTTTCCGACCCTTGCGCTGCTCAAGCACGAATGGGCCAAGCATGGCACCTGCAGCGGCCTGGAACCGTTGGCGTATCTGGACAAAACCGACGCGGCATTAGGGGCAGTGGTGATCCCCGAGCAATTGCAGCCCTTCAACACGCCGCCGACGCTGCAGGCCCGCGATATCGAGGCGCTGTTTCGCGAAAGCAATCCACGCATGGGTAATCACGGGCTGGCAGTGATTTGCAAAGGTAAGGTGCTGTCGGAGGTGCGCGTGTGCCTGACCAAGGACCTGGCCTTCGCCGGCTGCCCACGCAGTGTGAAAAGCCAATGTCGCGGGGGCGATATCCGCATTCCGGCGCAACGCTAGAATGTCTAGGGTTCACTGGCTGGAAGTGATACAGGCGCTAAACTTTCAAAGACTGCCTTCAGGCAAAAGGAACATCGCTTGGACACTGACTTTGAAAGTAAGACAACCTTTCAGGGACTGACCTTCAAGTTGTATCGCGCAGAGGGTAGCGCACTACTGGCATTCGACTTGGCGCCAGACCTCGCTACCCGTGATTTTGTCGGCTTCAGCATCGAAGTGCGCTACCCCGGTGCCGACCACTGGGGTGCACTGCACAATCGCCTGCATTTCGACTACCCACCCACGCCGGAGCGGCCGCGCAGCTTTGCTTCAACCGAGGCGCCGTTCCAGAAATTCCGCTGGATTCACGTGCCCAGCCAGATCCTGCCGGGTGTGTATCGGTACCGGGTCACCGCCTGCTACATGGGCGCCGACGGCGCGTTGCGCAAGGGCGTGGCGGTGGAAAACCAGATTTGCCTTGAGGCCCAGACGATCAGTGGTTTCCTGAATGTCGGGTTTACCCGCGGTTTCGCCTCGTCCCAAGCCTACGGTGATCGGTTCGACAATGAGACCCGCATCCTGCCGCCGGCAGGGGCCGCCCCCAGGGCGTATCTGGATCTGGATATGGCGCCCTTCGAAGCCCATTACCAATGGCTGGGTTTCGAGGCGCGACGATTGATTTTGCAAGTTCTGGATCAGGTCGCCAACGACCCGCAGTTAACCCTCGATGCGCTGATCTACGAAAGCAAAGAACCCGACATCCTGCGCCGCCTGGAGCAACTCGGCCCGCGCCTGCGCGCGATCATTGACGACCACGGCGAGCAGGGCGCCGCCGACAGCTGTGAAAGCCTCAGCGCTGCGCGCCTCGCCAGCGCGGGGGCCCAGGTCAAGCGCCTGCATTTTTCCAGCCAGCAACACCATAAGGTGTTGATCGTAAGGCGTGACGGGCGGGCGATACGGGTGCTCGGCGGCTCCACCAACTTTGCGCTGCGTGGCTTGTATATCCAGGCCAACAACGTGTTGCTGTTCGACGATGAGCGCGTGGCCGGCAAGTTCTCCGAGGTATTCGAAGCTTACTGGGCCGCGCCCATGGCCTTTCGCAAGAACCCGCTGTCGCAACGCTGGTGGGTGGTGCGCGACCGGCCGGGCTCCAAGGTCTCGCTGTGTTTTGCGCCCCACGCCGACAGTGGCTTGTCCCTGGACGCGATTGCCGCCAGCATTGAGCAGGCCAGCAGTTCGGTACTGTACTCGGTGGTGTTTCTCAACCTGATCAGCGGCAATGTGCGCCATTCGCTGGATGAGTTGATGCAGCGCGCGCTGTTCTCCTACGGTGTTGCCCAGCGTAAGGGCCAGTTGGCTGTGCGTAAGCCGGATGGCTCAGTGGGCCTGCTGCCGTTCGCTTATCTGGCCAGCAATGCCCCGGCACCGTTCAAGGCCGAGTGGTCAGGCAATGCCGGGAACATGGTGCACAGCAAGTTCGTGGTCACGGATTTCAATGGCGTAAATCCCACGGTGTACACCGGTTCTTCCAACCTCGCCGAGGGAGGGGAGAAAAACAACGGCGACCACCTGATCCGCATCGAAGACCGCAGGATCGCCGTGGCCTACGCGGTTGAAGCGTTGCGCCTGTTCGACCATTTCCACTTCCGAGTCAATGCCAGTCAACCTGGCGCGCTGGATACCTTGCGCCTGGCCAAACCACCGGCACCCGGGGACAAACCCTGGTTCGATGCCTATTACCGCACCGGTCATGTGAAGATGCGGGACCGTGAGTTATTCGTGAAATAGCGCTTTACGGGGGGCATTTTCTTCAATACCAGAGGCGTTCGTCCCTTTACCGTGACGTTATCTTCACTGTCACAGGGATTCGTCATGAGCTTGATTCTTTCCATGGCCGCTTTCGCGCTGGCCACCTCCATCACCCCCGGCCCGGTCAATGTGGTGGCGCTCAGTTCGGGCGCGCGCTTCGGTTTTGCCGCCAGCCAGAAACATGTATTCGGCGCCGCCGTGGGCTTTACCGTGCTGTTGGTGCTGATTGGCCTGGGCCTGCATGAGGTGCTGCTGCGCTGGCCGATCCTGACTCAGCTGATTCAGTGGGGCGGGGTGGCCTTCCTGCTGTACATGGCTTGGAAACTGGCGGTGGATGATGGGCGCTTGGACGCCCAAGGCCGCGCAACCGCGCCATCGATGCTCTACGGCGCAATCATGCAATGGCTCAACCCCAAAGCCTGGCTGGCTTGTGTTGCGGGGATGGGGTTGTTTGTGGCGGACGGCGCCAGGGCGCAGGTCTGGGTGTTTGCCGGCCTCTATCTGGTGATCTGCTACCTGTCGGTGGCGTGCTGGGCCTACGCTGGCACCTTTTTGCGCCGCTACCTGAGCAACCCCCAGGGCGTGCGGGTGTTTAACCGTTCAATGGCCGCGTTGCTGGTGGCCAGTGTGGGTTATTTGCTGATGGCTTGAGGCGGTCGCGGTATTGCCCCGGCGTGGCGGCGAAGTGCTGCTTGAACGCGCGCTGGAAATGCGCCTGGTCGGCAAACCCGGCGGCCAGGGCCACATCGGCGATCAGCTCGCCCTGGCGCAATTGGGCGCGGGCAAACTGGATGCGTTGGTTAACCAAAAAGGCATGGGGCGTCAGCCCGTAATACTGCTTGAACGCACGGATCAAGTAAGAAGGCGACAGCTCGGCCGCCTGGCAGATATCTTCGAGCTTCAACGCTTGAGTGCAGTGTTCCCGGATGTATTCGGCTGCCCGTTCCAGCTTGTGGTTCACCTCACGCACCGGCGTCGGCGACGGGTTCAGGCGTTGCTGCACGTCGCTGAAGTAACTCACCAGCGCGCTCTGCTTTTGCAGGTGTTCGGCCTGCTCATCCACCACGATGCGGTACAGCTCCAGCAAGCCACGGTACAGCAGTGGGTCGCGGGTATACGGTGTGTCGAATGGCCGGTAGCCCTGATCGGTGCTGAAACCCAACTGATATTGCAGTTCGGTGAGCCAGGGCGTGTCGATATACAGCATCTGGTAGGACCACTGCTCGTTGGCGATGGGGTTGCAGGCATGGACATCGCCGGGGTTCATCAACACCACGGTGCCAGCGCTGATTTCAAACGTGTCGGCACCGTAGTGGTAATAGCTGCGTCCGGTGGTGATCGCACCTATGGAAAAGTGCTCGTGGGCGTGCCGTGCATAAGTGACTTTGCGCCCGTCGGCGATGGTACGCGCTTCGATAAACGCCAGCGCTGGGTCGCGCCAGAAAACAGGGGCGGTCGCGGTGGTCATGGGCAGGGCTCCTGGCGCAGATCGAGTGAGCAACTTTATATCAAAGCGCCGACTGTTCAAGCGTCAGTCTGCCTTGAGCGCCATTTCCAGCAAAAAGTCGGCCCACGGGTCGGTGCCGCTTGCGGCTTCAAGCAGCGTCAGTGGTCGCTTGGCTTTTTCGCGCAAGGCCAGGCCATCGTGCAATGGGTGCTCCAGGATAACGTCGGCCACTGCATGGCTGCGCGGTGAGTCCAGCGTGCGTGGCACGCGTCTGCCCAGGCTATCCAGTGGCGGCACTTCGGGCGCCTGGGGCAGGTTATTGCCGAGCGGGGTGAGGAGCAAATCAGTGGTCGCTGTCGACGACCCTGGGTCCTGTGGCCACGCACCCTGTGCATAGGCTGCCCAGTCGAAGTGGCTGGCGGTGTCGACGCCCTGCGGCAATTGCCGGGCATCGAGGTCGAGGCGAGGGCGTATAAGCAGTTGCCTGGGGAAGCATTCGTAGACATACGTGGTGCTGACATAGGTGACGGCCATCAGCACACCGAATCGTCCCACTTGGGCGGCGGCACTGCTTGAGGCGCTGGGGCGGCTGAGCTGGAAAAATCGCACCTGACCGTATTCCAGCGCCTCTCGGCGCGGCAGGGTCAGTTGCGACAACCCAAAACAGATGGACTCGCGATAAGCCGCCTTGAGCTGTTGCAACTTGTGATCGAAGGCTTGGAAAAATACCTGGCTGACCGACCCCAGCAAATGAAAGCGCTTGGCCATCTGTCGATATTTGACGGCTGGCTGGGACGAGTGCCAATGCTGGGAGGTGGCGTCCAGGTCGCCGGCCATATGCAGATCGGTGAACGAATATTTAGGGCCGGTATGGATACCTTCGAAGCGCTTGTCTTCAGAAAATGGCGAGTCAAGCGGCAGCCACATCAGGATGCGCGCCTCCAGCCAGCCGTTGTCGGGATACACGCGGCGCAGGTCGTTCAGGGCGGTCTGGCGCAGCCATACCACGGGTTCGGCGAACGCTTCCAGGGTGCTGCGCAGGCGTGTCCGCTGGGCATTGATCGCATCGACCGCGTTTTTCACGGACTGTGTGCCATAGCGCCGTTGAGGCGCCAGCACGCCGTTGACCACGGCCCACTCCAGCACCGCCGTGGTGGCCTGAGGGCTGTCAAGAAAGGTCTGCCAGCGATCTTCGGGTGGCAGGTACGCGAGGGCCATGATCTGCGCGTGGGTGAATTGACGGGACGAGCCCGGCAGGCTTTTTTCCAGGTACATAACGTACTGACAGAACAGCGTCCAGGTATGTGAGCCCAGGTAGGGCTCGTCTTCGGGGATGTCGCGCACCAGCAACTGCGGGCCTTTTTCACTGAGGATCAAGTGCGCCGCCAGGGCCGCCGTGGGTCTGTCCAACACGCCCATAGCGGTTTCGATGTCCCGGCGCACGAACGGTATGGACTCGCCCCAATAGAAGTCGCCGTGCCAGTCCAGCACCTGGATACCCGTGGGATGTGCCTCGAACCTTGGGTCCAGGCTCAGGATCAGCGCGGCCAGTATCAGCGCGTTGCGGCTGCCGCTTTCGCCCCGTTCGCTGGCGTGGCCGCCATGCCAGTGCAGGGTGTTGGACAGCACTTCGCCCAGTTGTTGGGCCAGGGGCGATGCGAGCAGGCACGGGATCAGGTAATCGGCTTCGGCTCTGACGTCAGCCACAGTCTTGCCGGTCAGGAGGGGCTGGCTCAGGTATTCGAACAGCGTGTCGGGCCGGCCCTGCATAAAGTCGAGGCTGAGCGCGACGAGCTGTTCACGCTCCTGCGGGGACAGGGTCCAGGCCGAAGGGCGCGCGTCGCGCGGCTTGAGTGCACGCCAATACGATCCCTGGCTTGACCGTTGTGGCAGGCTGACCTCCAGGCGTTGCAGCACCCGCCGAGCATCCGCCAGGCTTTGCGGCACACGAAAACCGTACAACCGCAACGCCTGCTGCACGCTCACCGTGTCGTTGGTGCGCAACTGGCCACCCGTTCGGGCGGCCAGCGGCCGCAATTGCGATACCCGCTCCAGCAGGTGGTCATGCTCGGCCACGGCATCGTTCAGGGACTTCCAGACGCCGTCCAAGTCGCGGGCCTCGATGTTGCCGGATTCGCTCAGCAGCACGTGGCTGGCGGGATCGATGCGCAGGCGGCTACGCAGGGCCAGAAAGGCCGGATCGTCGGTCACCAGGCGTAAGTGGCGGTAGGCACTCTTCACTGTGGCCCGGAGCGCGTCCGGGTCGCCACTGATCACCTGGTCCAGGCCGTCGGGCCCTTGTAACAGGCCGCTGCCGATCATTTGCGTCAGCACGGTACGCAGGCGGTGGCGGTCATTCATCATGCCCACATAATGGCGAAAGCGTCTGAGTGTTGCCGCGGTGCGCACAGCCTTGAGCACCACCGGTTGCGCGGGCGTCGGCCATTGGCGCAAGCGCTGGATCAACGCACCGATATGTGCGGGCCCTTGCACAGGTTCGAAGCCGTAGGCCGTCAGGGCGTCGGTGAGGTCGACGGAGTGATCGGGGTAGATGCGCACCCCCAGTTGCGAACCCAGCAGCACCAACCGTTCCCAATGTGGCGTCGGTGAGGGCAGCAGCGTGCGTTGTTCCTGGGCCGTATCGCGCTCGGTCACACAGATCAACTGGCGCGCGAAATCATAGTGGGCCTGGGCATCGACGAGGTGGTGCTCATCCAGGATCAAGTACAACAGCAGCGCGGCTTCCTTGACGCTTTTGGCCAGCGTCGAGTGGGAGGTCAGGTCGACGCGGGTGTGGCTGAGCTCGGAAGGTGTTCCGTCACATTGCTCCAGGGCAGTGGCCAATCGCTGAAAATCGAGCCGCTGTTGCGTCAGTTCCGCGTGGATGATCGATTTGCTGCGGCCGTTATCGTCAAACGCCGGGAAGGCTTGCAGCGCACGCAATTCCTCAATGATCGCCAGTGCCGCGAGGCGATTGGTTGGCATAGGGTAGCCATGGAACGCCAGTACGAGGTTCAGCGTCAGTGTGGTGATGCCGTCATTCGATTTGGTGCCGATGTATGGCATGCCCAGCGCGAGCGGGTCGAGCAGTTGGCTGATGAAAATGATGGGTTTGGCCAACGTCCACCATTTGGACGTGCCTGCCAGGGTAAACACCTTGGGCACGCCGTGTGCGGTGACGTGAAGGTTGCTGTCATGTACCCGCAGCGTGCTCAGCACCATGCCTTCTGTAGTGGCCCAGGCGATAAAGTCCTTGCTGTTGACGGCCTTGCTGAACGCCGCGCTCCACTGACCCAGCAGGGATGGTTCGGGGATGGGTACCGGCGTGGTTGCGGCGGGCAAGGCTGCGTCTGTCGTGCCGGAGAGCAGGCTGATCAACCGCGCGATCAAGGCGGCGTCGCCGCTGGGGTGTGTGTGGGGCTCAAGCGGCGTGGCGCTGGAGGGACCGACGGTGACTGACATCGCAATGCCATCGTGCGGGTCGGCCCCGCTCAGGGCCAGGCTGGGGAAATCGTCCATGAAGAGGGCTCCGGGTGGCTAAACCCGGATCATCCCTCCGTTGGCGGTCGCTTCAGTAGCAGGGCTTTCCGCACCGGTTGTGGTGTGGTTCCGCCAGGGCAGTCAGGGAGCGCTATGCGTCGGGCAGTCGTCGGGCGCCGCCAGAAACGCGGCTTTGAGCAATTGCTGGGTATAGGCATGTTGTGGATCGGCAAAGATCGCCTGCGCATCACCTTGCTCCACCACTTGGCCCTGCTTGATCACCATCAATTGGTGACTCAGCGCCTTGACTACCGCCAAGTCGTGGCTGATGAACAGGTAGGTGAGGTTGTACTTGGCTTGCAGGTTGCGCAGCAGCTCCACCACTTGGCGCTGCACCGTGCGGTCGAGGGCCGAGGTGGGCTCGTCGAGCAGGATCAAGCGCGGCTTGAGCACCAACGCGCGGGCAATGGCGATGCGCTGGCGCTGACCACCGGAGAATTCGTGGGGGTAGCGATGGCGCGAGTCGGGGTCCAGGCCGACTTCCTTGAGCGCCGCGATAATCGCCGCTTCCTGCTCGGCCGGGGTGCCCATCTTATGGATGCGCAATCCTTCGCCGACGATCTCGCTGACGCACATGCGTGGGCTCAGGCTGCCGAACGGGTCCTGGAACACTACCTGCATTTCCCGGCGCAGCGGGCGCACCTGCTGCTGGTTGAGGGCGTCCATTTGCTGGCCTTCGAAACGAATGCCGCCGCGGCTGCCGATCAAGCGCAGAATCGCCAGGCCCAGGGTGGATTTGCCCGAGCCGCTTTCGCCGACGATGCCCAGGGTTTGGCCCTGGGGCAGGCTGAAGTGGATGCCGTCCACCGCTTTGACGTAATCGACGGTGCTGCGCAAAAAGCCCTTCTTGATGGGGAACCACACTTTGAGGTCATCCACCACCAGCAACGGCGGCCCGACGGCATTGGTCGCCGGCCCGCCGCTGGGCTCGGCGGCCAGCAGTTCCTGGGTATAGGGGTGCTGCGGGGCCTGGAACAGCGTCTGGCAATCGGCCTGCTCAACGATGCAACCTTGCTGCATCACGCACACGCGATGAGCGATGCGTCGCACCAGGTTCAGGTCGTGGCTGATCAGCAGCAAGGCCATGCCCAGGCGCGCCTGGAGTTCCTTGAGCAGTTCGAGGATTTTCAACTGCACGGTGACGTCCAGAGCGGTGGTGGGCTCGTCGGCGATCAGCAGTTCCGGCTCGTTGGCCAGGGCCATGGCGATCATCACGCGCTGCCGCTGGCCGCCGGACAATTCATGGGGCAGGGCCTTGAGGCGCTTGTGCGGTTCAGGGATGCCCACCAGCTCCAGCAGCTCCAGGGTGCGCTGAGTGGCGACCTTGCCGGTGAGGCCCTTGTGCAGGCCAAGGACTTCGTTGATCTGCTTTTCGATGCTGTGCAGTGGGTTCAGCGAGGTCATCGGCTCTTGGAAAATCATCGCGATGCGGTTACCGCGAATGTGCCGCAGGGGCTTTTCCTTGAGGGTCAACAGGTCCTGCCCCGCGTACTGGATGGTGCCGGACGGATGCCGCGCCAGCGGGTAGGGCAGCAGGCGCAGGATCGAGTGGGCGGTCACCGATTTGCCGGAACCGCTTTCGCCCACCAGCGCGAGGGTTTCGCCGCGTTTGATATCGAAGCTGACGTTGCTCACCACCCGGTGATGATGCTCGCCGGTCACAAACTCGACGCTGAGGTCGCGGATTTCGATCAGATTGTCCTGATTCATCTCATTTCCTCGGGTCGAAGGCATCGCGAGCGGACTCGCCGATAAACACCAGCAAACTCAACATGATCGCCAGCACGGCAAAGGCACTCATGCCCAGCCACGGCGCTTGCAGGTTGGATTTGCCCTGGGCCACCAGTTCGCCCAGGGACGGCGAGCCGGCGGGCAGGCCAAAGCCGAGGAAGTCCAGGGCGGTAAGGGTGCCGATGGCGCCGGTGAGAATGAACGGCATAAAGGTCATGGTCGAAACCATGGCATTGGGCAGGATGTGGCGGAACATGATTGCGCCGTTCTGCATACCCAAGGCCCGCGCCGCACGCACGTATTCCAGGTTGCGCCCGCGCAGGAACTCGGCGCGCACCACATCCACCAGGCTCATCCACGAAAACAGCAGCATGATCCCCAGCAGCCACCAGAAGTTAGGCTGCACGAAACTGGCGAGAATGATCAGCAGGTACAGCACCGGCAACCCCGACCAGATCTCCAGAAAGCGTTGCCCGGCCAGATCGACCCAGCCGCCGTAGAAGCCCTGCAACGCGCCAGCGATCACGCCGATGATCGAACTGAGCACGGTCAGCGTCAGCGCGAACAGCACCGACACGCGAAAGCCGTAGATCACCCGCGCCAGCACATCGCGCCCCTGGTCGTCAGTGCCCAGCAGGTTGACGCTTGAGGGCGGAGCCGGCGCCGGCACCTTGAGGTCGTAATTGATGCTCTGGTAGCTGAACGGAATCGGCGCCCACAACGTCCAGGCGTCCTTGGCCTTGAGCAGTTCCTGGATATACGGGCTCTTGTAGTTGGCCTCCAGAGGGAACTCGCCGCCGAACGTGGTCTCCGGGTAACGCTTGAGCGCAGGGAAATACCAGCCGCCGTCGTAATGCACGGCCAAGGGCTTGTCGTTGGCGATCAGCTCGGCGCCCAGGCTGAGCACAAATAGAATCAAGAACAGCCACAGCGACCACCAGCCACGCTTGTTGGCCTTGAAGCGTTCGAACCGACGGCGATTGAGGGGGGACAGGTTCATCTCAATGCTCCCGGCTGGCAAAGTCGATACGCGGATCGACCAGGGTATAGGTGAGGTCGCCGATCAGCTTCACGATCAACCCCAGCAGGGTGAAGATAAACAGCGTGCCGAACACCACCGGATAATCGCGGTTGATGGCGGCTTCGAAGCTCATCAGGCCCAGGCCATCGAGGGAGAAAATCACTTCCACCAGCAACGAGCCGGTGAAGAAAATCCCGATAAACGCCGAGGGGAACCCAGCGATCACCAGCAGCATCGCGTTGCGGAATACGTGGCCGTAGAGCACGCGGTGATTGGTCAGCCCCTTGGCTTTGGCGGTGATCACATACTGCTTGTTGATCTCGTCGAGGAAGCTGTTTTTGGTGAGCAGGGTCATGGTGGCGAAGTTGCCGATCACCAGCGCCGTGATCGGCAACGCCAGGTGCCAGAAATAATCGAGGATCTTGCCGCCCCAGCTCAGCTCGTCGAAGTTGTTGGACGTCAGCCCGCGCAACGGGAACCAGTCGAAATAGCTGCCGCCGGCGAACACCACGATCAGCAGGATCGCAAACAGAAACGCCGGGATCGCGTAGCCGACGATGATCGCCGAGCTGGTCCACACATCGAAATGGCTGCCGTGCCGCGTGGCTTTGGCGATCCCCAGCGGGATCGACACCAGGTACATGATCAGCGTGCTCCATAAACCGAGGGAGATGGACACCGGCAGTTTTTCCTTGATCAGGTCGATGACCTTGGCGTCGCGGAAAAAGCTGTCGCCGAAATCCAGGCGCGCGTAGTTCTTGACCATGATCCACAAGCGTTCCGGCGCCGATTTGTCGAAGCCGTACATCTTCTCGATTTCCTTGACCAGCGCCGGGTCCAGGCCCTGGGCGCCGCGGTAGCTGGAGCCGGCCACGGAGACTTCGGCACCGCCGCCGGCAATTCGGCTGGTGGCGCCTTCGAAGCCTTCGAGCTTGGCGATCATCTGCTCCACCGGGCCACCGGGAGCCGCCTGGATGATGACGAAGTTGATCAGCAGAATTCCGAACAGCGTCGGGATAATCAGCAACAGGCGGCGAACAATATAGGCCAGCATTCAATCGCCTCCGCTTGCCGAGTCGGCGCTGGGGGTGGTGTTGTCGAGGGTTACCGGTTGGACCTCGGGTTTGGCCCACCAGGTGGCGGTGCCGACGTCGTAGCGCGGCGGTGTTTTTGGATGGCCGAGGTGGTCCCAGTACGCCACGCGGAAGGTTTTGATGTGCCAGTTGGGGATCACGTAGTAACCGAACTGCAGCACCCGATCCAGGGCCTTGGCATGGGCCACCAGGCTTTTGCGCGAATCGGCGTCGATCAACGCTTCCACCAGTTGGTCGATGGCCGGGTCCTTGAGGCCCATGTAGTTACGGCTGCCAGGCTTGTCCGCGCTGGATGACTTCCAGAACTCGCGTTGTTCGTTCCCCGGCGAGGTCGATTGCGGGAAGCTGCCCACCAACATGTCGAAGTCTCGCGAGCGCAGGCGGTTGATGTATTGCGACACATCGACGCGACGAATCACCAGGTCGATACCGAGGTCCGCCAGGTTGCGTTTGAATGGCAACAGCACGCGCTCGAACTCGGTCTGGGCCAGCAGGAACTCAATGGTCACCGGTTTGCCTTGGGCGTCGACCATCTTGTCGTCGACGATGCGCCAACCGGCCTCTTGCAATAGCTGATAGGCCTCGCGTTGCTGTGCGCGGATCATGCCGCTGCCGTCGGTCTTGGCCGGTTCGAAGGCTTGGGTAAAGACTTCGGGAGGGATTTTGTCCCGCAACGGCTCAAGGATGGCCAGTTCATCCGGGCCCGGCAGGCCGGTGGCGGCCATTTCCGAGTTTTCAAAATAACTACGGGTGCGGGTGTAGGCGCCGTTGAACAGCTGTTTGTTGCTCCATTCAAAATCCAGCAGCAGGCTGATGGCCTTGCGCACCCGCACATCTTGGAACATCGGTCTGCGCGTATTGAACACAAAGCCCTGCATGCCGGTTGGGTTGCCGTTGGGGATCTCTTCCTTGATCAGCCGGCCCTGGGTGACCGCCGGAATGTTGTAAGCGTTGGCCCAGTTCTTGGCACTCATCTCTTGCCAATAGTCGAACTGCCCGGCCTTCAGCGCTTCCAGTGCCACCGTGTTGTCGCGGTAATAGTCGGTGACACGGTAATCGAAGTTGTAAAAGCCCTTGGCCACCGGCAGGTCCTTGGCCCAATAGTCCTTGACCCGCTCGTAGCGAATCATGCGTCCGGCCTTGACCTCGGCGACCTTGTACGGTCCGCTGCCCAGGGGTATTTCCAGGTTGCCCCGGGAAAAGTCGCGAGTAGCCCACCAGTGCTTGGGCAATACCGGTAGTTGGCCGAGGATCAGCGGTAATTCGCGGTTATTGGTCCGTTTGAACTTGAACAGCACCCGCAGCGGGTCTTCGGCCACCACGTCGTCGACATCGGCGTAGTAGGTGCGGTAGATCGGTGCGCCGTCCTTGATCAGGGTCTGGAAGGTAAACACCACGTCTTCGGCACGGATAGGGTGGCCATCATGGAAGCGCGCTTCGGGGCGCAGGTAGAAGCGTACCCAGCTGTTGTCCGGGGCTTTTTCGATCTTGCCGGCCACCAGGCCGTACTCGGTGATCGGTTCGTCCAGGCTTTGCATGGCCAGGGTGTCGTAGATCAGGCTGATATTGTCGGCGGGCACGCCCTTGCTGATGTACGGGTTGAGACTGTCGAAGCCGCCCATGCTCGATTCGCGGAAAGTGCCGCCCTTGGGCGCATCCGGGTTCACGTAATCGAAGTGTTTGAAATCGTGGGGGTATTTCGGCGGTTCGTTATACAGCGTCAACGCATGTTGTGGCGCGGCGTGGGCCGCGGTGCACAGCAACAGGCTGACGAGTGCAGTACGCAAATACATCATTGGGCTTTCTCCGAAGCTTTCAGCCACCACGCGCTCAGACCCAGGCTATAGGGCGGCGTGGTGACAAAGGCGAACCGGTTGCGGTAGGCCAGGCGATGATAGTTGAGGTACCAGTTGGGAATGCTGTAGTGCTGCCACAGCAGCACCCGGTCCAGGGCGCGCCCCGCGGCCAGTTGTTCTTCGCGGGTCTGGGCCGCCAGCAGCTGTTCCAGCAGATGGTCGACCACCGGGTTGGCGATGCCCGCGTAGTTCTTGCTGCCCTTGATCGCGGCTTGGCTGGAGTGGAAGTACTGCCATTGCTCCAGGCCCGGGCTGAGGGTCTGGTTGAGGGTGATCAGGATCATGTCGAAGTCAAACTGATCCAGGCGTTGCTTGTATTGCGCACGGTCGACGGTACGCAGGCGCGCATCGACGCCGATGCTGATCAGGTTCTCGACGTAGGGCTGCAGAATCCGCTCCAGGTTCGGGTTGACCAGCAGGATCTCGAAGCGTAGCGGCTGCCCGTCCTTGTTCAGCAGACGCTGCCCCGACAATGTCCACCCAGCTTCACCGAGCAGGGCCAGGGCATGGCGCAAGGTCTCGCGCGGGATACCGCGTCCGTCGGTTTGGGGCAGGCTGAAGGCTTGGGTGAACAGGTTAGGCGGCAGTTGATCGCGATAGGGCGACAGCATCAGCCATTCATGCCCGACCGGCAGGCCGGTCGCGGCGAACTCGCTGTTAGGGTAGTAACTCAAGGTGCGTTTATAGGCGTTGCTGAACAGCGTGCGGTTGGTCCACTCGAAGTCGAACATCAGGCCCAGGGCTTCGCGCACTTTGATCTGGCTGAAGGTCGGGCGCCGCGTGTTCATGAACAGGCCTTGGCTCTGGGTCGGGATCTGGTGGGCAATCTGTGCCTTGATCACCTCACCACGGTTGACTGCCGGGAAGTTGTATCCATTGGCCCAGTTTTTGGCCTGGTGTTCGATATAAATGTCGAACTCGCCGGCCTTGAAGGCTTCGAAGGCCACGTCGCTGTCGCGGTAGAACTCTACGTCGACCTTGTCGTAGTTGTAGAACCCCCGGTTGACCGGCAGATCCTTGCCCCAGTAGTCCTTGACCCGTTCGAACACCAGTTGCCGGCCCGGCGTGACCTTGCTGATACGGTACGGGCCACTGCCCAGCGGCGGCTCGAAGGTGGTGGCCTTGAAATCGCGATTTTTCCAATAGTGCTGGGGCAGCACCGGTAACTCCCCCAGGCGCAGGATCAGCAACGGGTTGCCGGCGCGCTTGAACACAAAGCGGATTCGATGGGGGTTGAGCACATCCACACGCGCCACTTCCTGCAGATTGGTGCGGTATTGCGGGTGGCCTTCGGTCAGCAGGGTGCGATAGGAAAACGCCACATCGTCGGCGGTGATCGGCTTGCCGTCATGGAAGCGCGCTTGCGGACGCAGATTGAACACCACCCAACTGCGGTCATCGCTGTATTCCACCGACTGCGCAATCAGGCCGTAGCTGGATGTGGGTTCATCGCCGGACGGCGCATATTCGCCAGTGCCGACCATCAGCGGCTCGTTCAGCTCATTGATGCCGTATTGCGAGAAGTTGGGCGTGGAAACCGGGCTTGAGCCCTTGAAAGTATAGGGGTTGAGAGTATCGAAGGTGCCAAACCCCATCACCCGCAAAGTGCCGCCTTTAGGCGCCGCAGGGTTTACCCAGTCGAAGTGGGTGAATTTGGCCGGGTACTTGAGCGTGCCGAACTGCGCATAACCGTGGCTTTCGGTAATCGTCGCGTTCGCAGCGAAGCTCAAGGCCAGACTTATTAGTAGAAGGAGGGGACGCTTCAAGTCAGAGATCCGATCCAGGCGGCTTGGGCTTTATGGTCGGTACAGTAACAGCTTGTTCCGGTTGGAAAAAGGCAGTCGCAAACACTGGAGAGCAATGTGGGAGGGGGCTTGCCCCCGATGACAGTGTGCCAGTCACCAGATTCACTGGCTGACACACTAATATCGGGGGCAAGCCCCCTCCCACATGGTTTCTGCGGCGTTCTTCAGGCGTTAGCGCGGCCCAGACACCACCAGCATTTGCCCTGGCTTCAGTGCCTGGCCGGTGCGCGGGTTCCAGCGCTTGAGATGCTGCATCTCGACGTTGAAGCGCTTGGCGACGATGTACAGCGAATCACCTTTCTTGACCTTGTACTGCACCGGTTTCTTGCTGTCGGCCTTGGCCACCACCTTGCGGGTGTCCTGCATCACCAGGGTCTGGCCGACTTTTAGGGCCTGGCCGTTGAGCTGGTTCCAGCGCTGCAGGTCGTGCACATCGACTTTATTGGCTTTGGCGATCAGCGTCAGGTTATCGCCACTGCGCACTTTATAGGTGCGGGTGCGGCCGGCCACCCGCGCGGTCTCGACTTCGTCGAATACCTGTTTTTTCGGACGCATCGCCAGCAATTCTTCAGGCTTCATCGTCGACAGGGTGCTGGTGAGCAGTTGCGCCTTGGAACTGGGCACCAGCAAATGCTGCGGCCCGTCCAGGGTGGTTCGTTGTTTCAACGCCGGGTTGAGCTGGAACAGCTCGTCTTCGTCGATTTCAGCCAGCGCGGCGACCCGGGACAGGTCCATGCTTTGCTTGACTTCCACCACTTCGAAGTACGGCGTGTTGGCAATCGGGTTCAGGTTGACGCCGTAGGCTTCGGGCGCCAGCACCACTTGGGACAGCGCCAGGAACTTGGGCACGTAGTCCTTGGTTTCCTGGGGCAGCGGCAGGTTCCAGTAATCGGTTGGCAGGCCGAGCTTTTCGTTGCGTTCGATGGCGCGGCTGACGGTGCCTTCGCCGGCGTTATACGCGGCAAGGGCCAGCAGCCAATCGCCGTTGAACATGTCGTGCAGACGGGTCAGGTAGTCCAAGGCGGCGGTGGTGGAGGCGGTGATGTCGCGACGGCCGTCGTAGGCGCGGGTTTGGCGCAGGTTGAAGTAGCGCCCGGTGGAGGGGATGAACTGCCACAGGCCGACCGCGTCACTGCGCGAATAGGCCATTGGGTTGTAGGCACTTTCGATCACTGGCAGCAGTGCCAGCTCCAGGGGCATGTTGCGTTCTTCAAGACGTTCGACAATGTAATGAATGTAGAGGCTGCCGCGCTCACCGGCGTTTTCGAGAAAGGAAGGGTTGCTCGCGAACCACAGACGCTGTTGCTCGATGCGCGGGTTGACGCCTACACCCTCCTGCAATTGGAAGCCTCGGCGCATGCGCTCCCAGACGTCCTGGGGTACTTCAGGGCTGGGCTTCTCGGAGAGCCAGATAGGTTTCTGTTTGATTTTGGCGGCAAGATTGGGTTTGGGTTGCACGGTGGATTGTGCGGCGAAATTCGTCGATTGGCAGCCCGCCAGTGTGGCGGACACGGCCACCGCCACAGCTTGAGCCAGGCGGGTCAATGCGTCTGAATGGTTGGATTTACGAATAGATGACGACATTGGCTGGAAGTAAGTTCCGGGCAAAAATGTCGGGCGATTCTAGAAAGCACTTAGGTTCCGGTCAACCATTCAGAAATTGCGTATCAGATTGCATCGACTTAGAACTTATCTTTCCATGCCCTCAAGCTGGCAAACACCTCGGCCCCAGAGCGGTTGTCGCGTCCGTTCCGTTCGTCCGCTTTTTGTTTAACGGATGTTTCAGCGGTGCGCAAAAAGGGGTTTGTACGCTTTTCCAGGGCCAGATTGGACGGCAGCGTCATTTCATTGCGAGACCGTAGCTGGCGCACATGCTCCACTCGTTCGGCAATGTCGGTGTTGTCCGGCTCCACCGCCGCGGCAAACTTGAGGTTGCTCTGGGTGTACTCATGAGTGCAATACACCTGCGTGTCGTCGGGCAAGGCGGCCAGGCGTTGTAGCGAGGCGTGCATTTGCTCGGGGGTGCCTTCGAACAGACGCCCGCAACCGGCGGCAAACAGGGTATCGCCACAGAACAGCACGCCCTCATGGTAGTAGGCGATATGGCCGAGGGTATGGCCGGGTACGGTATATACGTCGAAATCCCAGCCCAGCACGCTGACGCGGTCGTTGTCGCGCAAAGCCACATCCCGCGCCGGGATGTTTTCATCTGCCGGGCCGTAGACGGTGGCCTCTGTTGCACTTTTCAAACGCTCGACACCGCCGACATGGTCGTGGTGGTGGTGAGTGATGAGGATATCGGTGAGGGACCAACCTGGATGCTGCTGCAACCAAGCCAGTACCGGCGCGGCATCGCCGGGGTCGACCACCGCGCAGCGCTGGGTGCCGGGGTCTTGTAACAACCAGATGTAGTTATCGGTGAAGGCGGGCAGGGCACTGATCTGTATCATTCTTCGATTCGCCAAGCTGAACACATTGGTGCATCTTAGAACGTCTAGGCAAGTTGGAGAATGCAATGACTGATAAAGCGTTCGCCCAGGCCGATCCTGAGTGGCTGGCTCTGATCAGCGCGGCCCGTGAATGGTTGTCCGGACCGGTCGGGCAATTTTTGCTGGATGAAGAGCGGCGCATGCTCGAAGACGAGTTGGGCCGGTTTTTCGGTGGTTATCTGGTGCATTACGGCCCCTCGGCCCAAACACCGCCCGCCGCGCCGCAGGTGCAGCGCAATGTGCGTCTTGGCGCGCCATTGCCGGGCGTGGAAATTGTCTGCGAGGAACAAGCCTGGCCGTTGAGCGAGCACGCCGCCGATGTGGTGGTGTTGCAGCATGGCCTGGATTTCTGCCTGTCACCCCATGGCTTGCTGCGCGAAGCGGCGAGCAGCGTCCGCCCTGGCGGGCATCTGCTGATTGTCGGCATCAACCCCTGGAGCAGTTGGGGCCTGCGCCATGTGTTCGCTCACGATGCCCTGCGCCAGGCGCGCTGCATCTCCCCCTCGCGGGTGGGGGACTGGCTCAACCTGCTGGGCTTCGCGCTGGAGAAACGCCGCTTCGGGTGCTATCGTCCGCCGCTTGCCTCGGCCAAGTGGCAGGCTCGCCTGGCGGGCTGGGAGCGCAGGGCGGGTGCCTGGCAGTTGTCGGGCGGCGGCTTCTATTTATTGGTGGCGCGCAAGATCGCGGTCGGGTTGCGACCGGTACGCCAGGCGCGACGCGAACCCCTAGGCAAGCTGGTGCCAATGCCGATGGCCAAGGTCAACCGCAAGCAAAGCCAATCGTAAAATTTCTTTTGATTTCAGACCGAGCAACCGATGACCGATAGCGTAGAACTCTTCACCGATGGCGCCTGCAAAGGCAATCCCGGCCCAGGCGGCTGGGGCGCCTTACTGGTTTGCAAGGGTGTCGAGAAGGAATTGTGGGGCGGCGAAGCCAACACCACCAACAACCGCATGGAACTGATGGGCGCCATTCGTGGCCTCGAAGAACTCAAGCGTCGCTGCAACGTGTTGCTGGTGACCGACTCGCAGTACGTGATGAAGGGCATCAACGAGTGGATGGTCAACTGGAAGAAGCGCGGTTGGAAAACCGCCGCTAAGGAGCCAGTAAAAAATGCTGACTTGTGGCAATTGCTCGATGAGCAATGCAATCGCCATGACATCACCTGGAAATGGGTGCGCGGGCACATCGGCCATCCTGGTAACGAACGCGCCGACCAACTGGCCAACCGGGGTGTCGATGAAGTGCGTGGCTACAAGCAGGGCTGATGCCGGTCGACATGTTAATATCGCGCGCTTTGAACCACCCCACACCGTTGAGAGCTGAACCCTGATGGCCATTCGATCTGTTGTACTCGATACCGAAACCACCGGCATGCCGGTGACCGACGGCCACCGGATCATTGAAATCGGCTGCGTCGAACTGATGGGGCGCCGCCTTACCGGTCGTCATTTTCACGTCTACCTGCAACCGGATCGCGACAGCGACGAAGGCGCGATTGCCGTTCACGGCATCACCGACGAATTCCTCAAAGGCAAACCGCGTTTTGCCGAAGTGGCCGATGAATTTTTCGAATTCATCAACGGCGCCCAGTTGATCATCCATAACGCGGCGTTCGACGTAGGCTTCATCAATAACGAGTTCGCCCTGATGGGGCAGACCGACCGCGCTGACATCTCCCAGCACTGTTCGATCCTCGACACCCTGATGATGGCCCGTGAACGGCATCCGGGGCAGCGCAACAGCCTGGATGCCCTGTGCAAACGCTATGGCGTCGACAACTCCGGCCGTGAACTCCACGGCGCCTTGCTCGACTCGGAAATCCTCGCCGACGTTTACCTGACCATGACCGGCGGGCAGACCAGCCTGTCCCTGGCCGGTAACGCGTCCGATGGCGCCGGCTCGGCCGAAGGTTCAGGCAATCGCCCTTCGGAGATTCGCCGCCTGCCAGCCGACCGCAAGCCCACTACCATCATTCGCGCCAGCGAGCAGGACCTGGCAGAGCACGCGGCACGCCTGGAAGCCATTGCCAAGTCGGCCGGGGCGCCGGCGTTGTGGACCCAACTGACCCAACAGTAATGCGCAAGGGGGCCTCGCTCCCTTCCATCGCTGGCCGTCAAAATCTTCATTCGCCACATCCGCTCCCAGCTTCTACCCTTGAGTGCATAGCCCTCAGGACTACAAGCTCTCATGTACAAAGACCTGAAATTCCCCGTCCTTATCGTGCATCGCGACATCAAGGCCGACACCGTTGCCGGTGACCGGGTAAGGGGGATTGCCCAGGAGTTGGAACAAGAGGGCTTCAGTATCTTCTCCGCCGTGGACTACGCCGAAGGTCGGCTGGTGGCGTCTACCCATCACGGGCTGGCGTGCATGCTGATCGCCGCCGAAGGTGCCGGTGAAAACACCCATCTGCTGCAAAACATGGTGGAGCTGATCCGTCTGGCCAGGTTGCGTGCGCCGAACTTGCCGATCTTCGCCTTGGGTGAGCAGGTCACTCTGGAGAACGCCCCGGCCGATGCCATGAGCGAACTCAACCAATTGCGTGGCATTCTCTATCTGTTCGAAGACACCGTGCCGTTCCTGGCCCGGCAAGTGGCCCGTGCGGCGCGCACCTACCTGGATGGCTTGTTGCCGCCGTTTTTCAAGGCGCTGGTGCAGCACACCGCCGACTCCAATTATTCCTGGCACACCCCCGGCCATGGCGGCGGCGTGGCCTATCGCAAAAGCCCGGTGGGGCAGGCGTTCCATCAATTTTTCGGGGAAAACACCCTGCGCTCGGACTTGTCGGTCTCGGTGCCCGAACTCGGGTCGTTGCTGGACCACACCGGCCCTCTGGCCGAAGCCGAGGCCCGTGCTGCGCGCAATTTCGGCGCCGACCATACCTTTTTCGTGATCAACGGCACCTCCACCGCCAACAAGATCGTCTGGCATTCCATGGTCGGTCGCGATGATCTGGTGCTGGTGGATCGCAATTGCCATAAATCGGTACTGCATTCGATCATCATGACCGGCGCCATTCCCCTGTACCTGTGCCCGGAGCGCAATGAGCTGGGGATCATCGGCCCCATCCCGCTCAGCGAGTTCAGCCCCGAGTCGATCCGCGCCAAGATCGATGCCAGCCCGTTGACCCGAGGTCGGCCACCCAAGGTGAAGTTGGCGGTGGTGACCAATTCCACTTACGACGGCCTGTGTTACAACGCCGAACTGATCAAGCAGCAACTGGGCAGCAGCGTCGAGGTGCTGCATTTCGATGAAGCCTGGTACGCCTATGCGGCGTTTCACGAGTTCTTCGCCGGACGTTACGGCATGGGCACCTCGCGCACCGTAGACAGCCCGCTGGTGTTCACCACCCATTCCACCCACAAGTTGCTGGCGGCCTTCAGCCAGGCGTCGATGATCCATGTACAGGACGGCGGTGCGCGCCAGCTGGACCGCGATCGATTCAACGAAGCGTTCATGATGCATATCTCCACCTCGCCGCAATACAGCATCATCGCCTCGCTGGATGTCGCCTCGGCCATGATGGAAGGCCCGGCCGGCCGCTCGCTGTTGCAGGAAATGTTCGATGAGGCCCTGAGTTTCCGCCGGGCCCTGGCCAATCTGCGTCAGCATCTGCCGGCCGAGGATTGGTGGTTTTCCATCTGGCAACCGCCCTCGGTGGCCGGCATCGACCGTGTTGCCACGGCGGATTGGCTGTTGCATCCAGAAGATGACTGGCATGGCTTCGGCGACGTGGCCGAAGACTACGTATTGCTCGATCCGATCAAAGTCACCCTGGTTATGCCCGGTCTCACGGCCGGCGGTGCGTTGAGCGATTGCGGGATTCCCGCCGCAGTGGTCAGCAAGTTCCTCTGGGAGCGTGGGCTGGTAGTGGAAAAGACTGGGCTGTATTCCTTCCTCGTGCTGTTTTCCATGGGCATCACCAAAGGCAAATGGAGTACCTTGCTCACCGAGTTGCTGGAGTTCAAACGCAACTACGACGCCAATGTCAGCCTGGCCAGTTGCCTGCCTTCGGTATTTGCCCAGGGGCCGGTGCGTTATCAGGGGCTGGGGTTGCGCGACCTCTGCAACCAATTGCACAGTTGCTACCGCAGCAACGCCACGGCCAAGCATCTCAAGCGCATGTACACGGTGTTGCCGGAGATCGCCATGAAACCAGCCGACGCCTACGACCAGTTGGTCCGGGGCGAAGTCGAGGCCGTTTCCATCGATGCCTTGCCAGGGCGCGTCGCAGCGGTGATGCTGGTGCCGTACCCGCCGGGCATCCCATTGATCATGCCGGGCGAACGCTTTACCGAGTCCACCCGGTCGATCATCGACTACCTGGCATTTGCCCGCACGTTCGATAGCAGTTTCCCTGGGTTTGTCGCGGATGTTCACGGGTTACAACACGAAGACGGCGGCAGTGGTCGTTGTTACACCGTCGATTGCATCAAAGGTTAAGGATGTCTATGCAAGCTGTAACGAACCCGAAGTATCCAGGGCTCAGTGTGCGGGTCGCCGATGCAGGCTTTGACGCTTATGTCTGGGGCAATGATTTCAGCTTCGAAGTCAGTGGCTATGGCGTGCCGCAGATGGGTAAGCGGGTCGATCAATGGCCGGTGGAGCGCATCCTGCCGTACCGCAAGTGCTATGGCATCGACCCGGAGGAGTTCGCCAGTTTCCGCGACGCCCCCGACAGCGCCATCTTTATGGCCTACCTGGATGACGAGCCGGTGGGGCACATCGTCGTCAGCACCAATTGGAACGGCTTTGCCCATGTCGACGAGCTGGCGGTGGCGCTGCAAGCACGCCGGCACGGGGTGGCCAAGGCGCTCCTGGATGTGGCGCAGTTCTGGAGCCGCAAGAAAAGCCTGCCGGGCATGGTGCTGGAAACCCAGAACAACAACCTCGGCGCGTGCCGCCTGTATGAGCGCTGCGGCTATGTGATGGGCGGGATCGACCACCTGCGCTATCGCGGCATCGACCCGCAGACCCGCGAAGTGGCGATTTTCTGGTATCGGCTGTTCAAAAGCGAAGTCGACAAGGCTTAGTCAGCCCAGCAGGGCTTGGGCCTTGTGCGTGACGATCTCCAGCAACGCATTCAAGGCCGGGGAGGGCGTGGCGTCCTTGAGTGTCAACGCATACAGACTGACCATGATCGGCGGCGACACCGGGCACGCGTCCAACCCGGCCTCCCGGGCGCCGTATGCGGTGAAGGGGTCGACGATCGCCAAGCCTTCACCCGCCTCTACCATGCTGCGCATCATCTGATAGGTCTGGACCCGCGTCTGCACCACGGGCAACGGGCGCAGGGCTTGCAGCTTGGCGTCCAGCAGACGACTGAGCGGGTCTTGCCCTTCAAGGCCAATCATTGACTGGCCGGCCAGTTCCTGCAGTGCGATGTATTTCTGCTTGGGCTTGAGCCAGCCATGGGGCGCGAGCAGTTGCAGCTTGCCTTGGGCCAGCACGCTGCATTGGATCTGCGGGTGCTCGGGGTCGTGCAGGCTCAGGCCGACTTCGGCCTCGCGCAGCAACAGGCTTTTGACGATCTCCCGCGTCGGCTGGCTGGACAGATTGCACGGCGTGTCCTGAAAACGCCGGCGCAATGCGGCAATGCTTTGCGGCAGTAGTTGATTGGCCAGGGGCGGAGTGCACAGGGCGCGCAGGGTGGGTGCGTGATGGAGTTTGAGGCGGCTGGCCAGGCGTTGCACCGGCTCCAGGGCTTCGTAGAGCAAGGCGATGTCGGCTTGCAACTCCAGGGTTTCGCGCGTGGCCTGTAGGCGCCCGCGCACGCTGGCAAACAACATGAAGCCCAGTTGATGCTCGGCATCCTTGAGCGTTGCGTCCACATCGCCCACGGGGAGTTGCAACCACTCGGCGGCCGTGCCGAGGTGTCCGGTCTGCAAAATGGCCTGAATCACTTCGATATGACGTAAACGCATCGCCGGAGTCTATGTGCAGCGCCGTGGGGTTTCAATGGCGCGGGCCTCGATGCGCAAAAAAGACTGCGCGGGTCGCTCACACCTATGGCTTTCGGCCATGACCCCACTAGAATGGCGCGTCCGAAAATCGATGACCAAAGCCGCCAACGGCACTTACAACAAAAACAGGTCGGGTCTCACATGCCAATCCCCTCGCGCTTTTTTGGGGTAACGGCCAAGCAACTCCTGGTGCTTCTGACCGTGGGGTGCACGGCTGCTTATCTCTTGAGTAATCACGACGAACCCTTGCCGGAGAGTCTGGCGCTGGAAACCTTTATCCGTTCCCAGGAGCAGGTGAGCGAGCAGGTGGGGGCGGTGCTGGGCATTGCCCTGGTGCGTCAGGTGCAGGCGTATCCGGCTTATGGCGCGCCGGGTTACACGCGTTCACTGTATGCGGTCGAAGGGGAGCGAGGGCAATTGATGGTCACGCTCAAACAGGTCGAGGGTGAAGCTGATGCCGAAGTGACGGAGATCCGCCGACCGTGATCGCCCAGCCCAGTCAATGCCATCAATGGCCAGGACTGAGCAGGCAGAAACGGCGCGATCTTAAGAAGCGAGGGTGGTTTGCGACTCGCGGACCAGAATCGTCCCCGATTGAATCAGTTTGAATTCGTCGCCTTCCAGTTTTTCTACACGATCGCCAATGGCCAGCTTGTAGGTGGTGGTAGGCGCCGAGCCAGCCAGGTCGCCTTGGGCCGGGTTGGATTCCTGGAACTCATGCACCGAATACACGCGTCCTTCTGCATCTCTGGCATGGAACTGTCCGACAAGTACTGCTGCCATCTGTTTAGAACCTCTGGAGATAAACACTCGATTTACGGTTGTGTAGACCGTCAGGGAGCGGGGTAGTTTACCTATAAGAAAAAAATACTATTCGTAGGCTTTCTCAGAAGCTTCCTACGCTGTGTGGCGCCATACAAACCTCTAGAAACACTGCAAAACCTGCTGGTTAACGCGCGGCGAAGACTCTATAACTACAAGCTCCTTTAGTCAGACGTCGGGAAACCTCAATGAGCAAGGTCTACACGATTGCCGTCCTGGTTGGCAGCTTGAGAAAAGACTCCATCAACCGCAAAGTCGCGTTGGCGTTGGCCGAACTGGCCCCTGCCAATCTGAAGTTGAACATCGTGGAAATCGGCGATCTGCCGCTCTACAACGAGGACATCGATGGTGCTTCACCGCCGGCAGCCTACAGCACTTTCCGTCAGCAGGTGAGTTCATCCGACGCGGTGCTGTTCGTGACCCCCGAATACAACCGCTCAGTGCCGGCGCCGTTGAAGAACGCGATTGACGTGGGTTCGCGCCCTTACGGTAAAAGCGCCTGGAGCGGCAAGCCAGGGGCGATTATCAGTGTGTCGCCGGGGGCGATTGGCGGGTTTGGCGCCAACCACCATTTGCGCCAGTCGTTGGTGTTCCTGGATGTGTGGTGCATGCAGCAGCCGGAAGCCTACCTGGGCGGCGCGGGCAGCGTGTTTGACGACAGCGGCAAGGTGTCGGAAAAGACCAAGCCATTCTTGCAGGCGTTTATCGATGCCTACGGCCAGTGGGTAGAAAAACAGCGGGGCTGAATTACGCGCCTGAGGGGTGTGCGGGATTGCTCCCACACGCCCCTACAGATACGGCTTATCGTAGCCAGTTGGTGCGCGCCAACTCGATCACCTCATCGCCACGCCCGCTCATCACCGCCTTGAGCATGTACAGGCTGAACCCTTTGGCCTGTTCCAGCTTGATGCTGGGCGGCATCACCAGTTCCTGGGTCGCGGTGACCACATCCACCAGCACCGGGCCATCATGGGCCAGGGCACGGCGCAACGCCGGCTCCAGGTCTTCGGATTGCTCCACGCGAATACCGAGAATGCCCATGGCATTGGACATGGCGGCAAAGTCCGGGTTTTTGAGATCGGTGCCGGCCTCCAGGTAACCGGCGGCCTTCATCTCCATGGCGACAAACCCCAGCGACGCGTTATCGAACACGATGACTTTGACCGGCAGCTTCAATTGCGCCAGTGAAATGAAATCCCCCATCAACATGGCAAAGCCACCGTCGCCGGACATTGAGATCACTTGGCGTGCAGGGAACGCTGCCTGTGCGCCGATGGCCTGGGGCATGGCATTGGCCATTGAGCCGTGGTTGAACGAGCCGATCAGGCGGCGCTTGCCGTTCATCTTCAGGTAACGCGCGGCCCACACGGTGGGCGAACCGACGTCAGCGGTGAAGATGGCATCGTCGTCCGCCAGTTCGCTGAGCAGGCGTGCGACGTATTGCGGGTGAATCGGCCGATTGGCTTTGGACGGCTGCGCCAGATCGTCCAGACCCTGGCGGGCTTTTGCATAGTGCTTCAACGACGTGTCGAGAAAGCTGCGGTCGGTTTTGCGGGTCAGGTGCGGCAGCAGGGCGTCCAGGGTCTCGCTGACGTCGGCGGCGATGCCCAAGTCCAGGGTGGCGCGTCGGCCGAGGGCCTGGGGGTCGCGGTCGATCTGGATGATCGTAGCGTCAGTGGGGTAGAACTGGCGATAGGGGAAGTCGGTGCCGAGCATGATCAGCGTGTCGCAGTCGAGCATGGCGTGGTAGCCGGAGCTGAAGCCGATCAGGCCGGTCATGCCCACGTCGAACGGGTTGTCCCACTCCACATGCTCCTTGCCCCGCAACGCATGCACCACCGGCGCACCGAGGGTGTCGGCCAGGGCGACGACTTGGTCGTGGGCGCCGGCGCAGCCACTGCCGCACAGCAGGGTGACTTTCTGGCTGCTTTGCAGGATCTCGACCAGGCGTTGCAGGTCCTGCTCCGCCGGCAAGGTGCGCGGCGCGTGCAGGGCGGGCCAGGGTTTGAGCTTGTCCTCGACTTCCAGCAGCGACACATCCCCCGGAATCACCACCACCGCCACGCCGCGATTGAGAATCGCCGAACGCATGGCGCGGTGCAGCACTTGGGGCATCTGCTCAGGGTTGCTGACCAGCTCGATAAAGTGGCTGCATTCCTTGAACAGCTCTTGGGGATGGGTTTCCTGGAAGTAATTCAGGCCGATCTCGGACGATGGGATCTGCGCGGCAATCGCCAGCACCGGTACGTGGTTGCGATGGCAGTCGAACAGACCGTTAATCAAATGCAGGTTGCCCGGCCCGCAACTGCCGGCGCATACGGTCAGCTCCCCGGTGGCGGCCGCTTCGGCGCCCGCAGCGAACGCGGCCACTTCTTCGTGACGTACGTGCATCCACTCAATGCTGTCCATGCTGCGCAAGGCGTCGGTCAGCCCATTGAGGCTGTCACCGGTCAAACCCCAGATGCGCTTGATGCCCGCCTTTTCCAGGGTGGTCGCCAATTGCTGGGCCAGGTTGATTTTCGCCATGAAGAACTCCAATCGTCAGTGAGGTTAAAAGCTGCTGATCAATAGGGGACAGTTCGATCACGGCGAATGCTCCGCCTTTAATGTGAAGATTGCGTCATGCTTGCGCGGTACTGCCGAGTGCGCCGAGCGATAAACCACTGATCACGCACCAGCGCCAGGCACGGTGCAACCTTGGGCTTGGGCTGGTGGCCGCGGCTCAGGCGGCGCATCTGGTCGCGTACCACGGCCAGGGTGGCGAGGGCGGCAAGCGGCTTGCGCTGCCACTGGATCGGTTTGAGTTGCGGGTTGGGGTCGCGGCCTTCGCGCCAGTGCTTGAGCAGCTGCGGCTCCAGGGTCAGCGCGGTGGCGATGCCCGCCATGGCGATGCCGCTGTCGAGCACTTGCTGCACGATGGGCAGGCGACGAATGCCGCCGGTCACCATCAACGGCATGGTGGCGATGCTTGCCAGTTCCTTGGCAAATTCCAGGAAGTACGCTTCGCGCGCCAGGGTACGCCCATCCCGCGCTTCGCCCTGCATGGCCGGCGCTTCATAGCTGCCGCCGGACAATTCGAGCAAGTCGATGGGCAGCGGGTTGAGCATCTCCACCACGGCGCGCGCATCCGCCGCATCGAAGCCGCCGCGCTGGAAGTCCGCCGAGTTGAGCTTGACTGCCACGCAGAACGACGGGCTGACACTGGCGCGCACGGCGTGGATCACTTCCAGCAGCAGGCGTGCGCGGTTTTCCAGGGAGCCACCCCAGCGGTCGGTGCGGTGGTTGCTCAGAGGCGAGAGAAATTGGCTGATCAGGTAACCGTGTGCGCCGTGGATCTGCACGCCGCTGAACCCGGCTTTCTCAGCCAGGCGCGCGCTGGTGGCGAAGCGCTGGATCACGTCCTGGATATCCTCCTCGGTCATGGCCCGAGGGGTGGCGAACATCTTCGAGAAACTGCCCAAGTCCATCGCGATGGCCGACGGCGCCAGGGCTTGCTGGCCGAGGTTGGCCATGGTCTGGCGGCCCGGGTGGCTGAGTTGAACCCAGAAATGCACGCCCTTGGCCCGTGCCACATCGGCCCACTCGCGGAAGCTGTCCAGGTGTTCTTCGTTTTCCAGCGCGACGCCGCCAGGGCCGGTCATGGCGCGGCGATCAATCATCACGTTGCCGGTCAGCAACAGGCCCGGCTCGCCGTCCGCCCAGGCTTTGTACAGTTGCTTGAGCGCACGGGAGGGTGCTTGGTTGAGATCGGCCATGTTTTCTTCCATCGCGGCTTTGGCGATGCGGTTGGCGATGATTTGGCCGTTGGGCAGGTGCAAGGGTTCAAACGGTGACATGGGTTGACTCCTGAGCGGGGGAGGCCTCAGGCTAAGCTTAAAGTTAACTTTAATGTCAAGCAGGCATCGCAATGAATATCGGAGAACTGGCAAAACAGAGTGGATTAGCCGCGTCGCGCATTCGTTTTTACGAAGCCGAAGGGCTGATCAGCCAGGTCGGGCGTCAGGCCAACGGCTATCGGCGCTATGCACCGGAAGCCTTACAGACCTTGCAGTTGATTCAGAGCGCGCAACAGGCCGGGTTTACCTTGCAGGAGCTCAAGGCACTGATGCCGGCGCCGGGGGAACACAAGCGCGAAGAGTTGATCGAGGCGCTGGAACGCAAGGTGCAACAGATCGAAGAGATGCAGGCCCATTTGGCCCACAGCAAGACGCAGTTGTTGGGGGTGATCGAAGCGGTACGGGCGCAGCCGGAAGGCGTGCCGTGTTCGATGGGGCAGAAGCAGGTGCTGGCGTCGATCAACCTCAACCGATAAAAAAGCCCTGGCATGCCAGGGCTTTTTTATGTGCGCCAACTCAGCGGCGACGGAACAGCGGCAGCGGCTCGTCAGTGGCGGCCTGGTAGGTCACTGAGAAGTCCTTGAGGCTTTCCAGCGCTTCGTACGGGTCTTTGTCGGCGCGCAAGGCGAAGGCATCGAAGCCGCAACGGTGCAGGTAGAACAGCTGATCGCGCAGTACATCGCCAATCGCTCGCAGTTCGCCCTTGTAACCGTAGCGGTCACGCAGCAGGCGGGCGTTGGAGTAGTTGCGGCCATCGGTGAAGGCCGGGAAATTCAGGGCGATGACCTGGAAGTGTTGCACGTCCGCGCCGATCTCTTCGGCTTCTTCATCGGCGTCCAGCCATACGCCCAGGCCGCCGTCGCGAGCCTTGAGGGCGTGGCCGTGTTCGCGCCACAGCGCCAATGGCACGATCAGGTCGTCGCAGTTGGAAATGCCGTCGAAGCTCGCGTCCTTGGGCAGCAGGTGCCAGGTTTCGTCGACGACTTCGTTGTTCTTAATGATTCGCTGCATAGACGCGCTCCTTGAACAGGTCGATGCCGATACGCTGATAGGTGTCGATGAAACGCTCATCTTCGGTGCGCTGTTCGATGTATACGTCGATCAGTTTGCCGATCACGTCAGGCATGGCTTCCTGGGCGAAGGACGGGCCGAGGATCTTGCCCAGGCTCGCATCGCGGCTGGCGCTGCCACCCAGGGACACTTGGTAGAATTCTTCGCCTTTCTTGTCCACGCCCAGGATGCCGATATGGCCGACGTGGTGGTGACCACAGGCGTTCATACAGCCGGAGATGTTCAGGTCAAGCTCACCGATGTCGAACAGGTAGTCCAGGTCGTCGAAACGGCGCTGGATCGATTCGGCGATTGGGATCGACTTGGCGTTGGCCAGGGAGCAGAAATCCCCGCCCGGGCAGCAGATGATGTCAGTCAGCAGGCCGATGTTCGGCGTGGCGAAACCGCTCTCGCGTAGCTCGCCCCACAGGGTGAACAATTGGCTCTGCTCAACGTCCGCCAGGATGATGTTCTGCTCGTGGGAGGTGCGCAGCTGGCCGAAGCTGTAGCGCTCGGCCAGGTCGGCAACGGCGTCCAGCTGTTTGTCGGTGATGTCGCCTGGGGCCACGCCGGTCGGCTTGAGCGACAGGGTCACGGCCACATAGCCTGGCTTCTTGTGCGCCAGGGTGTTGCGGGTACGCCAGCGGGCGAAGCCAGGATGCTGCTCGTCGAGGGCGGCGAGTTCGGCGTCCTGATTGCTCAGGGCCTTGTACTCGGGGTCGACGAAATGTTTGGCGACGCGGTGCACTTCGGCGTCGGTCAAGGTGGTCTGGCCGCCGCGCAGGTGTTCCATCTCGGCGTCGACCTTTTGGGCGAACACCTCAGGGGTCAGCGCCTTGACCAGGATCTTGATCCGGGCCTTGTACTTGTTGTCGCGACGGCCGTAGCGGTTGTAGACGCGCAGGATGGCGTCCAGGTAGCTCAACAGGTCCCGCCACGGCAGGAACTCGTTGATAAACGCGCCGACGACCGGGGTACGGCCCAGTCCGCCACCCACCAGTACGCGGAAACCCAGCTCGCCAGCGGCGTTGTACACCGGCTCCAGGCCGATATCGTGAACTTCGATGGCGGCACGGTCCGAGGTCGAGCCATTGACGGCGATCTTGAACTTGCGCGGCAGGTAGGCGAATTCGGGGTGGAAGGTGGTCCACTGGCGAATGATTTCACACCAGGGGCGCGGGTCGATCAGCTCATCGGCGGCTACCCCGGCGAACTGGTCAGTAGTGACGTTGCGCAAGCAGTTACCGCTGGTCTGAATCGCGTGCATCTGCACGGTGGCCAGTTCCGCCAGGATGTCCGGAACATCTTCCAGGGCCGGCCAGTTGAACTGAACGTTCTGGCGGGTACTGATGTGGGCATAGCCTTTGTCATAGTCGCGGGCAATCTTGGCCATCATGCGGGTCTGGCGCGAGGTCAGTTGGCCGTAAGGCACGGCCACGCGGAGCATCGGCGCAAAGCGCTGAACATAAAGGCCATTTTGCAGGCGCAGAGGGCGGAACTCTTCTTCGCTCAGTTCACCTGCCAGATAGCGTCGGGTCTGATCACGGAACTGCTTGACGCGGTCCTCGATGATGCGCTGATCGTATTCGTCGTATACGTACATATAGGTCCTGTTCTCGGCAAATCTGCGCGCACGGCCGCGCACTCCCAACGGAGCCGGCGCACGATACCAGTTTGCGTTTATGCGCAAAAGTGATGTTTGAGTATATGCACATAACCAAAATGACTAATGAGACGGGTTATCACGATATCCATATTTGTCATGCGGGCAATCATCGACTTTACTGTCGTCGAGTCTTAATGCAATCACCTATAAAACCGACAAGAGGCGATGCGATGAGCAATCCTACAAAAGCCCGTAAACCCGACAGCACCGTGGATGCCTGGGCCATTCTGTTCCTGATCATCCTGGTGGTTGGCACTGCGGTATTCTGGGTCAGCCACCAATAAACCCTGTTGATTGAGCCTCGATTGTCGGGCGCATCGCCTTTATCCTAGGCGGCTTATTTTCAAGGCTCAAATCACCATGTTGAAGGTTTTGCTGGCGTGTGTGTACTTGCTGGGTTCTGCGTATGCGGCGACGGCTCAAGCCACGTCCGTGGTGTTCCTCAACCCTGGCAAGTCGACGGAAACCTTCTGGGTCGATTACGCGCAATTCATGCAGGCCGCCGCCAAGGATCTCGGCCTGGAGTTGCGCGTGCGTTATGCCGAGCGCGAAATCCAGAACACCCTCGTGCAGGCCCGTGAGGCACTGCAAGGCGACAAGCGCCCGGATTATCTAGTGCTGGTCAACGAGCAGTACGTCGCCCCGCAGATCATGCGTATGGCCCAGGGCAGTGGGGTCAAGCTGCTGCTGGTGAATAACGCGCTGACCGCCAGTCAAGCACAATGGCTGGAGGCTCAGACCGATGTCGATGAGATCGGCACCCTGGTAGCCGAAGACGATACCGCCGGCTACTTGATGCTCATCGACTTGCTGCGCCAGCACGGCCCCGTCGCGCCGGGACATACCCTCGATCTGCTGGCCTTCTCCGGCGCCCAGCACACCCCGGCCGCACAGTTGCGCGAGCAAGGCTTGCACCGTGCGCTGGCCGAGCATCCCGAAGTACGTCTGCGTCAGTTGGTCTACGGCGAGTGGAGCCGCGAACGTGCGTTTGAGCAAGCTACGCAGTTGTTCAAGCGTTATCCGCGCACGGCCTTGGTGTGGTCGGCTAACGACGAGATGGCGTTGGGCGCCATGCGCGCCCTTCAGAACAGCGGACGAACACCAGGCAAGGATGTGCTGTTCAGCGCTGTCAATAGCTCACCGCAAATCCTTCGGGCGCGCCTGGACGGGCGACTGAGCACGCTGGTGGCCGGGCATTTCACCCTGGGTGGATGGGCGATGGTGCTGATCCATGACGATGCCAACGGCGTCGACATCCGCGCCCACGGCGGGCTTGAGCGTCAGAAAGCACTGTTCCAGTTGATCGACGCGCAGCAGGCGCAACGCTTGCTGCGGCCTGTGCCTGCGGTGGATTTTCGTGCGCTGTCCGCCCAGGGCAAACCGGCGTCCTACCGTTACCCGTTCAGCCTGCAATGGCTGCTGCGTTAAACACCGGCCAGGTGCAGCACCAGCTTGACGATACCGAACAGGGTCAAGGCAAATACCACCGTGAACAGGATGCCCAGGACCACAAAGTGGCTGGGCTTGCCGTGGGTGAAGTCACGGGCGCGGTTCTTACCGCTTTGTACGCCAAAAGCGGCGGCCACCACGCTGTGCAGCATTTGCCAGAAGGTCGGCGGTTTGTGCTCGTCCATAGGTCCCTCGACACTCAGTGTGTGAGGGACAGCATAGACAATCGGCCAAATTTGAAAGCACGCCAGGTTTAGCTGTCGTAGCCCAGGTTCGGCGCCAGCCAGCGTTCGGTCACGGTCAGATCCTGGCCCTTGCGTGCGGTATAGCTGGCGACTTGGTCTTTATCGATCTTGCCCACGGCAAAGTATTGCGCCTGGGGATGGGCGAAATACCAGCCGCTGACGGCCGCTGCCGGGAACATCGCATAGTGCTCGGTAAGGAACACACCGCTGCGCCCGGCGTGCATTTCGCGGGCTTCGGGGTCCAACAGTTGGAACAGTTGGGCTTTCTCGGTGTGGTCCGGGCACGCAGGGTAGCCGGGGGCAGGGCGGATGCCGCTGTACTGCTCTTTGATCAGCGCCTCGTTGTCCAGTTGTTCATCCTTGGCGTAACCCCAGTGCTCCTTGCGCACCTGCTGGTGCAGCCACTCGGCGCAGGCTTCGGCCAAGCGGTCGGCGAGGGCTTTGACCATGATTGAGTTGTAGTCGTCGCCTGCGTCCTGGTACGCCTTGGCCACTTCTTCGGCGCCGATGCCAGCGGTAGTAATAAAGCCACCGATGTAGTCGGTCACGCCGCTGTTCTTGGGGGCGACGAAGTCGGCCAGGGAGAAGTTCGGCTTGCCGTCGGTCTTGATGATCTGTTGGCGCAGGTGATGCAGCTTGGCGAGGGGCTGACCATCGTCGCCGTAGACCTCCAGGTCATCCTCGTCGACCTGGTTGGCCGGCCAGAAACCGAACACCGCACGGGCGCTGATGAGTTTTTCGTTGATCAACTTATCGAGCATGGCCTGGGCATCGGCGTACAGCGCGGTCGCCGCTTCGCCCACCACTTCATCGGTGAGGATGCGCGGGAATTTGCCCGCCAGGTCCCAGGAAATAAAGAACGGCGTCCAGTCGATGTATTCGGCCAGCACCCTCAGGTCGATATTGTCCAGGACCTTGGCGCCAGTGAAAGTCGGCGTCACTGGGGTGTAGTTGGCCCAGTCGAACTGCGGCTTCTTGGCGATGGCGGCCGCGTAGCTCAGGCGCTCGGTGCGCGCACTGCGGTTGGAGGTGCGTTCGCGCACTTCGATGTAGTCCTGGCGGGTTTTCTCGACAAAACCAGCCTTCAATTCCTTGGACAGCAGTTGCGTAGCCACGCCCACGGCGCGAGAGGCGTCGGTCACATAGATCACTGCATCGTTGCTGTACTTGGGTTCGATCTTCACCGCCGTGTGTGCCTTGGAGGTGGTGGCGCCGCCGATCATCAGCGGCAGGTGGAAGTCCTGGCGCTGCATTTCGCGCGCCACATGCACCATCTCGTCCAGGGACGGCGTGATCAGCCCCGACAGCCCGATGATGTCGCACTTCTGTTCCTTGGCCACTTGCAGGATTTTCTCCGCCGGCACCATCACACCCAGGTCGACGATGTCATAGCCGTTGCAACCCAATACCACACCGACAATGTTCTTGCCGATGTCGTGCACGTCGCCTTTGACGGTAGCCATCAGGATTTTGCCCTTGGCTTCCGGCTTATCGCCTTTTTCCAGCTCGATAAAGGGGATCAAGTGGGCCACGGCCTGTTTCATCACCCGGGCGGATTTCACCACCTGGGGCAGGAACATTTTGCCGGCGCCGAACAGGTCGCCGACGATGTTCATGCCGGACATCAGCGGGCCCTCGATCACTTCGATCGGGCGCGCGAACGACAGCCGCGATTCCTCGGTGTCTTCGACGATATGGGTGGTGATGCCCTTGACCAGCGCATGCTCCAGACGCTTGTTGACGTCCCAGCCGCGCCATTCTTCGGTCTCGGCTTCCTTGACGCTCCCGTCGCCCTTGTATTTGTCGGCAATGGCAAGGAGGGCGTCGGTGCCGTCCGGGGTGCGGTTAAGGACCACGTCTTCCACCGCGTCGCGCAGCTCGGCGGGGATCTGATCGTAGATCTCCAACTGGCCGGCGTTGACGATGCCCATGGTCAAGCCATTGCGGATCGCATGCAGCAGGAACACCGAGTGGATCGCCTCGCGCACCGGGTTGTTGCCGCGGAACGAAAACGACACGTTGGACACACCGCCGGAACTCAGCGCATACGGCAACTCATCGCGGATGTAGGCGCAGGCGTTGATAAAGTCGACCGCGTAGTTGTTGTGCTCCTCGATACCGGTGGCGACCGCAAAGATGTTCGGGTCGAAGATGATGTCTTCCGGCGGGAAACCCACTTCATTGACCAGAATGTCGTAGGAGCGTTTGCAGATTTCTTTCTTGCGCGCTTCGGTGTCGGCCTGGCCGGCCTCGTCGAACGCCATCACCACCACCGCCGCGCCGTAGCGCTTGCACAGTTTGGCGTGGTGGATGAACTGCTCGACGCCTTCCTTCATGCTGATGGAGTTGACGATGCCCTTGCCCTGGATGCACTTGAGGCCGGCCTCGATCACTTCCCACTTGGAGGAGTCGATCATGATCGGGACGCGGGAAATGTCCGGCTCGCCGGCAATCAGATTGAGGAAGGTCACCATGGCCTTCTTCGAATCGAGCATGCCCTCGTCCATGTTGATGTCGATCACCTGGGCGCCGGCTTCCACCTGCTGCAGGGCGACTTCCAGGGCTTCGGTGTAGTTGTCCTCACGGATCAGCCGGGCGAACTTGGCGGAACCGGTGATGTTGGTGCGTTCGCCGACGTTGACGAACAGCGAGTTGCGATCGATGGTGAACGGCTCCAGCCCCGACAGGCGGCATGCCTTGGGAATGTCCGGGATCACGCGCGGCGCATAACCGGCCACGGCCTTGGCGATGGCTTCGATATGGCCCGGCGTGGTGCCGCAGCAACCGCCGACGATATTGAGAAAGCCGCTCTGGGCGAATTCTTCGATGACCTTGGCGGTCTGCGCCGGCAACTCGTCGTACTCGCCGAATTCGTTGGGCAGGCCGGCGTTGGGGTGCGCGGACACATGGGTGTTGGCCTTGTTGGACAACTCTTCCAGGTACGGGCGCAGTTCGCTGGCCCCGAGGGCGCAGTTCAGGCCCACGGAAATCGGCTTGGCGTGGGCTACCGAGTTCCAGAACGCTTCGGTGGTCTGGCCCGACAGAGTCCGGCCGGAAGCGTCGGTGATGGTGCCGGATATCATGATCGGCAGCTCAAGGCCCAGTTCCTCGAACACCCCTTGCACGGCGAAGATCGCGGCTTTGGCGTTGAGGGTGTCGAAGATGGTTTCGATCAGAATCAGGTCGGCGCCGCCTTCGATCAAGCCCTTGGTGGCCTCGGTGTAGTTCTCCACCAGTTCATCGAAGGTTACGTTGCGGTAGCCGGGGTTGTTCACGTCGGGCGACAGCGAGCACGTGCGGCTGGTCGGGCCCAGTACACCGGCGACAAAACGCGGCTTGTCCGGGTTCTCGGCGGTCTTGGCATCGGCAATCTTGCGCGCCAGGCGTGCGCCTTCGACGTTCAGCTCATAGGCCAGTTCTTCCATGCCGTAGTCGGCCATGGAAATCCGCGTGGCATTGAAGGTGTTGGTTTCGAGGATGTCGGCGCCGGCATCCAGATAAGCCTTTTCGATCCCGCCGATCACGTCGGGGCGGGTGATCACCAGCAGGTCGTTGTTGCCCTTGACGTCGCTGGGCCAGTCGGCGAAACGTTTGCCACGGTAGTCGTGTTCTTCCAGTTTATAGCTCTGGATCATCGTGCCCATGCCGCCGTCGAGGATCAGGATGCGTTCCTTGAGGGCGTGGTGAAGAGCTTGCAGACGAGCGCTACGATCGGACATGGGACTACTCTGGTCAGGCATTACGGAGGGCGTGGATCATAGCAAACCTGTGCGGATTTGGAGCATGCCTGGGTTTTGCATGAATATCGTTCATGTTGCCAGCAGGCATGGCCCGGTAGAATCACCGGCAATTTTTCAGCGTACCCCTTGAATCGGGACCGATCCATGTTACTTCGTTCACTCGTCTGCGCCGCATTGGCCTTGCTCGCCAGCACCGTCCACGCCCAGAGTCCCGTTCCGGCAATCTCCTACACCCGCGATATCCAACCGATTTTCACCGAGAAGTGCGTGGCCTGCCATGCGTGCTACGACTCCGCCTGCCAGTTGAACCTGGGCAGTGGCGAAGGTGCGGCGCGGGGCGCGAGCAAAGTACCGGTCTACGATGGCGAACGCAGCCAGGCAACTAAGCCGACCCGTTTGTTCTATGACGCCTTCGGCAAAGCCGCCTGGCAGCGCGAAGGGTTCAGTTCGGTGCTGGATGCCCAGGGCAGTCAGGCTGCCTTGATGGCGCGCATGCTGGAGCTGGGACATCGTCGTACGCCCTTGCACCCCAATGGCAAGCTGCCCGACGACATTGTGCTGGGCCTCAATCGTGAAAACATGTGCCCCTTGCCGGGGGAGTTCGACGCCTATGCCGGCGCCCATCCCAATGAAGGCATGCCGCTGGCGGTCACCGGGCTGACCGACCAGCAATACCAGACACTGCAACGCTGGCTGGCCTCCGGGGCGCCCATCGACGAGCAAGGCGTGGCACCCAGTGCCCGCGAAGCGGCGCAGGTGCTGCAATGGGAAAACCTGCTCAACGCCCCCGGCGCCCGCGAAAGCCTGGTGGCGCGCTGGCTGTTCGAGCACCTGTTTATCGCCCATCTGTACTTCGAGGGCGGTGAGCCGGGGCATTTCTTTCAGTGGGTGCGCTCGCGCACGCCCAGCGGCCAACCGATTGACCTGATCAACACCCGTCGCCCCAACGACGACCCGGGCACGCGGATTTACTACCGTTTGTGGCCGATCCAGGGCGTGATCGTGCATAAAACCCACATCACCTATCCGCTCAGTGCGCAGAAAATGGCGCGGATCAAAGCCTTGTTTTATGGCAGCGACTGGCAGGTCAGCGCGTTACCGGGCTACGGCCCAGGGCGGCGTGCCAACCCGTTCGAGACCTTTGAGGCGATCCCGGCCCAGGCGCGCTATCAGTTCATGTTGGATAACGCCGAATACTTCGTGCGTACCTTTATTCGCGGGCCGGTGTGCCGTGGGCAGATCGCCACGGACGTGATCCGCGATAACTTCTGGGCTTTGTTCCAGGCCCCGGACCATGACCTGTACATCACCGATGCGCGCTATCGCGGCCAAGCCACACCGTTGCTGGCGATGCCGGGGCAGAACGATGACGTGGGCAGCGTGCTTAGCCTGTGGCTCAAATACCGCGACAAACGCAACCAGTACGAAGCCCTGCGCCGCGACAACTACGCAGACCTGCCGGCGCCCAGTTGGTCGACCCTGTGGGCCGGCAATGACAACGCGCTGTTGAGCATCTTCCGGCACTTCGACAGTGCGTCGGTCAATAAGGGCCTGATCGGCGAGGTGCCGCAGACGATGTGGCTGTTCGATTACCCGTTGCTGGAGCGCACCTATTACCAGTTGGTGGTCAATTTCGATGTGTTCGGCAACGTCTCGCACCAAGCCCAGACTCGCCTGTATTTCGACCTGATCCGCAATGGCGCCGAGCAGAACTTCCTGCGCTTGATGCCGGCGGACTCACGCGAGGACTACCTCGACGACTGGTACCAGAACAGCGGCAAGCTCAAGCTGTGGCTGGACTACGAAGCCATCGACGACGATAAGCCCACTGGCCTGCACCTGGCTAAGAAGGACCCGAAACGCGATTTCGCCCAGCAGTTGCTCGCCCGCTACGGCGACTTGAACGTCAGCCCCGACCCGATCAACCGTTGTACCGGTGCGTACTGCTCGCGTGAGGGCATCGATCCGGCGCTGCAGGACGTCGACCAGGCCCTGAGCCGCCTTGCATCGCGCCCGGCGGCTGGGCTCAAAGTGATCAATCAATTGCCCGAAGCCACGATGCTGCGCGTGGAAACCCCAAGCGGCAAACGTGAGGTCTACAGCCTGTTGCGCAACCGTGCCCACAGTAACGTAGCGTTCCTGCTAGGGGAGGCGTACCGCTACCAGCCGGGGCTGGACACGCTGACGGTCTACCCTGGGGTGATGAGCAGCTACCCGAACTTTATGTTCAATATTCCCGCCGGAGACGTGCCGGAGTTCGTCTCCCGCATGGAGCAGGCCCAGGACGCCGAGAGCTTTGAGAAGATCGTCGATCGCTGGGGCGTGCGTCGCAGCCATCCGCAGTTCTGGGCGTATTTTCACGACCTGTCGCGCTACCTCCACGAGACCACTCCACTGGAAGAGGGCGTGCTGGACATGAATCGTTATCAAAACCTCTGACCTGCGTGACCGGCTTTTCCGACAAAAATACTGGGACTTTGTAACTCTGTAATGATTTGGCGTAAACTGCCGGCAAGCCTGTGAGGAGTTTCCATGACTGCCATAACCATTACCGACGCCGCCCACGATTACCTGGCCGACCTGCTGTCCAAGCAGAACACCCCAGGCATCGGCATCCGCGTCTTTATCACCCAGCCCGGCACCCAATACGCCGAGACGTGCATTGCCTACTGCAAGCCCGGTGAAGAGAAACCTGAAGACACTGCCCTGGGGCTGAAAAGCTTCACCGCATACATCGATAGCTTCAGCGAAGCGTTTCTCGACGACGCGGTGGTGGACTACGCCACCGACCGTATGGGCGGCCAGTTGACCATCAAGGCGCCGAACGCCAAGGTGCCGAACGTCAACGCCGACAGCCCGGTGAACGAGCGCATCAACTACTACTTGCAAACCGAGATCAACCCAGGACTGGCCAGCCACGGCGGTCAGGTGAGCCTGATCGACGTGGTCGAAGATGGCATCGCTGTGTTGAAGTTCGGCGGCGGCTGCCAAGGCTGCGGCCAGGCCGACGTAACCTTGAAGGAAGGCATCGAGCGCACCTTGCTGGAGCGTATACCGGAGCTCAAGGGTGTGCGTGACGTGACCGACCATACGCAGAAAGAAAACGCCTACTACTGAGTAAGGCGTTCGCTGCGAACAAAAAAACGGCGCCCCGTGAGCGCCGTTTTTTTTTGATTTAAATTCAGTTGGTTGAGATATTTATCTCATAAATCAGATTAAGTGATGAAAAGGCTTGCCTAAGATTGTAGTGAGTCAGCGTGGCCTTCAACTACTGGAAGTCCCTATCGGGGGCAAGCCCCCTCCCACAGTAGACCGCGTTCACTGGACGCTGCGAGGTTGCTTCATGTGGGAGGGGGCTTGCCCCCGATAGCGCCGGATCAGCAACTAAGCCGCCAACTGATACGCCTCTATAAAAATAAACTAAATCAAAAGCTTATATCTAATTGATAAAGTTATTTATAAAGTTCGATAAAGGTGCGCATGCCCCGCCCGATACAACGAGGATTCACTGAAACCGTCACTGGCCAACACCCGACCCACTAAAATCAACGCCGTGCGCCGAAACCCTTTGGCGACGACTTTCTCGGCAATATCCCCCAGCGTCCCTGTCACCCAATCCTGATCCGGCCAGGTTGCGCGATGCACCACGGCGATCGGGCAATCCGCACCGTAGTGTGGAAGCAGTTCGGCGACGATCTTTTCCAGATGGTTGACCCCCAGGTGAATCGCCATGGTGGTGCCATGTCGAGCCAGGCTGGCGAAGTCTTCGCCGGCGGGCATGGGGGTCTTGTCGGCGTAGCGCGTCAGGATCACGCTCTGGGCGATGTCCGGCAGGGTCAGTTCGGTTTCCAGCAAGGCCGCGCAAGCGGCAACGGCGGTGACGCCGGGGATGATCTGGAATGGGATGCCCAACGCACGCAAGCAGCGAATCTGCTCGCCAATGGCGCCATACAGGCTCGGGTCGCCGGAGTGGACTCGCGCCACATCGAAGCCATTGGCGTGGGCGGTCTGGATCAACTCAATGATCTGCTCCAGGTGCAGCTCAGCGCTGTTGACCACCTGTGAGGCCTGATGACCCTCCAGCACCGCCGCGGGCACCAGTGACCCCGCGTAGATAATCACCGGGCAACTGCGGATCAACCGCTGGCCTTTGACAGTGATCAATTCCGGGTCGCCGGGGCCAGCGCCGATAAAGTAGACGGTCATGGAGCGTTCCTGTGAAAAAACGGACGAGCATGAAGATTGTTCATGATCGGGGAAGGCGATTATCGGGTTTTTAACCCGTGCAGGCCAACGCCACCGTGGCATGGGCGTTTTTGCGGCGGGTGATCAGCAGTCTTGCAGGGGCTGCGTCGAGCTGTTCGGCCGCTGCCAGCGCGGCGCTTTCGGCAATGCCGTAACAGCCGGTGTGGGCAAAAGCCACGGCAGATTTGTGGCTCAGCCGACCTTCATATGCCGCCAGGTGCTGGGCGTTAAAGCAGCACAAGGGCAGGTCCAAGGCTGTGGCCAACGCCAGCAGCCCTGGTTCAGCGTGTTTCAGATCGATACTCGCCAGTGCAGTGAGCTGCCGGCGCTCGACGCCTGCTTCGGCCAATGCCTCATCCAGCAGCGCCAACAGGCTGTGAACCTCACAACCTCGCTGGCAGCCCAGACCGGCGACGAGGCTCATGCCGCGTAATGACTGTCGCGGTTACGCCGGAACAACCACGCGCTGATCAGGCCCAACGCCAGCCAGAACGCCATGTTGGTCAGCTGTGAAGCAATTTTGAACTGCGCTTCCAGCGCCTCCGGCGCCAGCATCGAATGCACTGCCGGCTGTGGCGCGCCAATCACATGGGGCACTACCAGGATCGCCACGCCCAGGACCTTGAGCAGCGCGTTGCGACCGAACACCAGCAGGGCGATACCGGCCGCGGTGGACGCGGCGGTGCCGATCCACCAGGTCTGACGCAGCGCCAGGTCAGCCGCTGCGGTGCCCGGCAGTTCCGGCGGCAGGCCCAGGGTGGGTGCCAGCACGAAAGTCGCATAACCGGCCAAGCCCCACAGCAGGCCCTGAGCCGTGCGGGTCGGGGCGCGCAGGGTGTAGAGACCGGCCAGCATCAAGGCAAAACCGACGGCCACCACCAGGTTGCCGGCGGTGGTCGACAGCACGCGCTGCCAGCCATCTTCCGGCTCCCAGGCTTCTGCGTCGTGGGTGTGCGCGGCGGTGCCGGCGGCGTGTTCATGGGCTGCCGGTGCCTGCTCGAAGGTCTCGGCCTGCAAAATCAGCGGAGCCACCCAGAAGCTTTGCAGCAGGGTCAGCAGCAGGGCGGCCAGCAGGCCGGTGAATCCTGCGGTTTGCGCAATACGCTTAATCATCTCGGCAGGTCTCAGTGGCACGGGAACGCGGCGCTGTGGCGGGTATCGTGGGCGGCGTTATGCACCGCCTCGATGTGGGAAAAGCCGGCGAAGTACACCAGGCACGCGCCGAGGATCGACGCACCGATGGCGGCGGTCAGGCGTTGGCTCAGGGTAGTGGTGCCGCTGGTGGCGGGCGAAGTGCTGCTGATGATCGACATGGCGCGTCCCTTTCAGGTGTCTGGGGTGGGGACGTGCGCATAAAAACCCCGCGAGCCGGACCCGCAGGGTTTGAACAGCGCCCGCCCACCGCGGGTTTGTTATCTGATTTTTTCGGGCCGGTCTCCGGGCTTGCGAGGGGGCTCTGCCAAGAACCCTTAAAGCGTCGCCTTCCCATGCTCAAGCACAGTGGCCGTGACGCTTCGCTCGCTTACCGTTGCGGGGGCAGCACCGGACTGACCATCGCAAGATGGCGCACCGGTTTCCCGTTTCACCCTGTGAAGGGCACCCGAAACAAGGCCTGTAGGAAAGCATGCAGAGCAGCGGTAGTCAAATTCACCATCCCCCTGTAGCCTTGCACCTTCGAGGTTCTTCGGCCCAGGTCGAAGCTAAGAAGGGAACGCGGTCCAAGCCGCGGCTGCCCCCGCAACTGTGAAGGGTTCAGTTGACTGCCACGCCACTGCCATCAGGCGGGAAGGCGCAGTCAGCGCCGGTCTTGCGACCCGAACGCCCCAAGCCAGGAGACCTGCCTCGTCACCGATTTTTTAATTCAACCGGGCGGGGTGATCCGGTGACGAAATCCGCTGCTGCGCGCCTGCGCAGGGCCTATCGTCCCGTATGCCCGCCCCCAAGGGCATCCGATGAAAACACTGGCCAAACTTCCCGTCACAATCGTTACCGGCTTCCTCGGCTCGGGCAAAACCACGTTGCTGCGCCATATGCTCGACAACGCTCAGGGCCGTCGCATTGCGGTGATCGTCAACGAGTTCGGTGAGTTGGGCATCGACGGCGAGATCCTCAAACAGTGCTCCATCGGCTGCACCGAGGAAGAAGCCAACGGCCGCGTGTATGAGCTGGCCAACGGCTGCCTGTGCTGCACCGTGCAGGAAGAGTTCTTTCCGGTGATGCGCGAATTGGTGGCGCGCCGTGGCGACCTCGACCATATCCTGATCGAAACCTCGGGCCTGGCCCTGCCAAAACCCTTGGTCCAAGCCTTCCAGTGGCCGGAAATCCGCAGCGCCTGCACGGTTGACGCGGTAATCACCGTGGTCGACAGCCCAGCCGTGGCCGCCGGCACTTTCGCTGCGTTCCCGGATCAGGTCGACGCCCAGCGCAAGCTCGACCCGAACCTGGACCACGAATCGCCGCTGCACGAACTATTTGCCGACCAACTGGCCAGCGCCGACCTGGTGATCCTCAACAAGTGCGACCTGATCAGCCCCGATGACCTGGCCCGTGTGCGCCTGGAAGTCGCCGAAGAACTGCCGCCGGCGGTGAAGATCGTCGAAGCCAGCAGCGGTCGCTTGCCCCTGGAGGTGCTGATCGGCCTGGGCGCAGGCTCTGAGGAACACATCGACGCGCGTCACAGCCATCACGACCACCACCACGAAGGTGAAGACGATCACGACCACGACGCGTTCGACTCCATCTCCATCGATCTGCCACAGGCAGATGAAGCGCTGCTGCTCGACGCCCTGACGCAATTGGTGGTGCAGCACGGCATCCTGCGCGTCAAAGGTTTTGCCGCTATCCCCAACAAACCGATGCGCCTGCTGATTCAGGGCGTGGGCACCCGTTTCGACAAACACTTCGACCGCGCCTGGACGGCCGACGAGCCGCGCACCACGCGCCTGGTGCTGATCGGTCAGGACCTGGACGCCGCCGGCCTCGAAGCGCAACTGCGCGCCGCGCTCAGCGTTTAACCCATGCACCTGCTCAGGACTCAGCCCGGCGGTTTTGTCGCGGACGACAATATCGCCGACCTTGGCCAGACGCCCGCCGAACTGGTGGTCCTGTGCAGCGGCGATTCCAGCTTGGCGCTACTGGCCGAAGCAGCCCGGCAACTGCCCGACGACTACCCCAGTCTGCGCCTGGCCAACCCCATGCAGGTGCAGAACCATGCCTCGGTGGACCTGTACGTCGACGAGGTGCTGCGCCACGCGAAAGTCATTCTGATTTCGCTGCACGGCGGTATCGGTTACTGGCGCTATGGCGTCGAGCGCCTGGTGGAGCTGGCCGAGCGTGGGGTGACGTTGATTCTGGTGCCGGGGGATGATCGCCCGGACCCGGAACTCAGCGGCCTGAGCACGGTTAACGCCGAACAGCGCGACCGCCTGTGGCAGTTCCTGCGCCAGGGCGGGTTGGGCAATGCGCTGGGTTTCTATCGCTGCCTGGCCAGCGCTCACCTGGGCCGTGACTATGTCTGGGCCGAGCCGCACACCTTGCCGCGCACGGCGATTTATCACCCGCGCCACGCCAACCCGCGCTTGAGCGATTGGCAGGCGGATTGGCGCGCCGAGCGGCCGGTGGCGGCGGTGCTGTTCTATCGCTCCCATCTGCAGGCGGCCAATACCTGCTTTATCGATGTGTTCTGCCAGCGTCTGCAGGCGGCGGGGCTTAACCCGTTGCCGATGGCGGTGGCGAGTTTGAAAGAGCCTGGCTGCCTGACGGTGGTCGAGGATCTGCTGGACGAGGTCGGCGCGGCGGTCATTCTCAACACCACCGGCTTTGCTCAATCCAGTCCGGAGGCGCCGCATTTACGCCCGTTTCGGCGCAATATCCCGGTGATCCAGGCGATCTGCGCCCAGGACAACCAGCCCGGCTGGGAGGCCAGCGAACAGGGCCTGGGGCCCCGTGACCTGGCCATGCACATTGCCTTGCCGGAGCTGGACGGGCGCATCATCAGCCGGCCGATCAGCTTCAAGGATTTGGCCTGGCGCAGCGAGCGCAGCCAGTCCGACGTGGTGTGCTATCGCGCCGCGCCCGAGCGCATGGATTTCGTCGCCGAACTGGCGCGGCGCTGGGTCGAGCTGGCGCGGGTGCCGAATGGGGAAAAACGCATCGCCCTGGTGCTGGCCAACTACCCGACCCGTGACGGTCGCATCGGCAACGGCGTCGGCCTGGACACTCCGGCGGCGGCGCTGAATATCCTGCGCGCGCTGCAAACCGAGGGCTATCCGCTGCCGGATCGACTGCCCGACAGCGGCACGGCGTTGATCCATGAACTGCTCGGTGGCGTGACCAACGACCTCGACAGCCTGGACCTGCGCCCTTGCCACCAGAGCCTGGGCCTGGACGAGTACGAGGCGTTGTTCTTGCGCTTGCCCGAAGCCAACCGCCAAGCCGTGTTGCAGCGTTGGGGCGCGCCGCAGCAAGACCCGATGTGCCGCGATGGCCGCCTGATGATTGCCGGCTTGCGCCTGGGCCTGACCTTTGTCGGTATCCAGCCGGCGCGCGGCTATCAGGTGGACGCCAGCGCGGTGTACCACGACCCGGACCTGGTGCCGCCCCATGGCTACCTGGCGTTCTACTTCTGGTTGCGCCATACCTATGGCGCCCATGGCGTGATCCACGTCGGCAAGCACGGCAACCTGGAATGGCTGCCGGGCAAGGGCGTGGGCCTCTCGGAGCACTGCTGGCCGGATGCGTTGCTGGGGCCGCTGCCGAACATCTATCCGTTTATCGTCAACGACCCGGGCGAGGGCGCCCAGGCCAAACGTCGTACCCAGGCGGTGATCATCGATCACCTGATGCCACCGCTGACCCGCGCCGAAACCTACGGTCCGCTGCGCGACCTGGAGCTGCTGGCGGACGAGTATTACGAAGCGCAATTGCTCGACCCACGCCGCGCCCGCGAGTTGCAGAAAGACATTCTCAAACTGGTGCGCGAAACCCGCATCGACCAGGAACTGCAGCTGGACGGCGATGCCGATGCCGCGATTTGGCTACCGCGCCTGGACACCTACTTGTGCGACCTCAAGGAATCTCAGATTCGCGACGGCCTGCACATCTTCGGCGAATCGCCCCAGGGCCGTTTGCGCATCGACACATTGCTGGCCTTGCTGCGCATTCCGCGCGGCGACGGGCGTGGCGCGCAATCGAGCCTGCTGCGCGTGTTGGCCAAGGCCTTCGCGCTGGGCTTCGACCCGCTGGACTGCGCCCTGGCCGAACCCTGGACCGGCCGGCGCCCCGAGGTGTTGCAAGGCATTGATAGTCAGCCTTGGCGCACCGCTGGCGATACCCGCGAGCGCCTGGAGCTGTATGCGGCGCAGTTGATTGAGCAAGCCTTGAACGGTCCGCTGGCGGTATTGCAGGCACCGGGCTGGGAAGAGGTGAGTGCAGTGATCGACAACCTGCGCAGTGTCGTCGCGCCGCGCCTGGACGCCTGCGGCCCGGCGGAAATGCGCGGCTTGCTGGATGCGCTGAGCGGTCGCTTCGTGCCGGCGGGGCCCAGCGGTGCGCCGAGTCGCGGGCGCCTGGATGTGCTGCCCACCGGGCGCAATTTCTTCAGCGTGGATGTGCGCAACCTGCCCACCACCACGGCCTGGCGTATCGGCTTCCAGTCGGCCAATCTGATTCTGGAGCGGCACTTGCAGGATCATGGCGATCACCTGCGTCAGCTCGGCCTGTCGGTATGGGGCACCGCCACGATGCGTACCGGCGGCGACGATATCGCCCAGGCCATGGCGCTCATGGGCGTGCGCCCGGTCTGGGCCACCGGCAGCCAGCGGGTGGACGACTTCGAGATCCTGCCGATCAGCCTGCTGGATCGCCCGCGCGTCGATGTGACCTTGCGCGTGTCGGGATTCTTCCGTGATGCCTTCGCCAACCTGATCCGCCTGTTCGACGCGGCGGTGCAGGCGGTGGCAGCGCTGGACGAACCGGACGATATGAACCCGCTTGCCGCCAAGGTGCGCAGCGAGCGCGAGGCATTGCGTCAATCCGGGCTGGACGACGACGCGGCAGCGAAACAGGCCGGTTGGCGCATCTTCGGTGCCAAGCCGGGGGCCTATGGCGCTGGGGTGCAGGGCGCGATTGATGGGCGTTTGTGGCAAAGCCGTGCGGACCTCGCCGAGGTCTACCTGAACTGGGGTGGCTACGCCTATGGCGGGTCCGACGAGGGCACCGCCGCCCGTGAGCAGTTTGCCCAGCGCCTGAGCCAGGTGCAGGCGGTGGTGCAGAATCAGGACAATCGCGAACACGACCTGCTTGATTCCAACGACTATTACCAGTTCCAGGGCGGCATGCTCGCCGCCGTGGAAACCCTGAGCGGCGACAAAGCCGCCAGCTACCACGGTGACCACAGCCAGCCGGACCTGCCGAAGATTCGCACCTTGAAGGAAGAGCTGAACCGGGTGATCCGCGCCCGCGCCGCCAACCCCAAGTGGATCGAAGGGGTGAAGCGTCACGGCTATAAAGGCGCGTTCGAGATGGCGGCCACCGTGGACAATCTGTTCGCCTTCGACGCCACCACGGCGCTGATTGACGATCATCAATATGCCTTGCTCGCCGATGCCTACCTGCTCGACCCCGACACCCGGGCGTTCGTGCAGCAACACAACCCCGACGCATTGCGCGACATGACCGAGCGCATGCTCGAAGCCCAGCAGCGCGGCCTCTGGCAGGCGCCAGGTGCTTACCGTGACGCCTTGGAAAACCTGTTGCTGGATATAGAAGAAGACAGTCAATGACCGATATTCCCCATTTCCCGCTGTCCGCCGTGGTCGGCGCCGATGACCTGAAACTGGCGCTGTGTCTGGCGGCTATCGATCCCAAGATCGGCGGCGTGCTGATCGAAGGTCCGCGCGGCATGGCCAAGTCCACCCTGGCCCGTGGCCTGGCCGATCTGTTGGCCAGCGGTCAATTCGTGACGTTGCCGCTGGGGGCCACCGAAGAACGCTTGGTGGGCACTCTGGATCTGGACGCCGCGCTGGGCGAGGGGCGTGCGCAGTTTTCCCCGGGCGTGCTGGCCAAGGCCGATGGCGGTGTGCTGTATGTGGATGAAGTGAATTTGCTGCCCGATCATCTGGTGGATCTGCTGCTGGACGTGGCCGCCAGTGGCACCAACCTGATCGAGCGCGACGGCATTTCCCACCGCCATTCGGCGCGCTTTGTACTGGTTGGCACCATGAACCCGGAGGAGGGCGAGTTGCGCCCTCAACTGCTGGACCGCTTCGGCTTCAATGTGGCGTTAAGCGGGCAGACCTTGCCGGTCGAGCGCGGGCAGATCCTCCGGCGCCGCCTGGATTTCGACAGCGATCCCGCCGCCTTTTGCACCGAGTGGGCCGAACAGCAGGCAGCGTTGCGCGAGCGCTGCACTCAGGCGCGGGCGCGGTTGGACAGTATCGAGCTGGATGATCAGGCCCTGGCGCAGATTACCGAGCGCTGCTTTGCCGCCGGTGTCGATGGTTTGCGTGCTGACCTGGTCTGGCTGCGCGGCGCCCGGGCCCATGCGGCGTGGCGGGGCGCGGATGAGATTGCCGAAGAGGACATCGAAGCCGTCGCGGAACTTGCCTTGCGCCATCGTCGCCAGGAGCCATCTCCACCGGCCAGCCCACCCAGCCAGGCACAGTCGCCGAAGCCTTCGGACAGCTCGCCCGCTCAAGGCCAATGGGGCGATATGCCCGCGCCGGCCCTGCCTACCGGCACTCGCCGAGACGTGCCCACCTGGCCAAAAAAGCCCTAGGCATCCGCCCCCGACCTGACGCGGGGACGGATGCCCGCCCCAAGGTCGGGCGACTGGACAATGGCAGGCAAGGCAAGGCGCGCAGTGCCCGGCAGGGTTCGATCAACTGGCCCGGTACTTTGCTCGGCGGCCGGCCGCATTCCCGTGAAGACCTGTGCTACCACCTGCGCAGCCGCGCGGCCCACGAGTTGTGGCTGGTGATCGTCGATGCGTCGGCGTCCACCCGGCGGCATCGTGCATTAACCGACGCTAAGGGGTTGCTCGCCCAGCTCTTTGACGACGCCTACCGGCAACGCGCACGCATGGCCTTGTTGACCGCCAGCGGCCAGGCGCCGAAGTGGCAGGTTCAAGGGTTGAAAGCTGCCAGAAGCCTGACCGGCTGGCTGGATCAGCTGGGTGCGGGCGGTGGCACGCCGTTGCTGGCGGCACTGACCGAGGCGCAGCATTGGATGGTGGCGCGACGCAAGCGGTATCCGGCTGAGCAGCAGCGTGTGTTGGTGATTACGGATGGGCGGCTCAAGGACATCGGCGGGTTGCCGTTATTGGCGTGTGCGGGGTTGCTGGTGGATATCGAGCGCGGGCCGATCAGGCTGGGGCGGGCCCAGGAGTTGGCGGCTGGGTTGCAGTTGGATTACCGGCATATCGATGAGGTGTAGTGGCGGTACCACCGCCATCGGGGGCGAGCCCCCTCCCACATTTGATCGAGTACACCCTTTGGAATGCGGTCAGTGTGGGAGGGGGCTTGCCCCCGATGACGCACTCACATACACCACACCCGCCATCAACCAGCCCCCGGCACATTCGGCCAAAGATCGGCCACCAGAAACAAGCGCTCGGCTTCCTCCCAATCCCCGCCGTTCTGCACCATGCGCACGAGCAACTGCGCAGGCGCCAGCGGATCAAGGTCGGCCAGCCACGCCCGCAGCTGTTCCTCACTCCACACTTCATCCGCCGGGTAATGCGCCGGCGCCAGCCAGGCATGGCGGGGCAGGGGTTGCCAGCGTCCGGGCGCGCTGACCGCGACAAAATCCCGCCAGTCGCGCTGATGCAACCAACGCCCGCGCAGGTGCTGAGGGTGCGCGCCCGTCGGTGGTTCGGCCAGGCCGGGCCAGGGGTAGAGCAAATACCCGCCCAGCCACAAGTGCGCGTCGAACTGCTGAATATCCAGCGCCGCCAAAGCTTCGCGGCTCTCGGCCCGTGCTGAAATCGGCAGTTGATGCTGGGCCAGGTGCGCCAGTTTGCGGTCGAGGCGGTCGTGACAGCCGGGGCCCAGCCATTGCGCGGTGTCCTGGCCGTTGCCGTGCTGCGGGCCGAGATAGAGCTTGATCGCCAATTCCAGGTGATGCACGCCGTCGCGGTCGCGCAGCAGCATGTCCAGTTCACCGAGGGTATGCCCGGCGCGGCGGATCGGCAGGTTGGCGGCCAGCAGTTCCACGCCCGGCGCATGCTGCACGGCAAATTGCCACAAGCGTTCGTAGTACAGCCCCAAGCGCCGCGTGCGCGACAGGCTCAACCAGTGCTGCAAGGTCCGGCTGTCTTGGTCGAGGCTGCGCAGCCAGTGGGCGAGCCGATCCGGTGCTTGCACCCAGTCACTGCCGGCCAGCGGGTGACGCTGCGGCCAGGGCGCGCGGGCTAGCATCGGCGGGGCGAGGATCACCCACGCCAAGTCGCGCACCTCCGGGTGGCGCAGTTGGCGGGGCAGGTTGAGTAGATCGGGGAACACAGTCATGTGTCCGAGCATAGCCGTTTAACCGCGCAGAAGGGGGCTGAGAACCGTTGTCATCAAGGCTTCGCGGCGACAAAGGATTTTGCCTGGCGCGGCCTTTCGCCCATAATCGGGGTTTTTCGCCACACCCCAATCCCGCAGGAGCCCCATGGAGCAATTTCGCAATATCGGCATTATCGGTCGCCTGGGCAGTACCCAGGTGCTGGACACCGTCCGCCGGCTTAAGAAGTTTCTGCTCGAGCGCCACCTGCATGTGATCCTCGAAGACACCATCGCCGAAATCCTTCCCGGCCACGGCCTGCAGACTTCGTCACGCAAGATGCTCGGCGAAGTCTGTGACATGGTGATTGTGGTCGGCGGCGACGGTAGCCTGCTGGGCGCGGCCCGGGCGCTGGCGCGGCATAACGTGCCGGTGCTGGGGATCAACCGGGGCAGTCTGGGGTTTCTCACCGATATCCGCCCCGATGAGCTGGAAGTCGAAGTGGCCAAGGTGCTCGACGGCCAATACCTGGTGGAAAACCGTTTCCTGCTGCAAGCCGAAGTGCGTCGCCATGGCGAAGCCATCGGTCAGGGTGATGCGCTCAACGATGTGGTGCTGCACCCTGGCAAGTCCACACGCATGATCGAATTCGAGTTGTATATCGACGGCCAGTTCGTGTGCAGCCAGAAAGCCGACGGCCTGATCGTCGCCACGCCCACCGGCTCCACCGCGTATGCGCTGTCCGCCGGCGGCCCGATCATGCACCCCAAGCTCGATGCCATTGTGATCGTGCCGATGTATCCCCATATGTTGTCCAGCCGACCGATTGTGGTCGATGGCAACAGTGAGCTGAAAATCGTGGTGTCCAAAGACATGCAGATCTACCCGCAAGTCTCCTGCGACGGGCAGAACCATTTCACCTGCGCCCCCGGTGACACCATCACCGTGAGCAAAAAGGCACAGAAGTTGCGCTTGATCCACCCGCTGGATCACAACTACTACGAAGTGTGCCGCACCAAGTTGGGCTGGGGCAGCCGCTTGGGGGGTGGAGGCGACTGATGCTCGATCCCGCGCGTAGCTACGACCTGATTGGAGACGTGCACGGATGCGCGCATACCCTTGAGCACTTGCTCGACCAGATGGGTTATCACAAGCAGGCCGGCACCTGGCGCCATCCGTCGCGCATGGCGGTGTTCCTCGGCGATATCATCGACCGTGGCCCACGCATCCGCGAAGCGCTGCATATCGTCCACGACATGGCCGAAGCCGGCCAGGCGCTGTGCATCATGGGCAATCACGAGTTCAATGCCCTGGGCTGGGCCACGCCGGCGCCGCCGGGCAGTGGCAAGCAGTACGTGCGCGAGCACACCCCACGGCATGAGCGCTTGATCCACGAAACCCTGACCCAGTTCGAGCAGCATCCGGCCGACTGGCACGACTTCCTCGGCTGGTTCTACGACATGCCGCTGTTTGTCGATGCCGGGCGTTTCCGCGTGGTGCATGCGTGCTGGGACGACAGCTTTATCCAGCCGCTGCGCGCCACATTCCCGGATGGTTGCATCGACCCGCACTTCCTGCAGGCCGCCGCCGTGCCTGGCAGTTTTGCCTGCAATGCCTTTGACCGCCTGTTGCGCGGCACCGATATGCGCCTGCCCGACGGCCTGACGCTGACCGGCGGCGACGGCCTGACGCGCTCGTTCTTCCGCACCAAGTTCTGGGAAGACGACCCCAAGACCTACGGCGACATCGTGTTCCAACCCGATGCGCTGCCCGAGCCGGTGGCGCGCACGCCGTTATCGCCCCATGAAAAGAACTCCCTGCTGCGCTATGGCGCCGACGAGCCGTTGCTGTTCGTCGGCCACTACTGGCGCAGTGGCAAACCGGCGCCGATTCGCCCCAACTTGGCCTGTCTGGATTACAGCGCGGTGCTGTATGGCAAGTTGGTGGCCTATCGATTGGACCAGGAAACTCGCTTGGACCCGCATAAGTTCGTGTGGGTCGATGTCGAGCGGCCGGAGGTGATCCTATGAGTACCGTGGCTGTATTACGATTGCCGCTGAGCGTCGACCTGGGTGGTTTCGTCAAATTGCTGCAACGCATGCAAGTGCCCCATCGCGTCAGCGAAGAGGCCGGTGAGCAAGTGTTATGGGTGCCGGAAAGCATCAGCGATGACGTGCGCGTGTTGTATCAACGCTTCCCGGCCGGCGATCCAGACCAGCAGTTGGACATTCCCGAACAGGCTCCCGTGACCCGTCCCGGTTTCCTCCAGCAGGTGCGGCATAGCCCAGTGACCGCGTTGGTGCTGCTGGCGAGCTTGGTGGTGGGGGCGCTGACTCTGCTGGGCGACAACCTGCAGGCCATGAGCTGGCTGAGCTTTCTGCCGTTCCGAGTACTGGGCGACTACATTCAGTTCACCCCTTTGGCCGACAGCCTGGCATCGGGGCAGTGGTGGCGGTTGGTCACGCCGATGCTGTTGCACTTCGGCATTCTGCACCTGGCCATGAATGGCATGTGGTACTGGGAACTGGGCCGGCGCATCGAAGCGCGCCAGGGCAGTATCAACCTGCTTGGGCTGACTCTGCTGTTCAGCCTGGTTTCCAACTACGCGCAATACGCCTACGGCGGCCCGGGCCTGTTCGGCGGGTTGTCCGGCGTGTTGTATGGCCTGCTCGGGCATTGCTGGATCTATCAACTGTTGTCGCCCAACCCGGCCTATCGCCTGCCCCGTGGGGTGCTGGCGATGATGCTGGTGTGGCTGGTGTTGTGCCTGTCGGGGTTGGTCTCGATGATCGGCTTCGGCGAAATCGCCAACGCGGCCCATGTGGGCGGGCTTGTGATCGGTTGCTTCACCGGCCTGCTGGGCGGGCTCTATAGCCGTCGTAAAACGCCAATTAATTAAAGGAAGAGTCTCCATGTCCTCTTTTGCTGAAATGATCGAAAACATCACCCCGGACATCTACCAGAGCCTCAAGCTCGCGGTGGAAATCGGCAAGTGGTCCGACGGCCGCAAACTCACCGCCGAGCAGCGCGAGTTGTCGTTGCAGGCGATGATCGCCTGGGAGATCCAGAACCTGCCGGAAGACCAGCGCACCGGCTACATGGGCCCGCAGGAATGCCAGTCGAAGTCGACCACCGTGCCGAATATCCTGTTCAAGTCGGACGCGATCCATTGATTGAAATCGGTCGCGGTGCAGTCAGCAAAATGTCGGCGAAACTCGGTGAGCCGACCGTTCAATATGCGTTTCGTCTGGGCGATACCGAAGTGCCGGTCAACCCGTTGATTGGCACCCACGTGCGCCTGGAATACCTCGGCGCCATTCATTGCAGCCATTGCGGGCGCAAGACCAAGACCAGTTTCAGCCAAGGTTATTGCTACCCGTGCATGACCAAACTGGCCCAGTGCGACCTGTGCATCATGAGCCCCGAGCGCTGCCATTACGACGCTGGCACTTGCCGCGATCCGAGCTGGGGCGAGCAGTTCTGCATGACCGACCACGTGGTGTACCTGGCCAATTCCTCCGGGATCAAGGTCGGCATCACCCGCGCCACCCAGCTGCCGACGCGTTGGCTCGATCAGGGCGCCAGTCAAGCGTTACCGATCATGCGCGTGGCCACGCGCCAGCAGTCCGGTTTTGTCGAAGACTTGTTTCGCAGCCAGGTGGCCGATAAGACCAATTGGCGGGCATTGCTCAAGGGCGACGCGGTCAGCGTGAACCTCAAGCAAGTGCGTGACGAGTTGTTCGCCGCCTGTGCCGAGGGCTTGCAGGGGTTGCAGGAACGCTTTGGCCTACAGGCCATCCAAACCATTGCCGACATCGAACCGATTGAAATCCGCTACCCGGTCGAGCAGTATCCGGCCAAGATTGTCAGCTTCAACCTGGACAAGAACCCAATTGCCGAAGGCACGCTGCTGGGGATCAAAGGCCAATACCTGATCTTCGACACAGGCGTTATCAATATTCGCAAGTACACGGCCTACCAGCTCGCCGTGCATCAGTAGAAGGATGCCCACCATGCGCACCGAACAACCCAAGATGATCTACCTCAAGGACTATCAGGCGCCGGACTACCTGATCGACGAGACGCACCTGACCTTCGAGTTGTTCGAGGACCACAGCCTGGTCCACGCGCAGTTGGTGATGCGCCGCAATCCCGAGCGCGGCGCCGGCCTGCCGCCGCTGGTGTTGGATGGGCAGCAACTGGAGCTGCTGAGCGTCAACCTGGGCGACAAGGAACTGACCGAGGCTGACTACCAGTTGACCGACAGCCACCTGACCCTGCACCCGACCCACGACAGCTTCACGCTCGACACCAGCGTGCGCATCCACCCGGAAACCAATACCGCGTTGGAAGGCCTGTACAAATCCGGCGGCATGTTCTGCACCCAATGCGAAGCCGAGGGCTTTCGTAAGATCACCTATTACCTCGACCGCCCGGACGTGATGAGCCGGTTCACCACCACGGTGATCGCCGAACAGCACAGCTACCCGGTGCTGCTCTCCAACGGCAACCCGATCGCCAGCGGCCCCGGTGAAGACGGCCGTCACTGGGCGACCTGGGAAGACCCATTCAAGAAACCTGCGTACCTGTTCGCCCTGGTGGCCGGCGACCTGTGGTGCGTCGAAGACAGCTTCACCACCATGACCCAGCGTGAAGTGGCGCTGCGCATCTACGTCGAGCCGGAAAACATCGACAAGTGCCAGCACGCCATGACCAGCCTGAAAAAATCCATGCGCTGGGACGAAGAAACCTACGGCCGCGAGTACGACCTCGACATCTTTATGATCGTGGCGGTCAATGACTTCAACATGGGCGCCATGGAGAACAAGGGCCTCAATATCTTCAACTCCAGCGCCGTGCTGGCCCGCGCCGAGACCGCTACCGACGCCGCGCACCAGCGGGTCGAAGCGATTGTCGCCCACGAGTATTTCCACAACTGGTCGGGCAACCGCGTGACCTGCCGCGACTGGTTCCAGCTGTCGCTCAAGGAAGGTTTCACGGTGTTCCGTGACTCGGGCTTCTCCGCCGATATGAACTCGGCCACGGTCAAGCGCATCCAGGATGTGGCCTACCTGCGTACTCACCAGTTCGCCGAAGACGCCGGCCCCATGGCTCACGCCGTGCGCCCGGACAGCTTTATCGAAATCTCCAACTTCTACACCCTGACCGTGTATGAAAAGGGTTCGGAAGTAGTCGGCATGATCCACACCTTGCTCGGGGCCGAAGGCTTCCGTAAGGGCAGCGACCTGTACTTCGAACGCCACGACGGCCAGGCCGTGACCTGCGATGACTTCATCAAGGCCATGGAAGACGCCAACAACGTGGATCTCAGCCAGTTCAAACGCTGGTACAGCCAGGCCGGCACGCCGCGCCTGGCGGTGAGCGAGTCCTACGATGCTGCCGCCCACACCTACAGCCTGACGTTCCGCCAGAGCTGCCCGCCGACTCCGGACAAGATGGAAAAACTTCCCTTCGTGATCCCGGTGGCACTGGGCTTGCTGGACGGCGAGGGCGCCGACCTGCCGCTGCGCCTGGCAGGCGAGGCCGCAGCCGCTGGCACCTCCCGCGTGCTGTCGGTGACGCAAGCCGAGCAGACCTTCACCTTCGTCGATATCCCAGAGCAGCCATTGCCGTCGCTGCTGCGCGGCTTCTCGGCGCCGGTGAAGCTGAGCTTCCCCTACAGCCGTGATCAGCTGATGTTCCTGATGCAGCACGACAGCGACGGCTTCAACCGTTGGGATGCCGGGCAGCAACTGTCGGTGCAGGTGTTGCAGGAGCTGATCGGCCAGCATCAGGCCGGTCAGCCGCTGCAGTTGGATCAGCGTCTGATTGACGCGCTGCGCACGGTGCTGACGGACGAAACCCTCGACCAGGCCATGGTCGCGGAAATGCTCTCGTTGCCGAGCGAAGCCTATCTCACCGAGATCAGCGACGTGGCGGACGTGGACGCCATCCATGCCGCCCGCGAATTTGCGCGCAAGCAGCTGGCCGACCACTTGTTCGACACCCTGTGGCTGCGTTATCAGGCCAATCGCGAATTGTCGCGCCAGACCCCTTATGTGGCCTCGGCCGAACACTTTGCGCGACGTGCCTTGCAGAACATTGCGCTGTCCTACCTGATGCTCAGCGCCAAGTCCGAAGTGCTGGCGGCGACCCTGGAACAGTTCGACGCCTGCGACAACATGACTGAGCGGCTGACGGCGCTGGCGGTGCTGGTCAACTCGCCGTTCGAGGCGGAAAAAGCCCAGGCGCTGGCGGTGTTCGCCGAGAACTTCAAGGACAACCCGCTGGTCATGGACCAGTGGTTCAGCGTGCAGGCGGGCAGCACACTGCCGGGCGGCCTGGCGCGGGTCAAGGCGTTGATGGAGCACCCGGCGTTCACGATCAAGAACCCGAACAAGGTGCGTGCGCTGATCGGCGCCTTTGCCGGGCAGAACCTGATCAACTTCCACGCCGCGGACGGTTCCGGTTACCGCTTCCTGGCGGACCTGGTGATCCAGTTGAACGTCCTCAACCCTCAAATCGCGTCGCGCCAATTGGCACCGCTGACCCGCTGGCGCAAGTACGACAGCGCGCGCCAGGCGCTGATGAAGGCCGAGCTGGAGCGCATCCTCGCGTCCGGCGAGTTGTCCAGCGATGTGTACGAAGTGGTCAGCAAGAGCCTGGCGTAAGGGACCGGTGCGTTGTCATCCCCGTTCGCTCACCCCTTACTGAGATGAGCGGGCTTTTTTTGTGGTGAGCGGGCTTGCCCCGCGCCGGGCTGCGAAGCAGCCCTATCAAAACACCGCAACACCTCAGCAAACCGCAGGCATTTGCTACTGACAAGTTCTGTCAGTAGCAGGTGCTAAACTGCGGCATCTTTTCCCCCTGAGCCATCAACGTGTCCCGCACCACTCGTTTACTGACCTTGCTGCAGGCCCTGCGTGGGCGCAAGCGCCCGGTCACGGCGGCCGCGCTGGCGGCGCAGCTGGAGGTGTCCGAGCGCACGCTGTACCGCGACATCGCTGAGTTGACCGCGCTGGGCGCGCCGATTTTCGGCGAGGCCGGGGTAGGGTACGTGTTGCGCAGCGGCCTGTTCTTGCCGCCCTTGATGCTCAACGCCGAGGAAACCGAGGCGATCGTGCTGGGTTTGCGCTATGTGGATCAGCGTGGCGATGACGTGCTCAGTCGTGCCGCCGCCAACGCCTTGGCGAAAATCGCCGATGTGCTGGACCCTGCCGCTCAAGAAGCCTTGCGCAACCCGACCCTGTTGCCGGGTCCGCCGGGGTTCGGCTATCCGGAAAACCGCGTGCCGCTCAATGTGTTTCGCGAGGCGATCAGCCAGCAGAGCAAGCTGCACATCGATTACGCGGACGCCAGTCAAACCCAAAGCCAGCGCCTGATCTGGCCGCTGGCCCTGGGCTTTCTGAATGAGGTGCGGGTGGTCGTCGCCTGGTGCGAGTTACGCGGCGCCTATCGCACTTTTCGCACCGACCGCGTGGCCAGCGCCGACGCCCGTGGAGAACGCTATCCGGGCCGCCGCAGTGACTGGTTGCGGGCCTGGCGCAAGCTGATGGAACAGGATGACAGCGGCCGTTTCACTCCTGACAAAAACTGACACAACGCTGGCTTAGCATGGCCTTACAAAATCAACCGACAGGAGTTGTGCCATGCCCCTTAACGAACTGGCCCCGGCCATCGCCACCTATATCGAAGCGATCAATAGCCGCGACATCTCGGTGGTGGCCCAATGTTTTGCCGAAGACGCCAACGTGTTCGATGAAGGCCAGCATCAGGTCGGCACCGCCGCCATTGCGCGCTGGATGGAGGACACGGCCCAGCGCTACCAGCCGCGGGTCGAAGTGCTTAAGGTGCAGCATCGCACGGGTAAGGTGCTGGTCAGCAACGTGGTAACCGGTAATTTTCCGGGCAGCCCGCTGGAGTTGCGCTACACCTTTCGCTTGAATGAGCAGGGAAAGATTTCACGCCTGGATATTTCCGTGTAGGTCATACTGGCGGGCATGACTTTCGACTCGCCTCTAGCGGCCTACCAACACGCCATCACCCAGCAGGGCTTTGTGACCGACGCCGCCCAGCGCCGCGCGGTCGAGGCCCTGCAAGCCTGCCATCAGGCCCTGCATCAGGGCTGCGCGCCGATCAACGGGGTTTACTTATGGGGCCCGGTGGGGCGCGGTAAAACCTGGCTGATGGACCAGTTCTATCAAAGCCTGCGTGTCCCCGCGCGGCGCCAGCATTTTCATCACTTTATGGGCTGGGTGCATCAGCGTCTGTTCCAATTGAGTGGCACACCCGACCCGTTGCAGGCTCTGGCGCATGAGCTGAGTCGTGAGGTGCGAGTGCTGTGCTTCGATGAATTGTTCGTCAACGATATCGGCGATGCGATCATCCTGGGCCGTTTGTTCCAGGTCATGTTCGAGGCGGGTGTGGTGATGGTCTGCACCTCCAACCAGCCGCCCGATCAGTTGTATGCCGAGGGTTTCAACCGCGAGCGCTTCCTGCCGGGCATCGCCGCACTCAAGCGGCATATGCAGGTGTTGGCGGTGGACGGTGACGAGGATCACCGTCTGCACCCCGGAATCGGCCTGCAGCGTTACTGGGTCAACCAGCCGGAGGCGTTGGCCGAGGTATTTGGGCGTCTGGCCGAAGGGCAGCCGGTGGTCAGTGGGCCGATTGACGTCGGGCATCGCCGCATCGTCGCGGCGCGCGCCAGCGACCTTGTGCTGTGGTGCCGTTACGCCGATCTGTGTGAACAACCCTTGGCGGCGATGGACTTTATGCTGCTGTGCGATCGCTACCGCGCGATCCTGCTCGGCGAAGTCCCTGAGTTGAGCGCCCGCAAGCGGCCTGGCCGGATTGCCCGTGGCACCGAAGATGCGGCCCAGCGCGTGCTGGCCGGTGATCGCGAACTGCCGGCGTTGTCGGTGCACGATGACAGCGTGCGGCGTTTTATCGCCCTGGTGGATGAATGCTACGACCGCAAGGTGCCGCTGTTCATCGAGGCCCGCGTCCCGTTGGAGCGCCTTTACACCGAGGGCTACCTGGAATTTCCGTTCCGTCGAACCTTGAGTCGCTTACGGGAAATGCAGCTACAGCGTTTCGGCGCGACCCCGTAGGAAAAGCCACCGAAACCGTCCGGCAGACGCTTTTGATGGGTAAAACCTTCGCGCTTTCATGCGCGGATTTGTAGTTAATCTCCTTCATCTGCGGCTGACGCCGTGCGTACAATCGTGCCTCTCAAAGGGAGCTGATTCCCTTGTTGTTGCTATCGAGGACGGAAATGGACACCCCTGACATCCTGGTGCTGCAAGCCAGCTACACCAATCCCGTGCATGCCGAGGCGATCGCCACGTTACTCAACCATTACGCTGAAGACCCCATGGGTGGCGGCCATGGCCTGCCCGCTGACTTGCTGGAGCAACTGCCGGCGGAACTGGCCAAGCGGCCCCATGCATTCAGCGTGCTGGCATTTGTCGGCGGCGAGCCCGCAGGGTTGATCAACTGTTTTGAAGGGTTCTCCACGTTTGCCTGCCGACCGTTGGTCAATGTGCATGATGTGGCGGTGATGGAGCGTTTTCGCGGGTTGGGGTTGAGTCAGAAAATGCTGCAGAAGGTCGAGGAAATCGCCCGCCAGCGTGGCTGCTGCAAGATCACCCTGGAAGTACTTGAAGGCAATGCCGTGGCGCAGGCGGCTTATCGCAAGTTCGGCTTTGATGATGCGGTGTTTGATCCGGCCCATGGCCGCATGCTTTTTTGGAATAAACCGCTGTAATAAAAAAGGCGCCATTGAATGGCGCCAAGTTAACCATTGCCAAAGGAGCGAAATGACAAAGGGAGCTGCGGATTAACACCCGATTAAATTAACCCTTGGGTTGCTGTTCAATGCCAGATTGTTCGACAGGCGTGTTCTTCAAGTCTCTACCGTCAGCAGCTGCGGTTTGCTGTTGCAGAGGGCCGTGAGTCTGCTCCTGAATAAAGGCGAAGTTGTTGTAGAACTCCTTCGAGCGCTCTGAACCGCCCTCGGCAAAGGCTGCGGCGGAGGTCAACGTCATCAGGCTGGCGAGGATTAGGGTGGAAAGTTTCATGGTGGTGTTCCCATTAAGTGTGATCGGTATTCGCTCGCTCCCTGATCGAATGGATGGGGCAACTATGGGGGCGGGTCATTAAGTGGGAATTAACCTGAGGCACACCCGAAGTTAACTTTTTTTATTAACTTCGGGTGTCGAGATTAAAGCTTCCAGTCCAGGGCCAAGGTAACCGCGCGGGGGTCGCCCCAGTACACGCCGTTATAGAAACCGACGCGTTCGTAGTACTTCTGATCGAATAGATTGTTGATGTTCAACGATGCCGATAGATGCTCGTCGACTTGGTAGCGCGACATCAGGTTGACCACGGTGTAAGCCTGCTGCGTGATCTTGTCGCGGGTAGTGATCAGCTCGCCGTCGGCATTCCGTTCCCCCGTGGGCCGATTACCGAAATCGTAAATGTCGCTCTGCCAATTCACCGCGCCGCCCACGGTAAGCTTGCGCCATGCGCCTGGCAGGCGATAAGCGCTGGACACCTTCAGCAGGTTCAGGGGCTGGCCGGTGTTGTTGCGTGTGCCCGCGCCGTTCACCGAGTGGCTGTAGGTGTAACCCGCCGTAAGGTTCCAGTCCGGCATGATCTCGCCGGCAACCTCCAGCTCGAAGCCGTTGACCTTGTTGCCTTTGCCGCCGGACTTATAGTACTCCTCGCCGGTGGCCGGGTTCGGCGCCACCGAGTAGTCGCGTTCCGCGACGTTGTCCTGGGTGCTCCAGAAGTACGCGGCGGCCAGGTTCACGCGCTCATTGAGCACGCTGCCCTTGAGGCCGACTTCATAGTTGCTGCCCACCACCGGCTCCAGGTATTTCTTGTTGGCATCCCGCAGGCTTTGCGGTTTGAAGATATCGGTGTAGCTCGCGTAGACGGTGTACTCCGGCGTCAAGTCATAGAGCAGCCCGGCGTAGGGCGTCCACATATCGTTGTGGGTCTGGCGGGTCTTGTCGTTGGCGGTCAGTTGGTTGTTGGCATCGTAGCTCGGGGCCGCGCTTTCCAACTCCCAACTGCCGTAGCGACTGCCCAGTACGGCGTGCAGGCGCTCGGTCAGGCTCAGGCGGGTGGCCAGGTAACCGGCCTTTTGCTGTTTGCTGCTGTGTTCGCCCTTGAGGTCGGTGACCGTGTCGGTGAACTTGGGGATGCCGCCCATGTATTTCCAATCTTCAATGGTGTAGTAGCTGTCATCCAGGCGGCTGCGCATAAACGGCGACACGTCGCGTTGGGCCGCTTCGCCGTAGCCCATCATCAGTGCATGTTCGCGCCCCAGCAGCGCATAACTGCCGGCCAGATTCAGGTCAACGGCTTCCATTCTCGAAGTGCCGCGCATATGGCTGGCCCAGGCGCTCATGCCGCTGCGGTCGTCGTTGGGGAAGCCCGCGCCGCCGTAGTACACCTTGCCGTCCGTGTCGCTTTGCCGATGGGTATAGGCGGCTTTCAGGTGCCAGTCGCCTGCCAGGCGATGATCCAGGGTCGCGAAAGTGGTTTTGTCGGTCAGCGGCCAGGAGCTCCAGTGCGCCGCCATATTGGTCGAGCGCGGCAGCCTGGCCTTTTCGCCCCGGCTGTTCCAGTATGGTACGGTGCCCCAGGAGGTGCCTTGAACCTGCTTGTCCTGGTAATCGAACCCCACGGCCAGCACGGTATCGTCTGACAGGTCACCTTCAAGAATGCCGTAGCCGACCGAGCGCTGCAGCGCATAGTTATCTCGGAACGACTGGCTGTCGCGGTAAGCCAGCACCGTGCGCCCGCGTAGCCGACCGTCGAACGCCAGCGGACCGCCGACGTCCAGGTAGCTGTAGTAATTGTCATGGCTGGCACCGCTGACGCCGGTTTTTGCCTGCCATTGGGCGGTAGGGCGCTTGCGCACCATGTTCACGGTGGCCGAAGGATCGCCCGCACCGGTGGTCAAGCCCGTCGCACCGCGCACCACTTCGATACGGTCGTAGATGATGGTGTCGGCGTCGGACTTCATATAGCCGAACGTATTGAGCATTCCGTCGATCTGGAAATTGCTGATGCCATAGCCACGGGAAGAATAGGCCACGCGTTCGGAGTCGTTGTGCTGCACGTTGATGCCGGTGGTCTGGCGCAGCACGTCGGTCAAGGTATTGAGGTTGAAGTCGTCCATCTGCTGGCGGGTGATTACCGAGATCGACTGCGGAGTGTCCTTGACGGACAGGTTCAGGCGCGTGGCGGTGTTCATCGAACCGGTTGTGTAGGACCCGGTGTGCTCGGTGGTGGCGCCGAGGCCATCCGCGGTGATGCTGGTGGCTTGCAACTCCAGCGGTGTTGGGTCGCTATCGGTTTCAGCCAGCAAGTCAGGACTCAGCAACAGGCCAAACACGCTGAGCGAAAAGGACATGGAACGGGTGAAGGGCGCGATCATCGCGGAAGACTCCTTGTCGTCTTTGCGGCCTTTTCGGTATGAAAAGGCCATGGCTCAAAGACGAAAGGAGCAGGGCAACTTTAGGCTTAAACGAGAATGATTGTTATCTTTCTGTTACAAGGCCGGTGTTTCCTGTAGCACCACTTCGGTGGTGGCGGCTTTCTTCGGCTTGATGAGGCTGAAGTCGATCAGCGGCTTTTGCTGGCGCTGATAGGGGTCGCCAATCAGCAGCGGGCGCGGTTTGAAGCTGTCACTCACCAGGCTTTTGCTGCGGTCCAGCTCAGTGGAGCTCAACCCGGCCAGATCGGCCCAGGTGTGAATCAACTGTGAGCTGCTGTAGGGCCGCTGCAGGTCGCCGGCAAAATTCCAGCTGTGGCTTTCGCGCCATTTCGGCGAGGCGTAGGCCATGAACGGAATGGTGTACATCGGCGCCGTCGGCTTGCCTTCATTGCGGCCCAAAGTGCTGTGGCCGGCGGAGTCGAATACGTCTTCGCCATGGTCCGACAGGTACAGCAGGAAGCCGTTGGGGTCGGTCTTGGCGTAGTCCTTGATCAGGCTCGACACCACGAAGTCGTTGTACAGCACCGCATTGTCGTAGCTGTTGTAGGTCGGCAACTGATCGTCGCTGATGCTCGCAGGCACACCTTCACGGTCGGTGAACTTGTCGAAGCTGGGCGGGTAACGGTACTGGTAGCTCATGTGCGTGCCCAGCAGGTGCACCACGATGAACTTGCGCTCGGCCGGATCGGCCAGGGCCTTGGAAAACGGTGCCAATACATCGCCGTCGTACTGACGGGCGTTCTGGTTGCGGTTGTTGTTCAGGTACACCTGCTCGTCGGCCTGTTCGGAAAAGGTCGTGAGCATGGTGTTGCGCTTGGTCATGGTCTGCTGGTTGGTGATCCAGTAAGTCTTGTAGCCGGCCTGTTTCATCATGCTGACGATGGATGGCGTCTTGAGGTACAGGTCGGGGTTTTCTTCGTCGGCGAAGGTCAGGACCTGCTGCAACGCCTCGATGGTGTAGGGGCGTGGGGTGATGACATTGTCGAACACGGCCAATTGGTCGCGCAGCTTGTCCAGCTCTGGTGTGGTTGCGCGTGGATAGCCGTACAGGCTCATGCGCTGGCGGTTGGTCGATTCGCCGATGACGAGCACCAGTGTCGACGGCTGGCCGGCGGCGGCGTCCTTGAGGTTGGTCAGCGGCGGGATCTGGCTGGCGCTGTGCAGCATGCCCTGCATGTTGTCCAGTTGTTCGGTGTAACGGCGGTAGGCCACGATCATCTGCCAAGGTACGGCCGGCTCGATGCGGGTTTCGAAGCGGTCGATGCCGTCGGCCAAGGTCTCGCTACGGGCAATCTGCTTGACCAGCGGGTAGCCGACAATGGCCACCAGGATCGCGGTTGCCGCCAGTAACGCCTGGCCGCGCGGCAGGTAGACCGGGCGCACGCGGGTCCATAGGAAGATGGCTAAGGCAGTGTGGGCAATGAACGCCAGTACGATCCACCAGGCGAAGTACTGGGTGAGGTATTCACCGGCTTCGGAGATGTTCGACTCGAACATGATAAAGATGACGCTCTGGGAAAATTCCTGCTGATAAACGAAGAAATATCCCAGGCTGGCCATGGAACAGGCCCACAGCACCACGCCGATCACGGCGGCGAGTACACGGGTCTGGCGTGGAAAGACCAGCATCGGCGCGAGCCACAGGGCGCTCATGAAAAAGGCTTGGCGAAACCCGCTGAAACCCGAGGTGCCGCTGAGTTGGATCAGCAGTTGGGTAATACCCGAGAAATACCAGAAAAACAGGAACAGCCAGCCAAGGCCAGCCCAATCAAAGCCTTTCGCAGACTTAGTGCTGCGTTTGAACATTGCCATCCGGCGCTCCAACCCAAGAGTTTTCCAGTTGACGCGCAGGGCTGCACGCAACACCGGCCACCCTGGTTTTAAGGGGCGGCCTTTGGGGGCGGGAGTATCGGGATGGGCGTGTGAAAACTTTGTGAGATTTTTGTAGGGGTTATCTTACAAAGCGGTGACAGGGCTCAGCAGAGTGCAGGTTGCGCGCCGGCCGGCTGATCCAGTTGAGCCTGGATGATGTACGAGCGCAGGCGCATGACTTCCTGCTGCAATTGTTCGCGCTCGTCTTTCAACTGACGCAACTCATCGCGACGGATATTGACGTAGAGAGTCTGGGGAGGGCGGGTCATCTGTGCTGTGCTCATTGCTTGCCTCGCAAATAGCCGGTGTGTCGCGGTGTGCCAGAACGCTTGAGTCGAGGTTCTCGGCATCAGTCGGAAGCAATTCTGAATTCTTTTTCACAGCAATGGAACTTTTTTATTTTTGGTGGTCGTGTGACTTTTGCCGCGGTGATGGTGAAACGATGGCATCTTTTTTGGCATGAAACTACACCGATCCGCTCTGGACTAACCCTCATTAGCCTCATTGCGCTATAAACTATGTCACACATTTTTTAGTAGTTAGGAGCATCAGCACATGCAACTGGGGATTATCGGACTAGGCCGCATGGGCGGGAATATTGCACGGCGCCTGATGCTCAATGGGCATACCACCGTTGTTTACGACCGTAACGAAGCATTTGTCAAAGGCTTGAGCGAAGAGGGCGCCACCGGCGTCGCCGACCTCAAAGCCCTGGTCGCCGGGCTGCAGCAGCCTCGCGCCGTGTGGGTCATGTTGCCGGCGGGCGACCCCACCGAGAACACCATTCAAGAACTCAGTGAACTGCTGGACAGCGGCGACGTAATCATCGATGGCGGCAACACCAACTACAAGGATGACGTACGCCGCGCCAAGGCCCTGGCGAAAAAAGGTCTGCACTATGTCGACGTCGGCACTTCCGGCGGTGTCTGGGGCCTGGAACGCGGCTATTGCATGATGATTGGCGGCGATACCGAAACCGTGCAGCGTCTGGACCCGATCTTCGCCAGCCTGGCGCCAGGCCTGGGCACCATTCCGCGCACCAAGGACCGTTCCGCCGCCGCCGACCCGCGCGCCGAACACGGTTATATCCACGCTGGGCCGGCCGGTTCCGGGCACTTCGTCAAGATGATCCATAACGGCATCGAATACGGAATGATGCAGGCGTTCGCCGAGGGTTTCGACATTCTCAAAACCAAGAACTCGGAGAACTTGCCCGAAGATCAGCGTTTCGACCTGAATGTGGCCGATATCGCCGAAGTGTGGCGCCGTGGCAGCGTGGTGTCGTCGTGGTTGCTGGACTTGACCGCCGATGCCCTGGCCACCGACCCGAAACTCGACGGCTATTCCGGCTCCGTGGCCGACAGTGGCGAAGGCCGCTGGACTATCGAAGCGGCCATGGAACAAGCCGTGCCGGTGCCGGTGCTGTCCACCTCGTTGTTCGCCCGTTTCCGCTCGCGCCAGCAGAGCACTTACGGTGACAAGATGCTGTCGGCGATGCGCTTCGGCTTCGGTGGTCACGTGGAGACTTCCAAAAAATGACGGCTAACGGCAAAAAACTGAAGGCCGAACCCGCTCCACCTACCACTTTGTTCCTGTTTGGTGCCCATGGCGACTTGGTCAAGCGCCTGCTGATGCCGGCGCTGTACAACCTCAGTCGCGACGGGTTGCTGGGCGACGGCTTGCGCATCGTCGGGGTGGATCACAACGCCATCAGCGATGCCGACTTCGCCAAGAAACTCGAAGATTTCATTCGCACCGAAGCCGCGAGCAAGGTCAAAGGCAATGCCGAGAACGCGCTGGACCCGCAGTTGTGGGCTCAGTTGGCCAAAGGCATCAGCTACGTCGAGGGCGACTTCCTCGACGACAGCACCTACACCGACATCGGCAAGAAAATCGCCGAGAGCGGCACCGGCAATGCGGTGTTCTATTTGGCCACCGCGCCGCGTTTTTTCAGCGAGGTGGTGCAGCGGTTGGGCAGCGCCGGCTTGTTGACGGAAACTGACCACGGTTTCCGTCGCGTGGTCATCGAAAAACCGTTCGGTTCCGATCTGGCCACCGCCGAAGCGTTGAACGCGTGCCTGCTCAAGGTGATGAGCGAGAAGCAGATCTACCGCATCGACCATTACCTGGGCAAAGAAACGGTACAGAACATCCTGATCAGCCGTTTCTCCAACGTGCTGTTCGAAGCGTTCTGGAACAATCACTACATCGATCACGTGCAAATCACCGCCGCCGAAACCGTCGGCGTGGAGACGCGGGGTAACTTCTTCGAAAAAACTGGCACGTTGCGGGATATGGTGCCCAACCACCTGTTCCAGCTGTTGGCCATGGTCGCCATGGAGCCGCCAGCGGCGTTCGGCGCCGACGCGGTGCGCGGGGAAAAGGCCAAGGTGATTGGCGCGGTGCGCCCCTGGTCCCTGGAAGATGCACGGGCCAACTCGGTACGGGGCCAGTACACCGCTGGCGAGATCGGCGGCAAGGCATTGCCGGGTTACCGCGAAGAGGCCAACGTCGCGCCGGACAGCAGCACCGAGACCTTCGTGGCGCTCAAGGTGATGATCGACAACTGGCGCTGGGTCGGCGTGCCGTTCTACCTGCGCACCGGCAAGCGCATGAGTGTGCGCGATACCGAAATCGTGATCTGCTTCAAGCCGGCCCCCTATGCGCAGTTCCGCGATACCGACGTGGATGAACTCAAGCCTACCTACCTGAAAATCCAGATCCAGCCGAATGAAGGCATGTGGTTCGACCTGTTGGCGAAAAAGCCTGGGCCGACCCTGGATATGGCCAATATCCAATTGGGTTTCGCCTACAAGGACTTTTTCCAGATGCAACCGTCGACGGGGTACGAAACCCTGATCTACGACTGCATGACCGGCGACCAGACCTTGTTTCAGCGCGCCGACAACATTGAGAACGGCTGGCGCGCGGTGCAGCCATTCCTCGATGCGTGGAAGGAAGATGATGGCATCCAGACTTACAAGGCAGGTGAAGATGGTCCGGCGGCGGCTGACACGCTGCTGGCCCGGGATGGTCGTACCTGGCACACACTCGGATGAGTGATGCCGCGATCCAACCCATCCGTTTTATCCTCAGCGACGTGGATGGCACGTTGCTGCATCCCGACCACAGCCTCAGCCAACGCACGGCCGATGCGGTTCGTGCCTTGCGTGACGCCGGTGTGCTGTTCAGCCTGGCCAGCGGGCGACCGCCCAAGGCCATGTTGCACCTGATTGAAACGTTCGGTATCGATGTTCCGGTGGCGGGCTTCAATGGCGGTACGTTGATCCATCCGGACGGCAGGGTTTTGATGGCTCACCACCTGCCTGCTGAAGCCGCGCTGATCGCCTTGGCGCTGTTTTCGGCCGAGTCGGAGGTGGAAGTCTGGATGTTTGCCGATGGCGATTGGCTGCGCCGTGGTTCGCCCGGCCCGATGGAACCGCGGGAAACCGCTGGGCTGGGTTATGGGCCGCAGGTGGTGGAGAGTTTTGAACCCTATCTGGATCGGGTCGACAAGATTGTCGCTGCCAGCCTTAACACGCAACTGCTGGTTGAACTGGAGGCGCGTTTGCACCCCAAGGTCGAGGGGCTGGCGCAGGTTTCGCGGTCGCAGCCGGTTTATCTGGATGTGACGGCCATGCTGGCCAATAAAGGCGAGGCGTTAAAAACGTTGGCCGAGCATCTGGGCGTGGCGCTTGAGCACACTGCGGCCATCGGTGATGGCGGCAATGACCCGGCGATGTTTGAGGTGGCCGGGCTGGCGATTGCCATGGGCCAGGCGGAAGAAACCGTCAAACGTCGCGCCAATGTAGTGACGGGCACTAATATTGACGACGGTGCCGCAGAAGCTTTCGAGCGGTTTATTCTGCCGTCACACTCAATACGCTAAGTTCAACGGCACAACTTACGATCACGGTTTGTATGGATCGAAAGTTGTGCCGTCGATTTATTTACTTAGGCATTGCCCAGGATTGTAACTGATAGCCGCTTTTATCCAGTTCGGCACGCGCCTGCAACAGCAGGTTTTCCAATTGCGCGGGATCGGTGTAGGCACTCGACGAGAGTTGCTTGCGGCCGATGCGGTTGTTGGTGCGGTCGACGACGCTGAGGCTGAGGGCGCCATTGCCATCGTGCCAGGCCACGCACTGAAAGGGCTGGAAGGCACGGTCTGCGATCAAAAGAGCTTCGTTGATGCGGAGCGGGGCGTTCATTGGGGTCTCTCTCTAAATGCCCAATCAAATGAGTGCCGTCGGTTGGGCGAGCCAGGCGGCGAGTTACTTGTACTGATGCGCGATGGCGGGGTGCGGGTCACATGTTAGAGCAACAAATTTCAACTTTCCGTGATTGAGGTCATGTAAGCGCCTGTTTTGAAAGCTGATTGAAAGTTTCCACAGTCGGCAACTTTTTAATCGCTGAAGCAAGAAGATGGCTTTTTGCCCCGACTTATAGCGAAACGGTACAAGGCGCGCGTCAATATCTTGCTAGGGTTAGCACCAGTCGTTACAACTGGTTGTTTCTAAATAACTTTAACGATTTTTGACGCCAAGGATCAGTCATGGGTGTGCCTCTCGTCCAACGCCGTTTGCTTGTGGTCGATCCGTGCGATGACTGCCATGGACTGTTGCCCGGGCTGCGTACGGCGGGGTGGGAAGTGGACAGCTGTGCGCTGGAGGACGTGGGGGATCGCTCCTGCGATGTCGGCCTGCTGCGCTTGCAGCCCGAACACCTGAAGAGGCCCGAAGCGGTCAAGGAGCTGATCGGCCGCAGCGGCACTGAATGGATTGCCGTGCTCAGCCAGGATGTACTGCGCTTGCAGAATGTCGGCGACTTCGTTTGCGAGTGGTTTTTCGACTTCCATACGTTGCCGTTCGACGTCTCGCGGGTGCAGGTCACTCTGGGACGCGCATTCGGCATGGCGCGCTTGCGCGGTAAAGGCCACACACCGGTGGATGAGGGGCATGAACTGCTGGGCGATAGCCGGCCCATTCGTGAACTGCGCAAACTCTTATCCAAGCTGGCGCCCACGGAGTCCCCCGTCTTGATTCGCGGTGACAGCGGCACTGGCAAGGAGCTAGTGGCCAAAACCCTGCATCGTCAGTCCCAGCGCCATGCCAAGCCTTTCGTGGCGATCAACTGCGGTGCCATCCCTGAACACCTGATCCAGTCCGAACTGTTCGGCCATGAGAAAGGTGCGTTTACCGGCGCGCACCAGCGCAAGATCGGGCGTATCGAAGCGGCAAACGGCGGCACGCTGTTTCTCGATGAAATCGGCGACCTGCCGATGGAGCTGCAGGCCAACCTGCTGCGGTTTTTGCAGGAGAAGCACATCGAGCGCGTCGGCGGCAGCCAGCCGATCCCGGTGGATGTGCGTGTGCTGGCGGCGACCCACGTCAATCTTGAAGCGGCGGTGGCCAAGGGCGCCTTCCGCGAGGATTTGTACTACCGCCTCAATGTGCTGCAGGTGGTCACCGCGCCGTTGCGCGAGCGCCATGGTGACGTGGCGATGTTGGCCAACCACTTTGCGCGTTTCTACAGCCAGGAAACCGGACGCCGCCCGCGCAGTTTCAGCGAAGATGCCCTGGCGGCCATGGCGCAGCATCCGTGGCCCGGCAATGTGCGCGAGTTGGCCAACCGCGTGCGCCGTGGCCTGGTGCTCGCCGAAGGGCGCCAGATCGAAGCCGTTGATCTGGGATTGCAGAGCGAGCAGGCAATCGCGCCACCCTTGGCTACACTCGAAGACTACAAGCACCGCGCCGAACGTCAGGCGCTGTGCGATGTGCTCAACCGTCATAGCGACAACTTGAGTGTCGCTGCCCGTGTGCTTGGCGTGTCCCGGCCTACGTTCTATCGGTTGCTGCACAAACACCAGATCCGCTAGGGCGGGTAAACCGAAAAGCCCCGCAACGACCCTTATCGTTGCGGGGCTTTTCCTTGTGCGTCTGGTTAGAAGTAGTACGGGAATTTCAGGCTGAAGGTGAAGTCCGGCGCGTCGTCGGTCATACCGATCGCCAGGTTCGGCACGATCGTCAGGTTATCCGAGGCGGCAATGGTCATGCCCACGTTGAAGTAGCCGGCGTTGGCATCGCTGGAGACCACCGATTGCCAGTCCCCGCCATTGGGTTTGAGGCGACTTTTACGCTGGACCAGGTCAGACACCGAAAACGACATGCTCATTTTCTCATTCAGCGCGAACGCTACGCCCATGCCGACCTGGAAGCTGTCACCCAGGCTGACCTTGCCGCCGACCTTCTGGTTGACGTCGCTGCTGATGTCGTCGAACGAATCTTCGAAGTTGTGGGTGTAGGACAACGAGCCAAACAGCACGGCCGGATCGAAGGTCTTGACCAGGGAGATGCCCGGCGTGATCGACCAGACCCCGTTGCCGGTGGGCAGGCTTTCAGGTACGAACAAGTTGTCGTTGCCGGGTTGGTTGATGAGCTTGATGCCGAACGGTTCCTTGCCCGTCGGCGCCTTGACCCGTACCGACACCACCGCATCCGGCAGGGTGGGGGTCTCGTCGAGGAACTTGTAGGCCACACCGAAGTTGACGTCGCCGATGGTCGGGTCGCGGGTCACCGATGCTTCCGATGTTGCCGTGCCGTTGTTGCCTGCACCGGCCGATTGGTACGTCGATTCGCGGTACACCACCGGCACGTTAACGTCGAACTGCCAGCGGTTGTCGAGGTTGTAGCGGCCGGTGAGGTCCAGGGTCCAGTTGTCCGACTTGATGCGGTCGAGGTTGATATTGCCGAGGAAAATCGAGTCCAGGGCCAGGAACCCATTGAGGGTCAGTTGGCGCGCGTCGTAGCGAGCGTAGGTCACGCCGGTTTCGAAGCTGAACTTGCCATTGCCGAAGAAGCCACTAGCTTCGTTATAAAGGTTGCTGACACTTTGCGCAGGCGCCGAGTCGTCCTTGAGGGACTGCCCATAGGAACTGCCGCCGCCCGCGCCACCGGAGGCCGCAGCGGCGCCAGTGCCGGCCACGGTGGTGCCGCCTTTCTGGAAGTCGGCGGGGGATTTGGCCAGGCGTTTGGGCGCCGGCGTCGCCGGTTGGTCTTCGACCTGACGCACTCGCTGTTCCAGCACCGCCAGGGCCTTTTGCTGCACTTCGTAACGTTGCTTGAGTTCCAGGAGTTCTTGCTTGAGTGTTTCGATATCGGCATCTGGCGCGGCATACAACACGGATGCGGGCAAGAGCGTACTTAAACAGACCACCGCACGAAGCGATAACGATCGATGCATGAAATAAGCCGTCCTTTTTTAATGCGTAAGTGTCGAGGGTCAGCGTAGTTCAATAACCGAGCGTACGTAGGCCTTTGAGTTGGTCCAGGTTGCAATTCAACGCCGGGTTGTTCAGCCCGTTATTGCCCATCACGACGTTAAGTTGAGTCATGTTGTTGACGAAGTTGGTATTGCCGGTCAAGACAGTACCTTGCAGCACCGTGCCGCCGCCAATCTGCTGCAGGCTGTTGCCTTGGTTATGGTTGGCCTGGATCGCCATTTGCAGTCCGCCGTTATTGGCCGACACGCTCACTTTGCCGGCCGCGCTGTCACCGGTCACGGTGCCGCCGGCCACCAGCACTTGCCCCGATTGCGCGAGATTGGCCGGCGCCAGGCCGTCCTGACTCACGGTGATCCCGACATTGTTGTTCGCGGTGTTGCCATCGCCGGCTGCGCGCACGCTTTGCGTCACACCCTGGCCGCTGCCCAGACCGGCGCCGCCGACGACATTGCCGGTACCGGTGCTCTGGCCGGTGCCGCTGCCCGCCGAGCCGGTGGTCTGCACATAAAATTGCGGGGTGATCGTGGTTTTATCGACCTGCATGCTGGCCTTGCCGGTGATGCTGTCGCCCGTGGCGTTGGTCCAGGTGCTGCTCATCACGATACCGAAGCTGATGATGCGCCCCGGCATTACATAACGACCGCGCAGGTCGGCCATTTCCGAGTCTTTCAATTCGATCGGTTTGAAACCCGATGACGCATAAGCGGGCATTGCGGCTGCCAGCCACACAACTGTCAGCCAACGGGAAGTGTTCATCTTCTGCTCCTGGAGCATCCTGGTCCCTTATGGCGCTTCTTATTAAAAGAAGTCGCTCTGGATAAAACCGAAATCCATCAATTCGGCGTCGCCCACGGGCCTGAACTCATTCAACTGGTTCTTGGCGGTCAGGGGGGTAGGGGGCGCGAGCAAGGCGTTGGTCTTGTCGTAACCTTCACCCAGTACGGCGAATACGATGCCATTCCAGCCTTTGACGAAGTCGTCGCGGGTGTAGCGCTTATGGCCCAGCACCGGGTCGCCGATGTAGACCCAGTCTTTGTCGGCACGCTGCATCACCACGAAGTGCTTGTAACCACGGATTTCCAGCAGCACCACGACCGGAATCTTCACGGTCAGCAGGGATTCCGGCGAGATCTTGTAGCCCCGCGCCCGCATGCCGATGCTTTCCAGGTAGCGCTTCATGTCCAGCATGGAAAAGCCCTGGGTGCGCACCAGGTCCTGATCGGCGTTGATCAGCATGCCTTTGATCACATGGTCTTCGTCGACGTCCAGCCAATAGCCCTGACGCAGGATGGTGGCGAGGGCGGCGGCGCCGCAGCTGAAATCGGTTTTCTGTTCCACCAGGTTGGCGAACCGGCGCTCGCGGATACTCTCGACCTTCTTGTAGATCACTGCACCGCCAGGCATGGCGGAGATCGCCATGGTGCCTGCCCAGGTCGGGCCGGTGAGGAGCATCAGCAGGGTGAGGGTCGCGAGGCGCATGATCGAAGGCCGGATGGACACTGGAATAGGAAAGGGCCTTGTTGCCAAGGCCCCATTGGATCAGAAGCGCACGCCGCTGGCGCAGACGGTGCAACCTTGACCGATTGCCAGGCTGTTGCTGCCCTGGTTGCCGGAGCCGGATTGCAGGTTCACGCCCATGTTGCCGGAGTTGCGGTTGACCGAGTTGTCCAGGCTGGCGTTGTTGGACACATACTGAGGCTTGCCGCCATAGCCATAACCGTGGCTGGTGGCGGCAGCGTTGAGGTAGCTGTTACCGAGGGAGTTTTGCTCGGTATTGGCGGCAGCTGCGATGTTTTTGCCGTCGGCAGTGACGATCGCCAGGTTGTTTTTACCCTGGTTGCCCTGACCCGCTTGACCGTTGTAACCCACGTTGCCGGAGTTACCGTTGATGGCGTTATCCAGAGACGCGTTGTTCTGGGTGCCTTTGTTGACGTAGGTGTTCAGCACGCTGTTCTGATTCACGTCGACCACACCGAACACGGTGGCCGCATCGCCTTTGGCGCTGGAGATAGCGGCAGAGTTGTCAGCCTGGTTAGCGCTGCCAGCTTGCACGTTGACACCCGCGTTACCGCTGTTGCCGTTGACCGCATTATCGGCAGAGGCGTTATTTTCGGTCTTGGTGTCGTCAAACTTGTTGCCGGCGCTGTTTTGAACGTCAGTGACCACAGCGGCAATAGTGCCGGTAGGTTGAGGCGCAGGGTGCCAGCCACCTGCTTGAGCAGCAGCAGCCATGAGCGCGGCGAGAGCGAAAACCAGAGGTTTCAGAGCCATTTGAGGTTTCATGGTGTTTCTCCTTGCTTCTATTAGTTGGTTAAGTGTTGGTACGGTCTTGCGAGTACTACCAAGTCGTTACTTGATAGTGATGCCCAGGGTGTTAGCCAATCGGTTCCCCACCCCGGCACTCTGGTTCACCTGAATCACTCCTCGGCTGCCTGTGAAGGCCTGGTCGCTGGTAACGACCAGGCGGCTGCCAGTGGTGGGGGTGAGCCCTGAGTCGGTTAATTGCGTCGTGTTCTGTTGCAACAAGACGCTGTCGTCGATGCTTTGCGGGCCAGGGTTGACGCTGATCCGCACGGCGTTGACGGTTTGGTTGTTGGCCCCGGCCGCCTGGTTGACGCCCAACATGCCGTTGCCATTGGTAAAAGAAGCGCCCTGAATCGCAGCCTTGGCGTTCAGAGACGGATCGACCTGACCGTCGAGCCGTTGGATATTCACGGTGGTGGCCTGGCCGCCGAGCGTGACGGCACGGTTATTGGCCTGTTGCTGCTGATTGCCCGCCGCTTGGTTGATCGAAAAGTTACCGCGGTAGTCTTTGCCGCTGTTGTTGATCACAGCGTTGTTGTCGGCCATGGCCGAGGCACTGCCCAGCAGGGCGAGCAAGAGCAAGGTACGGTTCATTATTTGCCCCCCATCATGTTGCCGAGGTTATTCAGAGGGGCCATGCCGCGTTGGATCGAGTCACTGATCTGTCCGCCCATGCTGCTGCCGCTGCCATGCCCGGCGGTGGCGCCGGTGCCGAGGGTCGACATGCTGTTCTGCGTGGCATGCACGCCGGTCAACGTGCTATCGATCTGGCTGGCGCGGGCGAAACTTGAACCGCTGCTGACACCGCTGATAGCCAGGTCACTGAGCTCGCCGGTGGCGCCAAGAACCTCTTGGGTGGGATTGGCATTGGCGGTGGTGGGGTAGGGGTCTTTACCGAAAGCGGCGCGACCGTACATGTGTGCCTGTACGTTGCGGCCCGTCACGATCACACCATCACCGGCAAAGGCTGGTGCACTGATGCCGAGGCTGAGTACACAGCTGGTCAGCAGTACCTTCATCGAGTGTTGTGTGAGTGTGTTCACGGCGGCATGTCCTTATTCTCAGCACTGACCCTAAACAGTGCTATGAGGAATAGAGCAGATGCCGTGCCGCTTTTTGAATTGTCTTGATATTCAATGGTTTGTGAATAACTAGAGGCGCGTCGACGCTGCCGGTGTCTCAGCGCTGAAACACCTGCCCTTCAAGCGCGTGTAGCCCGCTGTGCCACAAACGATTCACCCCTGTGTATCAGCGGCGTAACACCGCACATGACAAAAGCATGAACCCACGCTGTACAAGGGCTTCAGGGCAGGCAGGTGTTTCAAAAATGGACACTGCGGGCGCGAACAGGCCCGCACGAATCGGCCGGGCTCAGCCTTTAGGGTTTTTACGCGGGATGGAATTGAGAACGGGGTTGCCGTCCTGGTTCTGCGTCAGATAGACCGGCAGTACCTTTGGCAGCGAGGGGATGAGGTTGTTGACCTCGGTGAGGTTGTAGATGCCGCCTATTCGAATCGCCCCGGTGCTGGCGTCGGCCAGCATCACCGGTTTGCTCAAGTAGCGGTTGATCAGCGGTAACGCGTCGACCAAGGCCAGGTTATCGAGGATCAGCTTGCCCTGGCGCCAGGCCAGTGCGCTGTCATTCGGGCTGAACGGCCTCACGCGCGGAGTGGCATCGCCCGCTTGGTAGCTGGCCTGCATGCCCGGAGTCAGGGGCACGCTACCATGCGTGGCATCGCTGGCGATCTGCACCGAGCCTTCGAGCAGCATCACGCGGACCTGATCGCCATATTTCCATACATTGAATTGGGTGCCTGTCACGCGCACCTGGCCTTCACCGGCGCGCACCACAAACGGATGGGTGCTGTCGTGGCTGACATTGAAAAACGCCTCGCCTTTCTTCAGCGTGACCCGGCGCTGATCCTTGTAGTTGCTATAGACCAGTTCGGTGCCCAGGTTCAGCTCTACCTGGCTGCCATCGCTCAAGGTCACCTGACGCAAGCCCTGGGTCGCCTCGAAACGTTCATAGGAATTGGGCAGCCACCCGGCCTGCCACCCGGTGAACGCCGCCAGCGGCAGGGCCGCCAGGCATAGCGCCGCCGCCACGGCATAACGACGTACGCGGCTGCGCGATTTGAACGCCAATACCGGTGCGGTGGGCGCGGTGCGCGGCAAGTGATCGGCGACGTCCCAGATTTCCAGCATCGCGGCGTATTCAAAGGCATGCAGGGGATGGGCGTCATGCCATTGTTGAAAAGCCTGACGTTCAGCCGGTGTGCAATCACCTGCATGCATGCGCATGCACCAGTGCGCTGCGGCATCGGTGATGGTGTCGTATTCGGCTTCTGAAACAGACTTTTCGGTCATTTACGCATCCTGATTTCCCACATTCTAACCTCCGCGGGCCGATGGGGAGAACAGCCATCATGGCGATTGCACATCAATTGGAACTTATTCTTATTTGCCAGTACCTAAAAATTTCAGGACACGCGTCCGTTATTCCCACTATGGAGTTCCGTTATGTTGAAGAAAACCTTAGTCGCCCTGTGTGCAACCTCCGCGCTGCTCAGTGCCGGTGCCGCCCTGGCCGATAAGCCGGGCGCAGGCTGGATCACCATCGAAAAGGCCATTGAAGTGGCCAAGACCAAGGCCGGCTACGTTGAAGTCTATGCCGCCGAAGCCGACGATAACGGCTACTGGGAAGTCAAAGGGCGCAAGTCTGACGGCACCGTGTATGAAGCGCGCATCGACGGCGCCTCGGGCAATATCCTGCGTGACCAGAAAGACTGACGTCTCGCGCCGGGAGCCGGTTCAGGCTCCCGCATCCAATTCCCTGCCGAGCTGGCTGATCAGGTAAGTCACCGAATCGGCGTTGGCCAAAATCGTATCGATTCGCCTGTTGGCGTCACTCATAAACACCGCCCGCGCATCGTCCAGGGTTCGCGTCCCGGTAGTACTCAACACCTTGTCCTTTTGCGGCGAAGTCCCACGACTGGCTCCAAAGTCTTCCCATTGCTGGGTGAACTCGTCCCACGTTCTGAACAGCATGGTGGCCGGGGTGAGTGTGGAGAGCGCGGTATCGCGCAAGTCGGCCAGATCCGTGTGCATTCGCCTGGCGCCACTGACGTTGAGGTTAATCAGGTCGTGGAACGGCCGCATGCTGTCGAGGTACGCCAGGTCTTCGGTCAAGGACTTGAGGTGGGTGATCTCGTGAATCAACGTGGTGGCGCGGGCATGGGCAGAGATGTTGAAGGGTGTCGTGAGGCGATTCTGATAGATGTCCAGCGGCGGATCGAAAAAGCGGTCGACCAGGTAGATTTTCTGTTCCCGGTCCTCGGGTAGCACAAAAGCGAAAGTGTTTTGCGGGCTGTAGCGATGGGTGCCGCAGACGAAGCGCTGGGAGTCCGGGCCGACCAGGGTATGGTTGATCAGCTCATCGAGCACTTCGTCGACGCGTCGCTCAATTCGTTGCACCTGCTCGCCGGTCAGCGTAACCACGCCGAACAACTCACTGAAGAACCGTCCCAGCCGGCTGCCGGGTTCGCGCAGCGGTGCAAAGTGCAGCAGGTTGCGTTTGCACGTCACCGCGTAATAGGTCGCGACGTTGAGCGCTTCGTCGATGCACTGGGCCTTCCAGCTCGACAGGGCGGCAATTTCGCGCATGCCCACCGCCTCGATATTGATAGCGTCGCGCTCCGCCGCCCAGGTTTGCATTTTGCCCGCGTAGCGGCTCAGGGTTTTGCCGTAGCGCGGGTGATGGCGGTCCAGGTCCAGGGTCCATTCGCCCTGGGCGTTGGCTCGCACATAAGGGCCGTGCTGCTCGTCGCGGCTCAGGCGCCAGCGTTCCCCGGCTTTTCTCACCGAATACACCTTTCCCGCCAATGGCACGAAATGCGTGCGCGTGTCGTTGTCGGTGTACACGAAGGGTGGCGCGCTGCGCTCCAGGTCGCTCAGGGCAACCTGGTGATTTTCGAAGGCTTGCAGGGCGGTTCGCCCAGGTGCGGTCAGGTCCAGCTCGTCCAGGCTGGCGGCCACGGGGGCAGGGGCATCTAGCCAGTCGTCAAAGGGCAGCGGTTGTTCGCTGGGTGGAGTTGGCGGCAGCCACTGGTCCAGCGCTTTGCGTAAAGAGGCAAGCTCGGCCACGCCCGCGACAAAGGTTTTGAGCGAGTGCTGCCAGCGGTGTTCCTGTAAGTCCTCGGCCGATGTTTTGAACAGTTGGTAGCTGCGCCACACCGTCAGCGGGTAGGTCAGTTTGCCCGCCATAAATTGCAGGCTCTTGGGAATGCCCTTGCTCAACAGGCTGGTCACCGCGTCCCAATGGGTCTTGCCTGACGCGCAAAACTGGCCGGCCAGCATCTGCAGCAGCATCTGGGTATTGTCGTCGAACAGTCGGTTGAGCAGATTGCCGGCGATGGGCGAGTCACCCAGGCGGATGTCCGAGAGATCCGGGCGCCAGCGCTCACTCAGCAGATTGCGGTAAGTGGCTTGATGGGGCGCTTGCAACTGCCCGATCACCCATTCCTGTAGCGCCCCGGGGCTGGTGAATTCGTGCAGGAGCGCCGCCTCGCTGGGGAACTCTTTCAACAAATGTTTAGGGCTGTACGGTGCATACAGCACCAACGGCCCGGACGCGCCGGGCTTGGGGCCGATCAGGTAACAGCCCAATGCCTTGGCCTGACTGGCGCCGGCGGTGGCGATCAGCTCCAGCGGGCGGATCATCGCCGTGACCCCATGCACCGCTGCGCGGGCCACGGCGTCGGGCATGTCGAAGACTTGCCGGATAAAGCCCCAGGCCGTGGCGGACAGCCGTTCAGTGAGGGTTTGTTCATGGGCGTACTGCAACAATTGCCACGGCAGCTGCCGGCAGAATAGGCGGCGCCGCTCACGCGCGTCGTCGCTCTGCCCCTGGAGCAGGCCGCTCAACACTTGGCGGTACAGCGTTTTCAAATCCAGTTGTCGCACCAATTGCACGATGGCCGCGCCGTCGAGTGTCTCCGGCAGTGGGATGCTGGTGCGCGAGCGCGGGCGGATCGTCTCGGCGCGCAGATCGGGCAGGTGCCGCAACGCGAAGTCCGTCAGGGTCTGGGTGTGGCCTTCGAGGTCGATACGTCCGGGAATCAGCACGTTATCCGGGTTGTACACCTGGCCTGGGAACCGCGCGCCGAGCAGGGTTGAGAGGGTACTGAAGATGTGTTCGCGCATCGGCACGATGCTGTGCAGATAGTCCCGTTCGTCAGGCGCACTGACGCGATATTGCTCAAGCAGCTCGGCCTGCAGGATCTGTTCGTGGGGCCGCGCCATGCCCAGCCAGACTGGCAGCGCTTGTTGGTGGATCAGGGCGCGCGCCAGGGTGATCGACCTGGGCAGATTGGACGGGGTTTGACGCCGGATCAGGCGGTCCATGCAGTCCTGGAAGCGCGTGGCGCTGAGCCCCATCGCCAGCACCTGGTCGATTTCGTCGCGGGTGAAGTCGCTGTAGCTCTGCTGACGGTTGTGCAGCAGGTGTTCGTCGATTCGCTGCAAGGGCCCCAGGCGACAGGCATGGTGAGGGATGCGCCGCGACACCGGCAGGTTCTCCAGCAGGGGCAGACGCTGCACGGGGTTTTGCAAGCGCTGTTCGAGCTTGTCGCGCAGGGCCTGGATCGACGCAAACGCCTCATAGCCACCCCGTGGGGTCCACAGCAGGGCGGTGCCCGAGTGGATGGGGTCGATGCCACCGCGCTCGGTCAGTACAAAGGCATTGGCCAGGGGCTGAGGCTCGGTAGCGGTGCCCAGGAACAGGCTCAGGCTGAACGCATCCGGAATAAACCCATTCAGGCCATGGCGGGTCAGCCGGCTCATGCCGTCGGCATTGAGGGCGCTATCGAGTAACGCCAGGGCAGGGGGCGGCAGGCTATGGTCCAGGCGCCTCAATTCGGTTTCGCCGCGCAGCCCCTGCAACATGCCCTGGCTCAGGTGCGCCCGGTTATTCTCCAGCAGCAAGTGGGGCAGGGTACGCAGGTCCCGTTGCGCGAACGTGCTGAGCACCTGTTCGATGACGGCGTTGAAACTGTCGATGGTCAGGTTGTGCAACTGGTAGGCCACGCCGGCGCTCTGTTCTGTGTAGAACCAGGTCAGGGCCGACTCGGTGAGCCGATCGGCTTGCCCGGCCAGACGCGCGATAAAGTACTCGACCATGCTCAATGACCTATGGGGCGCACGCTCTTCGCGCTCTGCGGCGGGGGTGGCATAGGTGTTGATATAGACGTGCTCGGCCTTGAGATCGAGCAGACGCTTGGCCAATTCGGTGTCCAGTGCATGGGCGACCAGGCTGCGCAAGGTCGGCTGCCGGTTACGTTCCAGCGCCATGGCCGCGTCCACCGCCTGCAAACGTTCCAGGTGCACCTTTGCCTTCTCCGATTGCACGGTAGTAGGGCGGCCATTGCCGCTGGTGATGGGGTGAAGGGTCCAGCGCCCATCGGCCTCCTGCTCCAGCAGCCGCGTGTCGAGCATGCTGCGCACGTCCAGAGCAGTGTCGAGCAGCGCGGCCAGGTCGATCACGCCGTTGCTGCGCCGATAGAGCCCCAAGGCATAGTCCAGATTGTCGGACTGCTTGGTGACAATGTCCTCGATCATTGCCTGGAACACATCGCCCGCGATGGGCTTGCCGGTCACTTGGATATGTTCCATGCCCACGAACGCACTGCGTTCATCTACCGACAGAAAGTGCAGCAGTTCGTCCTCGTGGCCCGCCGTTCTGAGCATCTGCAACAAGGCATCTTTGAGGTCGCTCAGGTTTTTGAGTACCTGCAACCCCCGCGATTGGGTGTAGAGGTAGGCCTGGCTATCGCTGATCATCAGCGTGCTGGCCAGCTCCACATAGTGTTGGAACGGGGCATGCACACGGACCTTTTCTATTCTCAGATGGCTGGCATAGGCGCTACGCGCCGCCTGGTCGGGAAGGAACAGCGCACGCAGGTCCAGGCTTTCCTGGCTGGACAGGACCAGGCCCTGCTGCTTGAACAACAGATCGGCGCGAAACTTGTCGCTCATGACCCGGGCAAAAAAACGCAGGCGCGACTGACCGCGGTTGAAATCTTCATTCCAGTAGGTTTGCAGCAGGCTGTTCAACAGCTTCGAGAGGATGCCGCTGGTCTGTTCGACCACACTGTCCCAGCGCTGGTGGTCCTGGGCCCTCTGTTGCGCGGTGTGTGCGCTGTCGTCATGGCCCACATTGAAATACGTGTGAGTCTGGTTCGCCGGCCAGGCTTGCTTGACGTAAAACTGCAGCAGCGCATCGCGCAATGACTCGGAGGCCACCCAGCGACTCTCCTCCACAGGCGTGGGCTGGGTAAAAAAATTCACCCGCGTGTCGCGCTGGTCCAGGCCCGGAAAGTACGAGCGGGCCATGATGCCCAGCAGGGTGTCGAGCATGCCGCGCAGGTCGGGGAGCTTGCGCAGTTCCTCCAGCATCGCAGAGACGTTGTGTTGCTGGCCGGCCAGGATGGTTTGTTCCTGGTCTTGCATCACCGCGCCTGGAATCACCGCGCCCGTTGTCTTCAGCGGTTCTGTGCTGGGCAAGCCGTCGCGTTCCACAATCGCCAGAAATTGCAGGAGTTCGGCGCGCCGGCTTGGCTGCGTCAGGCGTTCATCCACCTCATGGAGCAGCGCGGCGCGGCTGTCGAACAGTTCCAGGCCGCCGTAGGGGGTAAACAGCACGGCTTTGTGGTCATCGGGTGTCGGACTCATCATGAACACACCCGCCAGGGGCACGGGGGCGTGGTCGGGCCGGTTGACCGACAAGCGTTCGACGTGCATCGGGTAACGCTGCACGCTGGGGTCGATACGCGCGGTGTGGGTGGCGTAGTACAGCGTGTGCAGCCAATCGAGGTCCCTGACCGAGAACCCGAGCGCGCGCTCGCGGGGCGTGGGGGTCTTGCGTTTGACGTTTTGCAGGAACTCATCGAAGAAATACGGGGGCGTGAGGTTCGCCATGGTGCGCTCTCCAGCAAGGCGGCGGGATAAGGCTTCACGGTAGGCGGCGCGGCGGCGCGGATGGCGGTAGATAACTGGGGGCGCCCGTTGACAGCAGGCACATGGGGCGTTGTTTAATCGGAGGGCTGGATTCTTGTTGTCTCTTCCAATTATAAAATCGGAGCTACAGATGTCTGCCCAGTCCCCGATCGTCGACAGTCCCCATACCCTTATCGGCTTCACCGAACTGGTGGCGTTGCTGCACAGGGTGTTCGTCCAGCACGGCACGTCGCCGGAAGTGGCCGCGATCCTTGCGCACAATTGCGCCAGTGCCGAACGCGACGGCGCCCATAGCCACGGCATCTTCCGTATCCCCGGTTACCTCAGCACCCTGGCCAGCGGCTGGGTCGACGGCAAGGCCATTCCGGTGGTCACGGACGTGGCGTCCGGGTTTGTGCGGGTGGATGCCGGCAATGGGTTCGCCCAGCCGGCACTGGCGGCGGCCCGGCCACTGCTGGTGAGCAAGGCGCGCAGTGCCGGCATCGCCTTGCTGGCGATTCACAATTCCCATCACTTCGCGGCGCTGTGGCCGGACGTTGAGCCGTTCGCCGAAGAGGGGTTGGTGGCGCTGAGCGTGGTCAACAGCATGACCTGCGTGGTGCCCCACGGCGCCGATCGCCCGTTGTTCGGCACCAACCCTATTGCGTTCGCGGCGCCGCGCGCCGACGGCCCGCCGATTGTCTTCGACCTGGCCACCAGCGCCATCGCCCATGGCGACGTGCAGATCGCTGCGCGCAAGGGCGAACGTTTGCCGCCTGGCATGGGGGTGGACAGCCTCGGTCAGCCCACCACCGATCCCAAGGCCGTGCTGGAGGGCGGTGCGCTGTTGCCGTTCGGCGGGCACAAGGGCTCGGCCCTGTCGATGATGGTCGAGCTGCTGGCGGCTGCCCTGACCGGCGGGCACTTTTCCTTCGAATTCAACTGGGCCGATCACCCTGGCGCGCGTACGCCGTGGACCGGGCAACTGTTGATTGTTATCGACCCGAGCAAAACCGCCGGGCAAAGCTTTGCCGAGCGCAGCCAGGAACTGGTGCGGCAGATGCATGCCGTAGGGTTGCGGCGGTTACCGGGGGATCGGCGCCATCGCACACGGGCGAAGTCGCTGGGGCAGGGGGTTGAAGTGGAACTTCAGGCGTTGAATCAGTTGCGTGACTGGGCCAACTGACATTGAAACGCCGCTGCGTGGCAGCGGCGCGACGGGCGACGTTTAGTTGCGACGACCCAGCAACAGGCCAACCACCAGGCCAAAGCCCGCCGAGATGGCGACGGTCTGCCACGGGTGGCCACCAATATAGGTTTCGGTCGCGTCGACCATCGGTTGGGTGCGCTCACGTACGTTGGTCACGGAGTCCATGGCTTGTTTGAGCTTTAGGGCGACCTGCTCACGCAGGGTCTCTCCTTCTTCGCCCACCAGGTTGGCGCTGCTCTTGAGCAACTTGTCGGACTCTTCGATCAGCGCGGCGAGCTCACTGAAAGCTTGGTCCTTGATTTGGTCGGCGGCGGTTTGCGCGGCGGTTTTGCGGGCCATGGGGTGACTCCTTGCAAGTGAATGTAACAGTGAACAATGGAGTACCCGGCGCCCTTAAAAGTTGCTTTTTTTTTGCTGGGGCGCAGTGCCGGGCAAAATCCGAATCAGGAAATTTCGACCTACAGTGTAAGATGCCACCTATTTGTGCAGCAGGTAATTCAACATGAGCTTCAATCTCGCCAACAAGACCCTCGCCGAACGCGCCGAGCTGGAAGATGAAAAGTCGCGCCTCTACGACCTGTGGCAAACCAATCTGGGCAAGGCCAAGGGCGAAGCCGCGCGGTTGTTCGGCGAGCGCGCCAAGCGCAAGGGCAAATGGGCCGAGTGGGTCCGTGCGGAACTGGACGGCATGTCGCCGCCGGAGTTTTCCAACATGGTGCGCAGCGAAGTCAACAAACTGATGGCGGCGGCTAAGTAAAGCTCGCCACAATCGCTTCGCGGACTTTCAGCAACATCGGATCGAGCTGAGCCTGGGTGCGCCATCCCAGTTCCACCGGGTAGCGCGGCAGCGCCAACGGGCAGGTCAGCACGCGCAGGCCGGTCATCTCGGCGATGGCCTGCGCCGCATGCCCGGGGATGGTGGCAACGGCCTGGCTGCCCTTGAGCAAAAACGGCAGCGCGGCGAAGTGGCTGGTGGAGGCGCACACATGGCGGCTCAGCCCCTGCGCCGCCAGCCCCTCGTCGGTGATCCCGATAAACCCGCCGGACGACACCAGCACATGGGCGCGGCGCACAAACTCGTCCAGGTCGATGCCTTGCTGTCCGGGCGCCAGGCTGTCCGGGTCCACCAGGCAGCGGTAATCCCCTTCGCCCAACACCTGTCGGCTCAACCGGCCCTGGGCAAAACCGCCGGCGGTGATTGCCAGGTCCAGTGTGCGGTCGAGCAGCGCGCCGGCGACAATCTGGCTATGGGTCTGGCGAAAGATCACGCGCAATTGCGGCAGGCGTTGTGCGATCTGCGTCATCAACCGACGACCGTAGGCGATTTCAAAGTCATCGGACAAACCCACCACCACCGAACGCCCCTGGTACTGCTGATTGACCGGGTCGACCATGGCGAGGCTCTGGCGGCAACGGTCCAGCGCTTCACTGATCACTGGTTTGAGTTGATTGGCCCGCAACGTCGGCGCCAGGCCGCGGCCGGTGCGCACAAACAACGGGTCGCCGTACACCTGGCGCAAGCGCCGCAGCCCAGCGCTGATGGCCGATTGGGTCACGCCCAGGCGCAAGGCGGCGCGGCTGGCGCTGGACTCGTCATGGAGTGCTTCGAAGGTTTTGAGCAGGTTCAGATCGACCTGGGCGATATTCATTTGGCTCATATCATTCAGTACTGAAGTGGGCTTTATTCATGATCCGGGCTGGCAGGAGAATGGGCAACCCCCAGCCAATCATCGGAGTGAACGTTATGCCTATTTCTACCGTCGCGGCCTTGCAAATCGGCTCCCTACCGGGCGGCAAGGCCGACACCCTGGAACAGATCCTCGGTTATGAAGACCAGATCCGCCGCAGCGGCGCGCAATTGGTAGTGATGCCCGAGGCGCTGCTCGGTGGCTACCCCAAAGGCGAAGGGTTCGGCACGCAACTGGGTTATCGCCTGCCAGAAGGCCGCGAAGCCTTTGCCCGTTACTTTGCCAATGCCATCGATGTACCTGGCGCGGAAACCGACGCCCTGGCCGGGTTGTCGGCGCGCACGGGCGCCAGCCTGGTGCTGGGCGTGATCGAGCGCAGCGGCAATACCTTGTACTGCACGGTGCTGTATTTCGAACCCGCCGGCGGCCTGGTGGCCAAGCACCGCAAACTGATGCCTACCGGCACTGAGCGGCTGATCTGGGGCAAGGGCGATGGCTCCACCTTGCCGGTGATCGATGCCGCGGTGGGCCGTATCGGCGGCGCGGTGTGCTGGGAAAACATGATGCCGCTGCTGCGCACCGCGATGTACGCCAAGGGCGTGGAAGTCTGGTGCGCGCCCACCGTGGACGAGCGCGAGATGTGGCAGGTGAGCATGCGCCATGTAGCCCATGAAGGCCGCTGCTTCGTGGTCAGCGCCTGCCAGGTGCAGGCGTCGCCCGAAGCCCTTGGCGTGGAGATTGCCAACTGGCCTTCGGACCGCCCGTTGATCGCAGGCGGCAGCGTGATTGTCGGCCCCATGGGCGACATCCTGGCCGGGCCGCTGGTGGGCGAAGCGGGGCTGCTGACGGCGCAGATCGATACCGACGACCTGGTGCGCGCGCGGTATGACTACGACGTGGTGGGGCATTACGCACGGCCGGATGTGTTCGAGCTGGTGGTGGATGAACGCGCCAAACCCGGCGTGCGCTATATCACGGACTGAAGCAGTGGCGGGAAGGCTGGGGGGCTCGTCCCGATGGCGCAGAGCCAGCCAGTCGATATGTTGACTGCGCCACTGCCATCGGGAGCAAGCCCCCTCTCACAGGGGGGGCTGTGTGCGTCCAAATTTGCCCATGGGCCAACATGTGGGAGGGGGCTTGCCCCCGATGGCGGGGTATCGGTCGGTTGCGCAGGCTTTACCACGTCGCGCCGTTAGGCATGTCCAACGTACCCCGGTCAACGAAGCGCATGGTGCCGAACAGCCCCCCGGCCAGTTTGCCCCGCAGCACATAGGGCAGGTTGTTCAAACTCTGGGTCTGGCTCAGGCCCAGGGTTTGACGCAACACCGAAAATGCCGAGACGCTGACCGGCACCGTCAGAACGGTCTCGGAGAAGCGTGGGATGCTGCCGGCCTGGTCGCTCACACCTGAGGCCAACGGTCGGCCGTTGACTTCCAGATCGAGAGCCACACCGTTGTAGTCAATCGCCGTTTCGTTGGGGTTCTGCACCCGCAGTTTGACGGCGAAGCGCACTTCCAGGTCCTGGCTTTGCAGCGGTTCGATGCCCACCACGTTGATGTTCACCGGGTCGCGGTTCGGAAACAGCGCGCAGGCGCTCAGGGTCAGTAGCAGCAGCGATAGCACCATGAGCTTGCGCATGTGAGGTCTCCTAGTTCGTGACGTCCGGGTCTTGCATCACCTTGAGGGTAGAGGACTCCGGATCGAATTCATCTTCTTCCAGCTCTATGAACTCTTCGGGCAGGAAAATGTTCAGCAGGATGGCACAGAACGCTCCTACGGTGATCGGCGACTCGAAGATGTTATGCAGCGCCTTGGGCAACTCGCGCAGCACTTCCGGCACGGCGGCGACGCCCAGGCCCATGCCCAGGGAAATCGCCACGATCAGTACGTTGCGCCGGTGCAGGCCGGCTTCGGCGAGGATCTTGATACCGGCCACCGCCACGGTGCCGAACATGATCAGCGTGGCGCCGCCCAGCACCGGTTTGGGCATCAGTTGCAGCACCGCGCCGATCATGGGGAACAGCCCCAGCAGCACCAGCAGGCCGGCGATGAAGTACGCCACATAGCGGCTGGCCACGCCGGTCAGTTGGATCACCCCATTGTTCTGGGCAAAGGTCACCATCGGCAGGCTGTTGAACGTGGCGGCCATCGCCGAGTTGAGGCCGTCGGCCAGCAGGCCGGACTTGATGCGTTTGATATACAGCGGGCCCTTTACCGGCTGCTGGGAAATCATCGAGTTGGCGGTCAGGTCGCCGGCGGCTTCCAACGGCGAAATCAGGAAGATCACCGCCACTGGAATAAACGCCACCCAGTCGAACGAAAACCCGTACTTGAACGGCACCGGTACGCTGATCAACGGCACCTGGGGCAGCGCTGCCATATCGACGCGGCCCAGCCACCAGGCCACCACAAAGCCCAGGGTCAGCCCGATCACGATCGAACCCAGGCGCAGGAACGGGTTATTGAAGCGGTTGAGCACCACGATGGTCAGCAACACCAGGGCCGCCAGGCCCATATTGCCGGCCGCGCCGAGGTCGCTGGCGCCGAAGCCGCCGGCCATGTCGGTGACGGCCACCTTGATCAAGGACAGGCCCATCAAGGTGATGATGGTGCCGGTCACCACCGGGGTGATGAGTTTGCGCAGTTTGCCGATGAACTGGCTGAGCACCACTTCGATAAACGCTGCAAAGAAGCAGATGCCGAAGATCGTCGAGAGAATTTCATCGGTGCCGCCGCCGCGGGCCTTGACCATAAAACCGGCGCTGAGAATCACGCTGATAAACGAAAAACTGGTGCCTTGCAGGCACAGCAAGCCCGAGCCGATGGGGCCGAACGTACGCGCCTGGACAAAGGTGCCCAGGCCCGAGACGAACAGCGCCATGCTCACCAAGTACGGCACTTCGCTTTCCAGGCCGAGTACGCCGCCGACGATCAGGGTCGGGGTGATGATGCCGACAAAACTGGCCAGCACATGCTGCAGCGCAGCGAAGATCGCCGCACTGAAGTGCGGACGGTCTTCCAGGCCGTAGATCAGGTCGGATTTATAGCGGGGGCGGGGGGCTTGAGCGTCAGACAAAATATGGGCTCGGGTCGGAAAAGGGAGGCGCAGGATGCCAGAAAGCGCCGATGCTCAGAAGTGTAAAAAAATATTTATAAGCGCCCTGCATAAAATCCGAATCCTTGCCGATACTGCTTACAGGCCCACCTATTAAAAACAACAGTGGCGTCCAAGGTCAGGCAGCGCGTTGCCGCTGATTGATCGTTTCGCGGCAGGGATTGCGCGCAGGCACTCACTTCGGGAACACGTCTATGTCGCTTCGTCATTTGAATATCGCCCCTCGCGCTTCGCTGGGTTTCGCCTTTATTGCGTTGTTAGTGGTGCTGTTGGGTGGGTTCGCGGCCAACCGTATGACCTTGATTCGTCAAGCATCGGTGGACATGAACACCAATCAACTGCCCAGTGTGACGTTCCTGGGGCAGGTGACCGAGAACGTGTTGCGCATGCGCATTCTGTCATTTCGCGTATTGGTCAACCGCGAACCTGCGGCGCTCAAGGAAGCCGAAACCCGCATTGGAGTGTTGGTCGACAAGGCCAAAACGGCCCAGGCCGCCTACGCGGCTTTGCCTGCAGGGCCGGATGAAGCGGCGCTGTTCAAGACGTTCTCCAGCACGCTGGACACCTATCTGAAAGCCCAGGCCGATATGCTCAGCCTGTCCCGGGACGGCAAGGTCGAAGAAATGCGCACCCTGATCAACACCCGGATCAAGGACGGCACCGACCAGATGGGCGAGCAACTGAACAAACTGATTGCGATGAACGGCGCGGCGGCCAAGCAAGCCAATGATGTAGCGGGCCAGAGCTATAACAGCGCCATCACCGGCATCGTGGTGGTGTCGGTCGCCGCCGCACTGTTGACGGTGCTGCTGGCCTGGCTGTTGACCCGCAGCATCGTCACGCCGCTGCGCAAAGCCGTGCAGGTGGCCGAGACCATCGCCGGCGGCAACCTCAGCAGCGTGATCGAGGACGACGGCAGGGACGAGCCGGCACGCCTGCTCGGCGCGTTGTCCACCATGCAGACCAACCTGCGCCAGACCATCCGCCATATCGCCGGTTCGGCCACTCAATTGGCCTCGGCGGCTGAAGAGTTGAGCGCGGTCACCGAAGAAGCCTCCCGCGGCCTGCAGCAACAGAACGACGAAATCGACCAGGCCGCCACGGCGGTCAATGAGATGACCGCCGCGGTGGAAGAAGTGGCGCGCAACGCGGTTTCTACTTCCGAAGCCTCGCGCCAGTCCAACCAGGCTGCGCGCGAAGGCCGCGATCGCGTGGTGCAAACCGTCGACGCGATCCAGACCATGACCCACGACGTGCAAAGCACCGCTGTGATGATCGAAGGTCTGGCCACCCAGGGGCGTGACATCGGTAAGGTGCTCGACGTGATCCGCGCGATTGCCGAGCAGACCAACCTGCTGGCCCTTAACGCCGCGATCGAAGCGGCCCGCGCCGGTGAGGCCGGGCGCGGTTTTGCGGTGGTGGCTGACGAAGTTCGGGCCTTGGCCCATCGCACCGCGCAGTCGACCCAGGAGATCGAGAAAATGGTCGCCGGCATCCAGAATGGCACCGGCGAGGCCGTGCAATCGATGCAGCAGAGCAATCAACGCACCCAGGACACCCTGGAAATGGCCCGCGCCGCCGGTGTTGCGCTGGAGCAGATCACCCAGTCCATCAGCCTGATCAACGAGCGCAATCTGGTAATCGCCAGCGCTTCGGAAGAACAGGCCCAGGTGTCCCGCGAAGTGGACCGCAACCTGGTCAATATCCGCGACCTGGCGTCGCAGTCCACCTCCGGCGCCAACCAGACCAGCGCCGCCAGCCATGAACTGTCGCGCCTGGCCGTGGACTTGAACGCGATGGTGGCCAAGTTCGTGATCTGACGCCGCTCTGTGGGAGGTGGCAAGCCCCCTCTCACAGGTGATCTGTGTTTGCCTTCGGTGTGGCTATTGCTTCCAGGCGGTCGGGTTGACCAGGTTTTTCGGCTTCTCGCCCGCCAGAGCGGCCAACAGATTATCCACCGCACAGGTGGCCATGGCCTCGCGCGTTTCGTGGGTCGCCGAGCCGATGTGGGGCGTGGCTACTACGTTGTTCAGCCGCAGCAGCGGCGAGCTGTGATCCAGCGGTTCCTTCTCGAACACATCCAGCCCCGCCGCGCGGATCGTGCGTTGCTGCAACGCCTCGATCAGCGCCGCTTCGTCCACCACTTTGCCGCGGGAAATATTGATAAAGATCGTGTCCGGGCCCATCAACGCGAACTGCTCGGCGCCGATCAGCTTTTCGGTCTCGGCGGTCAGCGGCAGGGTCAGGCAGACAAAATCGGCCTGTTGCAGCAAGTCTTCAAGGCTGCGGTACTGCGCGCCGAAGCGCTCTTCGACCCGTGGCTTGGGCGAGTGGCTGTGGTAGAGCACCGGCATGCCGAAGCCGAAATGCCCGCGCTGGGCCAGGGCTTCGCCGATGCGGCCCATGCCGATGATGCCAAGGGTCTTGCCGTGCACATCGCTGCCGAAATGCGCCGGGCCAATGTTCTTATGCCATTGCCCGGCGCGGACCATATCGGCCAGTTCCACCACGCGGCGGGCACTGGCCAGGATCAGCGCGAAGCCGGTGTCGGCGGTGGTTTCGGTGAGTACGTCCGGGGTGTTGCTGAGCAGGATGCCGCGTCGGGTGAGGTAGTCGATGTCGTAGTTGTCGACCCCCACCGAAACGCTGGCCACCGCTTCCAGTTGCGGCGCCAGGTCCAGCAACTGCGCGTCCAGGCGCAGGCTGGCACCGAGCAGGCCATTGGCGTTCGGCAGGGCGTCGCGCAGCTTGGCCAGGCCGGTGTCATCCAGAGCTTCGATCAGTGTGACGTCCACCTGCTCGTGCAGGCGCGCCATCAGCGGCGCGGAGAGTTTTTTGTACAGCACCACAGACTTTTTCATTGGGCTTTTACCTTCAATTCAAGGGGTGGCAATGGCGCGCGTTGACGGTCGCTGGCGCCGGGCTTGAGGAAAATCGTCAGTACCACCGACAGCATCAGCGCGCCGCTCATCAACAGGTACGAGGCGCCGGGCGAGCCGGTGCTGCTGTTGAGGTAACCCACCAGGTACGAGCCGCCGAACGAGCCGAGGGCGCCCATGCTGTTGATCAGCGCCATGGCGCCGCCGGCGACGTTGGCCGGCAGGATTTCCGGCACGATAGCGAAGAACGGACCGTAAGGCGCATACATGCACGCCCCGGCAATTACCAGCAGGGTGTAGGACCACCAGAAATGTTCGGCACCGAGCACGTAGGAGGCATAGAAGGCAATGGAGGCGATCAGCAGCGGTGGCCACACAAAGCGTTTACGTTTTTGCAGCTTGTCCGAGCCCCAGCTCACCAGCAGCATGCCGATCACCGCCGCCAGGTAAGGCAATGCCGACAGCCAGCCGGCCTCGACCATGTCCATCTGCAGACCTTTTTTGAGGATCGACGGCAGCCACAGCACAAACCCGTACACCCCGATGCTCCAGCAAAAGAACTGCAAGGCCAGGATGATCACCTTGGGCGAGCGGAAGGCTTCGGCGTAATTCTTCACTGCCTTGATGCCGACCTGTTCGGCGGCCAGGGCAGTTTCCAGTTCCTGCTTTTGCCCGTCGCTCAGCCAGTTGGCGTCCTTGGGACGTTCATCGGCCAGCTTCCACCAGATAAACGCCCACAGCACCGCCGGCAGGCCCTCGATGATAAACATCCAGCGCCAGCTGAAATGTTGAACCAGGTAGCCCGACACCACCGACATCCACAACATGGTCACCGGGTTGCCGAGGATCAGAAAGGTATTGGCCCGCGAGCGTTCGGCGCGGGTGAACCAGTGGCACAGGTACACCAGCATTGCCGGCATCACCGCCGCTTCCACCACGCCGAGCAGAAAGCGGATGGCGATCAGCATATAGGCGTTGGACACCACGCCGGTGAGGGTGGCAAGGCCGCCCCACAGGATCAGGCTGACAAAAATCAGTTTCTTGACGCTGCGCTTTTGCGCATAGATCGCCCCCGGCACCTGGAAGAAAAAGTAGCCGAGGAAGAACAGCGCTCCCAGCAGTGACGACATGCCGGGGGTGATCATCAGGTCTTCGGCCATCCCGGAGGCGGCGGCGAAGCCGTAGTTGGCGCGGTCCAGGTACGCCAGGCTGTAGGTGATAAACACGATAGGCATGATGTACCACCAGCGGCGGGTGGCGAGTTTCACGGTTTCCATGGGCTTGCTCCTGAGCTTGTTGTAGTTGTGGCAACAGGTCGTTGGGGGTCAGGCGACGGATCGACCGAGCAGTTCGGCGCGGGTGGGCAGGCCTTCCATGTCGCCGCGACTTTGCACGGCGCGGCTGCCGACCCAATTGCCGCGACGCACGGCTTCGGGGAAGCTGAGTTTTTCCAGCAGGGCACTGATCATGCCCACGGCAAAACCGTCGCCGGCACCCACGGTGTCGACGACTTTTTCCACCGGCACGGCGGCGATAAAGCCCTGGTCCAGCTGGGTGCGGTAGTAGGCACCGTCCGCACCGAGCTTGATCGCCACGGCTTCGGCACCCTGGTCGAGGTAGAACGCGGCAATGTCGGCCGGGTCATCGAAACCGGTGAGCAGACGACCTTCGCCCAGGCCCGGCAAAACCCAGTCGGCCAGGCCGGCGAGGGCGTTGATCTCGGCAATCATCTGCGCCTGGCTGGCCCACAGCGACGGGCGCAGGTTGGGATCGAACGACACGCTGTGCCCGGCTTGGCGCATTTGCGTCATTAGCGCGCGGGACAGCTCGCCGGTGGCTGCGGATAACGCTGGCGGGATCCCGGTGGCATGCAGATGGCGGGCCTGTAGCAGCGCGGGGCCGATGTCGGCGACGGACAGATGGCTGGCGGCGGAGCCCTTGCGGAAATATTCCACCTGGGGATCGGCACCGGCTTCTTCGCGGGATTTGAATTGAAACCCGGTGGGGTGCAGCGGGTCGACGGCCACGTGCCGGCAGTCCAAGCCTTCGCGGCTGAGGGTATCCACCACAAAGCGGCCCAGGGAATCGTCGCCCACCCGGCTCAGCCAGGCCACGTTGAAGCCCAGCCGCGACAGGCCGATGGCGACGTTGCTGTCGGCCCCGGCGATGCGTTTGTGAAACTGGCTGACCTGGGCCAGGTCGCCGGTCTGTTCGGCGACGAACATCGCCATGGTTTCTCCAAACGACAACACATCGATCTCAGACATGGGCGTTCTCCGCGAGAGGTTGGCCAAGCACGGCGAGGCTGGCGACCTGACGTGCGGTGACATCGAGCAGGTCGTCGCCGTGCAGCGGAAATTCCACTGCCCGTGTAATGCCTTGAGTCATGTGGGAGAGCAGTTGTTCCCACTGATGCAAATCGGTGGCGCCAGGCGGCAGCGCCACCAGCTTGCCGTCCGCGCGACGGCTCACGGCCTTGCAGTGCAGGTAGTCCACATGCCGGCCCAGCAGGCGCGCGGCGGTGAGGGCGGACTGGTCCTGCCATTGCCAGTTGCCGATATCGAAGGTCATTTTGATTGGCAGACCCAAGCGTTCGACTTCGCTGAAAAAGCGTTGCATGGGTTCGATACGGCCGCCGTGCAAGGTCTGGTCGTTTTCCACCAGCAAGCGCACCGGATGACGCCGCAGCAGTGCGTGCAGGCTTTCCAGGTCGTTAGTGTCGGTGAAGTAGCCCAAGGAGACTTTCAGCCAGCGCGCGCCGAAGGCCTGGGCGCGATCCAGCGTCGCGCTCAGTTCAGCATTCGGCTGGGCGCGACCGGCGACCCACAGTTCCAGCGGCGATGAAAACACCGCTTCCAGGCCCTGTGCCGCGACGGCCTGGGCCAGCTCAGCGGGTTGCTCGACGGTCAGCAGTTCTTCACGCCACTCGATGCGCTGGGCACCGGCCTGGGCCAGTAATTGGACGAAACTCAACTGGCCTTGCTGGCGCACCAGCTCAGCGCCGTAGCTGGAGAGGCTGATGGAAACGGGGTATGTGTGCATTGTTTTTGTCCCTCTGAAACCGGTTTCATTTTTGTTCAAAAAAACACTCATCCCTGCCGGCGCGTGGTGGAGCCGCGGATGATGAGTTGGGGCAGGAAATCCAGGGTGCGGGTCGGCTCGGTGTCGCCGCGCAAGCGCTTGAGCAGGCAGTCGAACGCGCTGGCGCCGATGGCCTCGGTGGGTTGGGCGAGGGCGGTGATGCCGTTGCCTACCAGCGGGTACCAGTCCAGGTCATCCAGGGCGATCAGGCCGATGTCGTCAAATAGGTGGCAGCGCAAATTCTTGAGCGCGCGGGTGCAGGCCAGCGCGGCAACGCCGTTGGCGCAGAACAACGCCTTGGGGCCCGGCGTGGCGAGAAAATTGCGCAGGTGGGTTTCAAGGGCGTCGTCCAGCTCCAGCACGGCGCCACTCAACGCCGGGCGGCGAGCGATCTCGGCTTTGAAACTGGCCAGGCGCTCCAGGCGCGAGCTGGTGCCGTCGGTGGCTTCGCTGACCAGCAGCAAGTCGCGGTAGCCCTGTTGTTCCAGGTGTTCCACCGCCATGCGCACCGCCGCCGGGTTGTCCAGCCCCACCAGGTCGCTGTGCAGCGGCTCGACCTTGCGGTCCACCAGCACCAGGGGCATTTCCCGTTGCAATTCCAGCAGTTGGTCGAGGTGATGGCCGAGGGTGTTCACGATCAGGCCTTCGATGTTGTACGAGCGTAGGGCCGCCAGGTGCTGGCGTTCCTGTTCATCGTCGCGGCCGGTGTTGCACACCACCAGGCTGTAGCCGTGCTGGCGGCAGGCGGTTTCGACGCCGTGCATCACCGCAATGGAATAGGGGTTACGGATATCCGCCACCAGCATACCGATCAGGCGCGTGCGGCCACGTTTAAGGCCACGGGCCATCTGGTTGGGACGGTAACCGAGTTGTTCGATGGCTTGCTCGATGCGCAGGGCGATCGCATCGGAGAGCAGGGCGCGGTCTTCGCCGATAAAACGCGAGACGCTGGCTTTGGACACGCCGGCGTGCCGGGCAACATCAAGCATGGTCACGCGGCTGCGTTGGGCGGCGGAAAAAGTGTTCACGGTCATCGACCTTCTATTTTTATTGGAATGACTGAAACCGGTTTCAGGAAACCACTAAAGTACGAAAGTCGTCAAGAAGTTGTAGGACACCGTCGGATGGCCGGCGTGCTCACACCCACACACTCAGCCAAGTCGCACTCAACAATAACAACGCCATGCCACGGTTGAGCCGCTGCATCGCCAGCCCCGAACCGAGCACCCGCGCAGAACCAGCGCCCAGTAAGGCCCAGACACCGAGGCAGGGGATCGAGATCAGAAAAAACACCAGAGACAGGTAGATCACCTGGCTCTGGCGCTCAACGCCATTACCGGCGAACACGCTGACCACCGCCAGGGCCATCATCCAGGTTTTGGGGTTGACCACTTGCAGGCCGGCGGCGCCCATCAGGCCCAAGGGTTTCTGGCTGGCGTCCACTTCGACCCCTTGGGGCGGTGCGCGGTAAATTTTCCAGGCCAGGTAGCTCAGCCACGCCACCCCGGCCCATTGCATGACGGCTTGCAGCTTGGGGGCCTGTGTCAGCGACTGGCCGACCCCCGAACCCACCACCAGCACAAGCCCCGCCGCGCCGGCGCATGCGCCGAGAATGATCGGCAGCGCGGCTTTGATGCCGTAACGGGCGCTGTTGCTCAGCACCAGGATATTGGTGGGCCCTGGGGTGATTGACGCGACAAAGGCAAACAGCATGAACGGCAGCAAGGTGGACAACATGGCGAGTGACTCCGATAAACCCGATAAAGGCATCGATGTTCACCAGTTGGGGCGTTATCTGTCTGGAAGAATTGTGCAGCGCTTGCGGTACGCCGCCGGTGTCAGGCCATAGGCGCGCACAAACCAGCGGCCCAGGTGGCTTTGGTCGGCAAAGCCCAGGGTAATCGCCACATCGGCCGGCAGTTCACCCTTGGCCAACAAGTGCCGCGCACGCGCCAGGCGCAGTTGTACCAGGTAAGCATGGGGCGGCAGGCCGAACGCGCTCTTGAAGGCGCGGCTCAAGCGAAAGCGGTCAACGCCGCAGGCCAGTGCCAGCTCGTCCATGCCCACGTCGTGGTGCAGATGGGCATGCAGGTATTCCCGGGCCTTGTGTGCCACCCATGGCAGGCGCGGGTCCTCGCCATAGCGTCGGCGCCAGTGCAATTGGCCGGTGAGGCGTTCGAGCAATTGATCCATAGCGCGCTGACGCACGATGCGCAGTTCGCCGCTATGCAGGGTGCGGAAGGCCTGGCTGGTGGCGAGGGCCAGGCGCGGATCGTCGGCCAAGGTGCTGGCAAACCCCAGCTGGCTGTTGATCGGTGCTTCTTCGAACACCGCGCTGACTTCCCGTGTCAGCCATTGCGGGTCGAGGTAGAGCATGTGGTAGGTGAACCCGTCCGCCGTGGGCGCGTCGCCGTCATGCAGCTCGCCGGGCTCCACCAGGAACACCTGGCCCGGCACGCTGTTGTGACGGGCGCGGCGGCAATTGAATTGCTGCACGCCTTGCTCGGTGACGCCGATCAAGTAGCTGTCATGCCAGTGGGGGTCATAGGCGTGGCCCTCGAAATGCGCGCGCAGCGTTTCGATGCCGGTGTCGGCGTCCTGGGCCAGGTCGATCCAATTGTGCGCGGCCATATCCCCCTCGGCGACGATAAAACCCCATTAGCGCCCCTCGCGGTGTGAGCGTCTAGAAGGTTTGTGCAGCCTAGCCGAAGAGGCCGGCGGCGATGTTGATCGAAAACCCCAGGATCGCCGTGTTGAACAAGAAACCGATCAGCGATTGCCCCAACACCACTTTGCGCATGGCTCGGGTCGCCACGCCCACGTCGGAGGTTTGTACGGCCACGCCGATGGTGAAGGAGAAGTACAGAAAGTCCCAGTAGTTGGGCGTGAGCAAGCCCTCGGCAAAGCGCAACGCCGGCTCCTTGCCGGTCCAGGTGTAATACAGGCGGGCGTAATGCACGCTGAAAATCACCCCGATCAGCAACCACGAGCCGATCACTGTCAACCCGGTAAACCCGTAGTGCAGCAGGCGCTCCGAGGTGGCCAGGTCTTTGCTGCCTACCAGCTCGAACGTGATGGTGGCCAGACTGGCGATGGCGGCGATGCACACCGTGAACAGCACCAGCCCGGCGTTCTCGTCCTCAACCTCGGCGATGCGCTTGACGTCCTCGGCCTTGGCTCGGCTGGTCAACCACAGCATCAGCAGCAGGTAGGTCCACACCCCGGCGTTCCAGCCAATCAGGATTTTGCTGACCAGGCTGTCGGCTGGCGCCAGGATGCCTACGGCAAGGCCAAGGACGGCGGCGGCGGAGAGACGCGGATGGGTGCGGGCAAGGAAGGGCATGGCGCTCACGATTCGGGGGAATAGTGAGCAACATAGGTTGAGCAGCTGCAGGCTGCAAGCTTCAAGCGGCAAGCTGAAGCAAGGGCGCTCTGGCTGGCCGCTTGAAGCTGACAGTCAGCGACTGCGCTTGCGCACCAGCTTCATCACCACCACAAAGAACACCGGCACAAACACCACCGCCAATGTCGCAGTGATCATGCCGCCGATCACCCCTGTACCAATCGCCTGCTGGCTCGCCGAGCTGGCCCCGGTGGCAATCGCCAGCGGCACCACGCCGAGGATGAAGGCCAGCGAGGTCATGATGATCGGCCGCAACCGCAGGCGCGCGGCCTTGAGGGTGGCGTCGATCAGGTCTTCGCCCTGGTCATACAGGTCCTTGGCGAATTCGATGATCAGGATCGCGTTCTTCGCCGACAGGCCGATGATGGTGATCAGGCCCACCTTGAAAAACACATCGTTGGGCATGCCGCGCAAGCTCACCGCCAGTACCGCGCCGAGCACGCCCAGCGGCACGACCAGCAATACCGAGGTCGGGATCGACCAGCTTTCATACAGCGCCGCCAGGCACAGGAACACGATCAGCAGCGACAGCCCCAGCAGTATCGGCGCTTGTGAGCCGGACAGGCGTTCCTGCAGCGACAGGCCGGTCCATTCCTGGCCCAGGCCCGCCGGGAGTTGGCCGACCAGGCGCTGGATCTCGGTCATCGCTTCACCGGTGCTGTAGCCTGGCGCCGCCTCGCCGGAAATCGCGATGGCCGGGTAGCCGTTGTAGCGCGTCAACTGCGCCGGGCCTTGGGTCCATTTGGCCTGCACGAAGGCGGACAGTGGCACCATCTTGCCGGCGTCGTTGCGTACGTGGATCTTCAGCAGGTCCTCGACCTGGCTGCGCCGGTCGCCTTCGGCTTGCACCACTACGCGCTGCATGCGGCCTTGGTTGGGGAAGTCGTTGACATAGGCCGAGCCAATCGCCGACGACAGCACATTGCCCACCTCGGCGAAGGACACCCCCAGCGCGTTGGCTTGTTTGCGGTCGACTTCCAACTGCACTTGGGGCGCCTCGGCCAGGGCGCTTTCGCGCACATTGGCCAGGATCGGGCTTTTCTCCGCCAGGGCCAGCAGTTCGGTGCGCGCCGCCATCAATGCCGCATGGCCGACGCCGCCGCGATCCTGCAGGCGGAACTCGAAACCGCTGGAGGTGCCCAGGCCATCCACGGGCGGCGGCAGGACCGAGTAGGCAATCGCATCTTTAAGCTCGCTGAACGCGCCATTGGCACGCTCGGCAATCGCGGCGGCGGCATCCTCGCTGCTGCGCTCCGACCAGTCCTTGAGCGTGGTAAACGCCAGCGCTGCGTTCTGCCCGGAGCCGGAGAAACTGAAGCCCATAATCATGGTGGTGTCGCCCACCCCCGGCTCGCCGGCGTTGTGCGCTTCGATCTGCTCGGCCACCTGCACCGTGCGGTTCTTGCTGGCGCCCGGCGGCAGTTGGATATCGGTGATGGTGTAACCCTGGTCTTCCACCGGTAGGAACGAGGAGGGCAGCCGCGTGAACAACAGCCCCAGGCCCACCAGCAGCACCAGATAGATCAGCAGGTAACGGCCGCTACGCTTGAGGGCGTAGGCCACCCAGCCGGTATAGCGCTCGGTGAGCCGCTCGAAACGCTGGTTGAACCAACCGAAGAAGCCGCCTTTGGCATGGTGCTCGCCCTTGGCGATCGGCTTGAGCAAGGTGGCGCACAGGGCCGGGGTCAAGGTCAGGGCGAGAAACGCCGAGAACAGAATCGAGGTGGCCATCGCCAGTGAAAACTGCTGGTAGATCACCCCCACGGACCCGGCCATGAACGCCATCGGCAGGAACACCGCCACCAGCACCAGGGTAATGCCGATGATCGCGCCGGTGATCTGCCCCATGGCCTTGCGCGTCGCTTCCTTGGGCGGCAGGCCCTCGGTGACCATGATCCGTTCGACGTTCTCCACCACCACGATGGCGTCGTCCACCAGGATACCGATGGCCAACACCATGCCGAACATGGTCAGCACGTTGATGGAGAAACCCAGCAGCAACATGGTGGCGAAGGTGCCCATCAGCGCGATCGGCACCACCAGGGTCGGGATCAGCGTGTAGCGCACGTTCTGCAGGAACAGGAACATCACCGCGAACACCAGCGCCATGGCCTCCAGCAGGGTGTAGACCACCTTGGTGATCGAGACTTTGACGAAAGGCGAGGTGTCGTACGGGATCTTGTATTCCACATTGGCCGGGAAATAGCGCGACAGCTCGTCCATCTTCGCCCGCACCAGGGTCGCGGTATTCAGCGCATTGGCGCCCGGTGACAGTTGCACACTCACGGCGGTGGAGGGCTTGCCGTTCAGGCGCGTGGAGAACTGGTATTCCTGGCTGCCGATTTCCACCCGCGCCACATCGCCGATGCGCACGGTGGAACCGTCCGGGTTGGCCTTGAGCACGATGTCGGCGAATTCCGCCGGGGTCGACAACTGGCCTTTGACCAGGATCGCGGCGGTGATTTCCTGGGTATTGGTGCCCGGCAAGTCACCGATGCTGCCGGCCGAGACCTGGGCGTTCTGCGCAGCAATGGCGGCATTCACGTCGGCAGGGGTGAGGTTGAAACCGATCAGCTTCTGCGGGTCGATCCAGATGCGCATGGCGCGCTCGGCCCCGTACAGCTGGGCCTTGCCCACCCCGTCCAGGCGCTTGAGTTCGTTCATCACGTTGCGCGCCAGGTAATCGCTGAGCGCAACGTCATCGAGCTTGCCGTCGTTGGAGGTGAGGGTCACCAGCAGCAGGAAGCCCGCGGAGACTTTTTCCACCTGCAGGCCCTGCTGAGTCACGGCCTGGGGCAAGCGCGGCTCCACGGCTTTGAGGCGGTTCTGCACATCCACCTGGGCCATCTCCGGGTTGGTGCCGGGTTGGAAGGTGGCCGTGATCGTCGCCGACCCCAGGCTGCTCTGGGACTCGAAATACAACAGGTGATCGGCGCCGTTGAGTTCCTGCTCGATCAGGCTTACGACGCTCTCATCCAGGGTCTGCGCCGAGGCACCGGGGTACACCGCGTAAATTTCGACTTTCGGCGGCGCAACGTTCGGGTATTGCGCCACTGGCAGCTGGGGGATGGCCAACAGGCCGGCCAACAGAATGAACAGCGCTACCACCCAGGCGAAGATCGGGCGGTCGATAAAGAACTGCGGCATGCTCAGGAATCCTTGTTGGTCAGCTTGGCTGGGCTGTCGTCCACCTGGACTTTCTCACCGGGCCGCGCGTGTTGCAGGCCTTCCACGATGATGCGGTCACCGGGTTTGAGGCCTTGGCTGACCACCCAGCGATCACCGATCACCGCGCCCAGCTCCACCGGTTGCTGGCTGACGGTCTGTTCGGCGTCCAGCAGTAGCACCATGGGGACGCCGGCGCTGTCGCGGGTGATGGCGCGCTGCGGCACGCTCAGGCCCTGGGTATCGACCGCTTGCTCCAGGCGTACGCGCACGAAGCTGCCGGGCAGCAGGTCGAGGTCCGGGTTGGGGAACTCGCTGCGCAGAACGATTTGCCCGGTGCCTGGGTCGACGCTGATTTCAGCGAACAGTAATTTGCCTGGCAGCGGGTAGAGGCTGCCGTCGTCCTGGATCAACGTGGCCTTGGCCTGGTCCTGACCGACCTGCTTCAGGCTGCCGGCGCGGAAGGCGCGGCGCAGGTCGTTCAGCTCGCGGGTGGATTGGGTGAGGTCGGCGTGGATCGGGTCCAGTTGCTGGATGATCGCCAGCGGTGTGGCCTCGTTCTGGCCGACCAGGGCGCCTTCGGTGACCAACGCCCGGCCGATGCGCCCTGAAATCGGCGCGGTGACGGTGGCGTAGCCGAGGTTGAGCTTGGCGCGTTCAACGGCGGCTTTATTGGCGGCGACTTCGGCGTTGGTCTGGCGCACGGCGGCGCGGGCGTTGTCGTAGTCCTGGCCGCTGATGGCGTTGCCTTCCACCAACTGGCTGTAGCGCTGCTCTTGCAGGCGCGCCTGGAACGCGTTGGCCTCGGCCTTGCTCAGGTTGGCCTTGGCGCTGTCCAGGTCGGCCTTGAAAGGGGCCGGGTCGATGCGAAACAACACGTCGCCCTGTTTGACGTCATGGCCTTCCTTGAACACCCGCTGCAGCACCACGCCGGCTACCCGCGCGCGCACTTCGGCAATGCGTGGCGCGGCGATGCGCCCGCTCAATTCGCTGCTGATGGACAGGGGCTTGGCTTGCAAGGTCTCGATGCGAACCTTGGCCAGGGGCATTTCCGGCGCTTCGACGGCCGACTGGTCACAGGCACTCAGTGCCAGCGTCAGGGCCAGCAGGCAAAACGGCGCAAACAGATTCTTCGACATGCTCTTATCCCAATAATGACTGGCGCATCCTAAAGTCACCGGCGCCTCGGTGCTGTGAAGCTGTGTAGCAGGTGTGTGAAGAAATGTAAGGTGCGGCGCGCGAGGCACCGAGGGCGTATATCCTTGCACAATCTTGCAACACTCAGTATCCAATGCCGGAGGGCGTTTGCACCCTCCGGCATTGGGTGTGTGTACGACACATCACTGTATTTTCTGGAAACACCTTCATGCCCAACATCCTCCTGGTCGAAGACGACGCCGCGCTCTCCGAGCTGATTGCCAGCTACCTGGAGCGCAACGGCTACCACGTCAACGTGCTCAGCCGTGGCGATCTGGTGCAGGAACGCGCGCGTCGTGATCCCCCGGACCTGGTAATCCTCGACCTGATGCTGCCCGGGCTTGATGGCCTGCAGGTGTGCCGCCTGCTGCGCGCCGACTCGGCCTGTCTGCCGATCCTGATGCTCACCGCCCGCGACGACAGCCACGATCAGGTACTTGGCCTGGAAATGGGCGCCGATGACTATGTCACCAAACCCTGCGAACCCCGCGTGCTGTTGGCACGTGTGCGCACCTTGTTGCGCCGCAGCAGTTTGTCCGAACCCCAGGTGGCCAACGATCAGATCCTGATGGGCAACCTGTGCATCGACCTGTCGGAGCGCACCGTGACCTGGCGCGACCAGGCCGTGGAGCTGTCCAGCGGCGAATACAACCTGCTGGTGGTGCTGGCGCGGCACGCCGGCGAAGTGCTCAGCCGCGACCAGATCCTGCAACGCCTGCGCGGTATCGAGTTCAACGGCACCGATCGCTCGGTGGACGTGGCCATCTCCAAACTGCGGCGCAAGTTCGACGACCATGCCGGCGAAGCGCGCAAGATCAAAACGGTATGGGGCAAGGGTTACTTGTTCAGCCGTTCCGAGTGGGAATGCTGACCCATGCTGCGCGTGCTGATTCGCCTCTTTCTGATCACTATCGTCACCTATAGCGCTGCGATCTACCTGATTCCCAAGCTGGTGATCCAGCTGTTTGAACACCGCTACCTGAATTACAACATCGAGCAGACCCGCGGCCAGCAACACCTGATCGTCAAGCAATACCAGCGCGCGCCGGTGGAGCGCTGGTCCCAGGTAACCGAGCAACTGGGGCGGGAGTTCGCGCCGCTGCATGTGCAACTGCTGCTGCGTCAGGATGCCAGTTATACCCTCGAAGAAGCGCGCTTGCTGGAGCAGGGCAAACCGGTGGTGCGCCTGGGCGAGTGGGGCTGGATGGAAGAGATCAGCTCGCCGATCAACGATCAGTTTGTGGTCAAGCTGACCATCCCGCCGGACCCGCTGGACATGAACTTGCTGTACTGGGCCATCAACGTGTTGATTGTCGCCGCGCTGCTGGTGTGCCTGCTGACCTGGCTGCGCCCGCACTGGCGCGACCTTGAGCGCTTGAAAAGCACCGCCGCGCAGTTGGGCCAGGGCAATCTGACAGAGCGCACGGGAATCTCGGCCCGTTCCAGTATCGGCAGCCTGGCCGCGGTGTTCGACACCATGGCCGACGACATCGAGCACCTGCTCAACCAGCAGCGCGACCTGCTCAACGCGGTCTCCCATGAACTGCGCACCCCCCTCACGCGTCTGGACTTCGGCCTGGCCCTGGCACTGTCCGAAGACCTGCCCCATGCCAGCCGCGAACGTCTGCAGGGCCTGGTGGCGCATATCCGTGAGCTGGACGAGTTGGTGCTGGAGTTGTTGTCCTACAGCCGTTTGCAGAACCCGTCGCAACTGCCGGAGCGGGTGGACGTGGTGCTCGATGAATTTATCGACAGCGTGCTAGGCAGCGTCGATGACGAACTGGAAAACCCCGAGATCGTGATCGATGTGGCGCTCGATTGTGCCGTCGAGCGCTTCAGTCTCGACCCACGCCTCACCGCCCGCGCGTTGCAGAACCTGCTGCGCAACGCCACGCGCTACTGCGAAAAACGCATCCAGGTGGGCGTCAAGGTATGCCCCAAGGGCTGTGAGATCTGGGTAGACGATGACGGCATCGGCATTCCGCTGGAGCAGCGCGAGCGCATCTTCGAACCCTTCTACCGTCTCGACCGCAGCCGCGACCGTGCCACTGGCGGCTTTGGTCTGGGCCTGGCGATCAGCCGGCGTGCGCTGGAGGCTCAGGGCGGGACGTTGACCGCCCAGGCTTCACCGCTGGGCGGCGCGCGGTTTCGGGTGTGGTTGCCCAGCAGCGCGAGCTGATCGGCCTGCAAGCAGGCGGGCAAAAGAGCATACTGTGGCCCCGTTTTACCCGAGGAGAGATTGACCATGACCGCCGTTCACGCGTCTGCTCAACTAGGTTTCTCAACCCAGGCCGCCACTTACGCCCAGGGGCGGCCGGATTACCCCCGCCAGCTCACGGGCTGGCTCAGCGAGACGCTGGGGGTTACCGGCCAGTCGACGGTGGTCGACCTAGGCGCCGGCACCGGCAAGTTCACCCGCTTGCTCAGTAGCCTGGCGCCGACGCTTATCGCCGTGGAACCCGTGGCGCAGATGGGCGAGCAACTGCTCAAGGCATTGCCCGGTGTACGTCTGGTTTCCGGTACCGCCGACGCCATGCCCCTGGACACTGCAAGTGCCGACGTCGTCGTGTGCGCGCAGGCCTTCCACTGGTTCGCCACACAGGCGGCATTGGCGCAAGTTCACCGTGTTCTCAAGCCCGATGGGCGCCTGGGCCTGGTGTGGAATGTGCGCGACGAGTCGGTGGACTGGGTGGCGGCGATCACCGAGATCATCACGCCTTATGAAGGCGACACACCACGGTTCCATACCGGCCGTTGGCGTGATGCCTTTCGCGGCGAGTATTTTTCCATGCCCGAACTGACCTGTTTTGCCTACCAGCACGTAGGCAGCCCCCAGGAAGTGATCATTGATCGCTTCCTCTCGGTGAGTTTCATTGCGGCGCTGCCGGACCCGCAAAAGGCCAGCGTCACCGCGCAACTGCGCACCCTGATCGACACCCATCCCGACCTGCGCGGGCGTGAGACCGTAGCGTTTCCTTACCAGACGCAGGCTTGCGTGTGTCACCGGCTGGCGTAAAAGGCATAAAGTCAGATCATATTGGTATAAGTGGTTATAAGAAAAATCGCTATCCTGCGGCCAGTAATTTATATGGCCGCAGGTAGCTGTTAATGGAAGTGGGTAACTTTGGTTTTGTCATTGCCGGCCTGATCGTGGGTTTTATCGTCGGTATGACCGGCGTCGGCGGCGGTTCGTTGATGACGCCGATCCTGTTGTGGTTCGGTATCAACCCGGCCACGGCCGTGGGCACCGACCTGCTGTACGCCGCTATTACCAAGTCCGGCGGCGTGCTGGTGCACAGCAAGAACAAGAACATCGACTGGACCATCACCGGCTGGCTCACCCTCGGCAGTGTGCCCGCCGTGCTCCTGACCCTGTGGTTCCTGGCCACCCTGCACACCGACCCCAGCGCAATGAACGCGGTGATCAAGCAGGCCCTCGGCGTGGTGCTGCTGCTGACCGCTTTGGCGATTCTGTTCAAGAAAACCCTGTTGGCTTTCGCCCAGCGTCATGCCGGCGACAGCTACCACATGAACCCGCGCAACCTGAATGCCTTGACCGTGCTTACCGGCGCGATCCTCGGCACCATGGTCGCCCTGACCTCCATTGGCGCCGGCGCCCTGGGCACCGTGGCGCTGTTTATCCTCTATCCGTTCCTGGCCACGCGCCGGCTGGTGGGCACCGAAATCGCCCACGCCGTGCCGCTGACCCTGGTGGCGGGCCTGGGTCATGCCGGTATGGGCAATATGGACTGGCACCTGCTGGGCTTTCTGCTGATGGGCTCGCTGCCGGGGATTTATATCGGCAGCCACATGACCGGCAAGATCCCGGACGGTGTATTGCGCCCGTGCCTGGCGGTTATGTTGATGGCCGTCGGTTACAAATTGGCGTTCTGAGGTGGGAGGGGCAAGCGCCTCCCACAGGGTTCGCCCCATTCTGTTTTAGTCTTTCGCCGGGCCATTGCCGATCTGCCAAACGAACGGCGGTTCGGTGCCATTGATCACCCAATCCCCCACGATCCGCGCCTTGTAGATCACCGGGTTGTGCGAGGACACGGTCCGCGCATTGCGCCAATGCCGGTCCAAACCCTTGCCTTGGCGCACATCCGAAGCCCCCAGCGCATTAAACAGTTCGCTGGTGGCCCGTTGAATCAATTCCGACACCACCACCTGCGCCGTGGCCGATTCGATTTCGGCCGCCACATTGGCCTCGCGCTCGGCCACTTCATCCCCGCCGAACCGCGCCAGGTACGCTCGTTGCGCCGGCTCCGCAGCCTTCAACGCGCTGGCTTCGGCGGCATACACCAGGGCGGCGACTTCGCCCACCACCTGCTGAATCTGCGCGTCCTGGCTGACATGGGCGGCATTGCCGTGGCTGTAGATGCGCTTGCGGCTGCGTACGTGCTGCGCCACGTCCTTGAGCGCGGCGCGGCCGATCCCGGCGAGACTGGCCAGCAACACCAGTTGATAGAACGCCGTCTGGTATTTGAAGCGGGTGGCAAAGTCGATGAGGTTTTCCGTCTCCACCACGGCATTGGTAAAGCGCGACGTGCCGCTGCCGGTGGTGCGTTGGCCAAAGCCGTCCCAGTCATCGCTGTGCACCACCCCAGGCTGGCGCGCGCGGGTGGCGGCAATCACGTCGCCGCCGGTGTCGCTGCGTTGGGCGTACACGTCAATCCAGTCGGCGAAAATGCTGCCGGTGCTGTAGAACTTTTCGCCGTTGAGCGCCCACTGATCACCGTTCGGTGTGACTTGGGTGACCACCTCGCCGATAGCCACTGCGCCGATTTCGGTCCAGGCGCAGCCGACGATGTCGCCGTCGACGAAGCGCTTGAACCACAGGTCACGGCCGGCGCCGGGCGCGGCATTCAGGCGGTCTTCGACAAAGGCAAAGTGCCCGCGCAGGGCCTGGGGCACGTTGGAGTCGGCTTCGGCCAGTTCGATCAGCAGCGCGAACAACTGCGGCAGCGAGGCGCCGCCACCCCCGTATTCCACCGGCACGCGTACGGCGCCAAAACCGGCCTCTTTGAGCCATTGGATCGGCGCGTGGGGCAGGGTGCGGGTGTTTTCCCGTTCCAGCGCGCCCTCGGCGATGCGTTGGAAAATCGGGCGAAAGCGCGCCGCCAGGGCGGCATAGTCGGCGCCGGTAGCCAGCGGATTGATGATGTGGTGTTCGGTCATGGGACGGTCCTGGGCAGTGATCGGTGCAAGGGCAATTGCACACTCCGTGCCGGGCGCCGAGCCCAGTGTTTACGGGGTTTGGAGGGTTAGAACTGTTGCCCTGGCAACAGCGATCCGACAAAGCGGCGCGAAGCCCGACACTGGCCGCCAAGGGGGCCCCGCCCGTAATATCCCGCGCAACCGCCCTGGCTCGGGGGCTTTGCCCAGGCTGGCACGCTTGCTGCTCAACCCTTCGGTACATCCCTTTTGTGCGAGGTACCGTTCGATGAGTCAGCAAGCCGTGAAATTTGCCTATTGGGTGCCCAACGTCAGCGGTGGGCTGGTGGTCAGCAAGATCGAGCAACGCACCCACTGGGGCATCGACTACAACCGCAAACTGGCGCAACTGGCCGAGGCGGCCGGCTTCGAGTACGGCCTGACCCAGATCCGCTTCACCGCCGGTTACGGCGCCGAGAACCAGCATGAGTCCGTGGCGTTCAGCCATGCCCTGTTGGCCGCGACCACCCAACTCAAGGTTATCGCCGCGATCCTGCCCGGGCCCTGGCAGCCGGCGCTGGCGGCCAAGCAGCTGGCGACCATCGACCAACTCACCAACGGCCGCATCGCGGTGAATATCGTCAGCGGCTGGTTCAAGGGCGAGTTTCAGGCCATCGGCGAGCCTTGGCTGGAGCACGATGAGCGCTATCGCCGCTCCGAAGAATTCATCCGTGCGCTCAAAGGCATCTGGACCCAGGACGATTTCACCTTCAAGGGCGACTTCTACCGCTTCAACAACTACACCCTCAAACCCAAGCCGCTGGGCCGGCCGGAAGTGTTCCAGGGCGGCAGCTCGCGGGCCGCGCGGGATATGGCCGCGCGGGTGTCGGATTGGTATTTCACCAATGGCAACACCCCGGAAGGTATCAAGGCCCAGGTCGATGACATCCGCGCCAAGGCTGCGGCGAACAACCATTCGGTCAAGATCGGCGTGAATGCCTTTGTGATTGCCCGCGACACAGAGGAAGAAGCCCGCGCCGTGCTGGCCGAAATCATCGACAAAGCCGACCCGCAAGCGGTGAACGCCTTCGGTGACGCCGCCAAACAAGCCGGCAAGGCCTCGCCCGAAGGCGAGGGCAACTGGGCCAAGTCCAGTTTTGAAGACCTGGTGCAGTATAACGACGGCTTCAAGACCAACCTGATCGGCACGCCGCAACAAATCGCCGAACGCATCGTCGCCCTCAAGGCCGTGGGCGTGGACCTGGTGCTGGCGGGCTTTCTGCACTTCCAGGAAGAAGTGGAGTACTTCGGCAAGCGGGTATTGCCGCTGGTGCGCGAATTGGAGGCCAAGGCAGGGATCAGGCAGGTGGCGTGAGGACCAACGGGGCCGCTTTGCAGCCCAGCGCAGGGCAAGCCTACTCACCACGTGGCTGGGTGTCAGCCTCTGAGAGTTGTGTAGGCATCCCCGATGAGCATCGGTATCTACATATCTCCGGTAGAAACATCACCTGAGCACATGAGCTTTTTGTGGTGAGCGGGCTTGCCCCGCGCCGGGACGCGCAGCGGTCCTTTCTCCAGTCGCTGCGGTGTGCCTGGAATAAACGGGCGTCAGGTTTTGGGGCCGCTTCGCAGCCCAGCGCAGGGCAAGCCTGCTCAACACAGGGTGGGTGTCAGCCTCTGAGAGTTGTGTAGGCATCCCCAATGAGCATCGGTATCTACATATCTCCGGTAGAAACATAACCTGAGCATATGAGCTTTTTGTGGTGAGCGGGCTGGCCCCGCGCCGGGCCGCGCAGCGGCCCTTTCTCCAGACGCTGCGGTGTGCCTGGCATAAACGGTTGTCAGGTCTTGGGGCCGCTTCGCAGCCCAGCGCAGGGCAAGCCCGCTCACCACATGGCTGGGTGTCAGCCTCTGAGAGTTGTGTAGGCATCGCCGATGAGCATCGGTATCTACACATCTCCGGTAGAAACATCACCTGAGCACATGAGCTTTTTGTGGTGAGCGGGCTTGCCCCGCGCCGGGGCGCGCAGCGGCCCTTTCTCCAGTCACTGCGGTGTGCCTGGCATGAACGGTCGTCAGGTTTGGGGCCGCTTCGCAGCCCAGCGCGGGGCAAGCCTGCTCAACACTGGTTGGGTTTCAGCCTCTGAGAGTGGGCGGTCGCTGGAGGGTCAGGACTTCGTAGCCGTCGGCCGTCACCGCCACGGTGTGTTCCCATTGCGCCGACAGGCTGTTGTCTTTGGTGACGACCGTCCAGCCGTCCTTGAGGCTGCGCACTTTGGCGCTGCCCTGGTTGAGCATCGGTTCGACGGTAAACACCATACCTTCGCGTAGCTCCAGCCCGGTGCCGGGGCGGCCGAAGTGCAGAATCTGTGGTTCTTCGTGCATCTGCCGGCCGATGCCATGGCCGCAGTATTCGCGCACCACACTGTAGCCATTGGCTTGGGCGTGGCTTTGGATGGCATGGCCGATATCGCCCAGGCGCGCCCCAGGTTTGACCTGGCGGATACCGGCCCACATTGCCTCGAAGGTCATCTCCACCAGGCGCTGGGCTTTGGGCGCGACAGTGCCGATCATATACATCTTGCTGGCGTCGGCGATAAAGCCGCCTTTTTCCAGGGTGATGTCGATATTGACGATGTCGCCGTCCTTGAGCACGTCCTTGGCGCTGGGCATGCCGTGGCACACCACTTCGTTGATTGAGGTGTTGATGCTGAACGGGTAGTCGTACTGGCCGAGGCTGGCGGGGCGGGCCTGCAAGTCGTTGCGGATAAACGCTTCTACGGCGGCGTCCAGCTCCAGGGTCGAGCGACCGGCGGCGACGAAACCGTCGAGCATGTCGAACACTTGGGCCAGCAGGCGACCGGATTCGCGCATCACGGCCAGTTGGGCGGCGGTCTTGATCATCATTCACGCCCTCGGATCAATTCGGGTTTGTCCAGCAACAGTTTGTTGATTAAGTCGTTGTAGGTCAGGGTGGGGTTCAGTTCGGCGAGCAGGCCGACTTTGATCCAGAATTCGGCCTGAGCGTTGATGGAGCGGTCCATCCTCGCGCTGGCTAGGCGTAATTGTTCGTGCAGTTGGTCGGTGATCTTGACGATGCCCATGGTGTTCACTGTGTAGGGTGGATATACAAAGCGTATATGTTTCGTATATTCGGCGTAAACCCCAGCTGCAAAATCCCACAAGCCGATTGACGGGTCACACGGTAGGCGGTTAGTTTCGTTTCATGACATTTCATACCTGCCTTCGCCAGCCAAGCATTATTACCGCCATTCCTCAGTTGGCGGGATAGCGCACGGCTGTACCCAAACCCGCCCTAGAGGCGGGTTTTGTTTTTCCGTCTCCTGGGCCCTACACACACCGCCAGGAGACACCGATGAGTACCCCCACAGCCCCCGCGACGTCCGATACACGTTTGCTTGAGCACTATGTAAAAAAGATCCTCGCCGCGCCGGTCTATGACTTGGCCGTGCGCACGCCGTTACAAGCGGCCCCGGCGCTGTCGGCGTTGCTCGGCAACCAAGTGCTGCTCAAGCGCGAAGACCTGCAGCCGACCTTTTCCTTCAAGGTGCGCGGTGCCTACAACAAATTGGTGCAACTTTGCGACGCGCAACGCGCTCAAGGGGTGATCACCGCTTCAGCGGGCAACCACGCCCAGGGCGTAGCACTGGCGGCGCGGGAACTGGGGATCAAGGCGCGGATCGTGATGCCTTGCAGCACGCCGGATTTAAAGGTGCAGGGCGTGCGCTCCCGAGGCGCCGAGGCGGTGCTGCATGGGCCGAGTTTTCCGTTTGCCCTGGCCCATGCGCTGGCCTTGGCCGAGGCCAGCGGTGGCACCTTTGTCTCGCCCTTCGACGACCCGGATGTGATCGCCGGTCAAGGCACGGTAGGGATGGAGATCCTGCGCCAGCAACAGGGCCCGCTACACGCGATCTTCGTGCCGGTGGGTGGCGGCGGGCTGATCGCGGGCATCGCGGCGTATGTCAAATACCTGCGGCCCGAGGTGCGCATCATCGGGGTCGAAGCCGAAGGCTCCAGTTGTTTGCTGGCGGCGTTACGTGCCGGCGAACGGGTGGTATTGCCCAGCGTCGATGGGTTTGCCGACGGCACCGCGGTGGCGCAGATCGGCGCCTACGGTTTTGAAATATGCCGCGACTGGGTGGACGACGTCATCACTGTGAGCAACGACGAACTGTGCAGCGCCATCAAACTGATCTACGACGATACCCGCTCCATCACCGAGCCATCCGGTGCGTTGGCGGTGGCGGGAATGCGCAGGTTTGTCGGCCAACGTCGAGTGCAGGGGCAGACTCTGGTAGCGGTCAATTCCGGGGCGAATATCAACTTTGATAGTTTGCGATATGTTGCTGACAGAGTCGGTGCCCAGTTAGCCGTTTAAGCGTAAACCGCCGGTTAAACGTTTAATCGATGCTATTCGCCGATATTTTAAACAACGGCGAAAAGTTCAAGTTTTAGTTATATAAAACCCAGGGTTGCTTATGAGGAAAGGTTACAACGCAACTCGATTTTGCCGGGTACGCTTGCTCAGTGAAGGCGTCTTCCAAGGCTGGTAAGGCGTCACAGGCGTATGCCTGGCATAAACACAACAATCTGTTGGCAGTCTATAAAAAGGAGAGGTTGACCATGCTTTCGGAACTTGAATTACGCAGCATTATTGAAGGAAGTTTCCTGCCTAAACGGTGCGAATGCACCAAAGCCGAAGATGCTTCGCTGACGATCAAGGTGTATGACGACCGCGACCGTGACCGGGTGGACTTGGAAGTCAAAGGCATCAATGCAGACAAGCTCGACAGCAGTCGCGCCATTTGCAATCTGATCACCGGGTTGCGTGAAGACCTCAAGCACACCCATGCACCTGTACTGCAACGCGCCGGAGCGCGCGGCTACTACTAAGCCGTCGTCTGCGGTTGAACCACCGAAGACCTCTGGGCCTGGATTAACGCCAGGCCCAAAACGGTGGTATGTCCTTGCGCAATTCCCCCTATGCTTTCAACCCAATTGTTGGCGATACGGTAGATCCGGACCGGTCTTGGTACAGGTCAATGCCGCTGCGCGAATGGCAAAGCCGAGCATGGCGTTAATCTGCTCGCGGCAGAGCTGTTGCAGACCCGCCACCGAATCCAATTGATGCTCCGTCAGCCAGGCGATCAATGCCGCCTGGAAGGTGTCGCCAGCGCCCACCGTGTCGGCCATCACAATGTCCACCGCCGGTTGCGACCAGTTGCCATGCTGGCGACTGAATACACTGGCGCCATCGCCGCCGCGGGTGAGGAACACCAACTGGCAACGGTGCTGCAACCAGCCCTGCAGAACGCTTTCTGGTGATTGGCCGGGGTAGAGCAGGTGCAGGTCTTCGTCGCTGACCTTGATCAAGTCGGCATGCTTGACCAGTTCCGCTACGCGGTCGCGCCACAGTTGGATATCCGGCTGCGGGTTGAGGCGCACGTTGGGGTCGAGGCTGATCAGGCGCTTGCCGCTTTCACGCTGGACCAGGCTCAGCAGGGTGTCGCCAATCGGTTGCACCACCAGCGAGAACGAACCCACATGCAGCCCGCGCACGTTATCGCCCAGCTGCGGCAGGTGACTCACCTGCAATTGGCGGTCGGCGCAGCCTTCGCCGCGAAAGCTGTACTGCGGTGAGCCGTTGGCGCCCACGGCGACCATCGCCAGGGTGGTCGGCGCGGCGAATTCCACCAGGTAATCCTCGCTGACGCCTTCATCCCGCAGCACTTGCAGCAGGCGCCGACCAAGAAAATCGCTGGACAGCCCCCCGAACAGGCCTGCCTCGATGCCCAGGCGCCGCAGGCCCACGGCTACGTTGAACGGCGAACCGCCGGCAATCGCCGTGTAATTGACCTTCGACGCCTTGCCGCCGGCGTCTTCCTCGCTGAAGAAATCGAACAGCGCTTCACCACACACCAGATACATAATCGCTCGCTCTTAAAGGGTTGCCACGAGCTGCTGATAGCGCTCGTAAGCCTGTTGATAGGCGCTGACATGGGCTGCCACCGGCACGGTACGGCTGGCCGGGTCGACGCTCACGCATCTGTCGCAGAGGCTGGCCAGGGATTCGCCGGTCTGGCTCCACGCCGCCTGGATCGCCGCGCCCAGGGCGGCGGCTTCGCTTTGTTCGGTGCAGACCACTTCGGTGTGCATGATATCCGCGACCATCTGCCGCCACACCGGGCTTTTCGAACCGCCGCCGATCAAGCGGATGCTCTGGCTTTGTAGGCCGGTCTGGCGCAGCAGGTCGAGGCCGTAGCGCAGGCCGAAGGTCGTGCCCTCGACCACCGCGCGGCACAGGTTGGCGCGGGTCAGGTTGGTCATGGTCAGCCCATGCAGGCTGCCGGTGGCGTGGGGCAGGGCGGGTACGCGTTCGCCGTTGAGAAACGGCAGCATGCTCACGCCGTCGGCGCCGATGGGCGCGCGTTCGACCAAGGCATTGAAGGCAGGCAGGTCCAGCTCGAACAGCTCGCGGATCACCCCGGTGGCGTTGGTCAGGTTCATGGTGCAGATCAACGGCAACCAGCCGCCGCTGGACGAGCAGAACGTCGCCACCGAGGCCTGGGGGCTGACGTTGGGCTGGTCGGCAAAGGCATACACGGTGCCGGACGAGCCCAGGCTCATGGTTATCACCCCCGGCGCGATATTGCCGGTGCCGATGGCGCCCATCATATTGTCGCCGCCGCCGCTGGAGACCACGGCGTTGGGGTTGATGCCCAGGCGTTCGGCGATGGCCGGCAGGATAGTGCCCACGCTTTGATCGGCCTCGATCAGCGGCGGCAGGGCCCGCTCCAGGCGGCCGCTCGGGTCGATGTGCCGTAGCAGAGCCGTATCCCATTCACGATTGCGCACATTGAAGTAACCGGTGCCCGACGCATCGCCATACTCGGCGACGGCGCGGCCGGTGAGCCAGTAGTTGAGGTAATCGTGGGGCAGCAGGATATGGGCGATGCGGGCGAAGAGGTCCGGGTGTTGTTCGCGGGTCCACAGCAGTTTGGAGACGGTGTAGCCGGGTGCAATGGCCACGCCCAGGCGTTCCAGGGAGCCACGCTCGCCGCCGAGGTGGGCCAACAAGCGGTCGTTCTCGGCGGCGGTTTCGGTATCGCACCATAGCTTGGCCGGGCGCAGCACCTGGCCGTGCTCATCCAGCAGCACCAGCCCATGCTGCTGGCCGGATACGCCAATGCCGAGGATGTCCTGGCCGTCGACGCCGGCCTGTTGCAGGGCGCGATGGGTGGCTTCGGTGAACGCGTCCAGCCATTCCTGGGTGTGCTGTTCGCGGCGGCCATTGGCAGCGCTGATCAGGGTGTGGGCCGCAGCACCGAGGCCCAGTACCTTGCCGCTGCTTGCGTCGAGGACGATAGCCTTGGTGCCCTGGGTGCCGCAGTCGATGCCGAGGAACAGGTTTTGCTGGGTCATGAGGGGGTGCTCAGCATTATTGTTGGAAGTTAAATGCTATCCCAATGTGGGAGGTGGCTTGCCCCCGATAAGGGGAGGTCAGTTGATGAATTAGTTGACTGACCCAGCGCCATCGGGGGCAAGCTCCCTTCCACATTTCAAGCCGGTTTTTTCAGTAACTGCTGCAGGGTTTTGGTCACGCCGTTATCCCGCAAGCTGACAAAACACCGTTCGAACGCTGCCACAAACGCAGGCGAATTGGGAATAGCCGTGCCGAAAATCTCTTCCACCCCCAGCAGGCGCACGCTGATCAGCGCATCGTCAGTTACCAGGCTCTGACAGAACGCTGCGCGCGGGTCGGGAATGTTGTAGCGTGCGCCGTTCTCATCCACACCTTTGAGATACAGGGCCCAGGCGGCCACTACCAGCGCCGCGCGCTCGGTCTCGCGGCCATCGGCAATCAGACGGTTGACGGTCGGCACAGTGAACTTGGGAAACTTCGACGAGCCATCCGAACAGACCCGTTCCAACTGGTCGGCGATGGCCTGGTTGGAGAAGCGATCCACCAGGGTCTGCTTGTATTCGGTCAGGTCGATGCCCGGCACCGGCGCCAGGTTCGGTGTGACGTCCAGGTCCATATAGGCGCGCATATAGGCCACGAACAACGGGTCGTTCATGGTTTCGTGGACAAACCGGTGGCCCTTGAGAAAGCCCAGGTAGGTCAGGGCCAGGTGGCTGCCGTTGAGCAGGCCGATTTTCATTTCTTCGTAAGGGGTAACGTCATCGGTGAACTGCACGCCGACCTTTTCCCAGGCCGGTCGGCCGTTGACGAACTTGTCCTCCAGCACCCACTGCACAAACGGCTCGCACACTACCGGCCAGGCATCGTCGATGCCGTGTTCGTCATGCAGTTGCAGACGGTGCGCGGTGCTGGTCATGGGGGTGATGCGGTCGACCATGGCATTGGGGAAGCTCACATTGGCGGCGATCCAGTCATGCAGCTCGGCATCGCGCAGGGCGGCGAAGGCCAGCAGCGCCTTGCGTGTGACCGCGCCGTTGTGCGGCAGGTTATCGCAGGACATCACCGTGAAGGCGGGCGTGCCGGCGGCGCGGCGCTGGGTCAGCGCGGCGCAGATAAAGCCGAACACGGTTGTCGGCGCTTGCGGGTGTGCCAGGTCATGCTGGATCTGCGGCAGGTGCGCCATGAATTCGCCGGTGCTGTCGTCGATGCAATAGCCGCCTTCGGTGATGGTCAGCGAAACGATGCGAATCGCGGGCTCGGCCAATTTGTCGATCAGCGCCTGGGCGCCGTCTTCGGCCAGCAGCATGTCGCTGATCGAACCGATCACGCGCACTTCGGTGTCGTCGGTGTCGCCCAGTTCGTACAGGGTGAATAGAAAGTCCTGGCCGGCCAGGTCGTCGCGGGCCTTGCGGTCTTCGGCGCGCAGGCCGACGCCGCAGATGCTCCAGTCCAGGCCCTCGCCGGTGTTCATCAGCGCATCGGTGTAATACGCCTGGTGTGCGCGATGAAAGCCGCCGACGCCGATATGGGCAATACCCTGGGAGGTGCTGGCAATGGCGTAGGCCGGCACTTGGATCTCACGCGGCAGTTGGGTGAGGTTCTGTTTATTCAGCTTCATAGCGTAATACTCGCGAAATCAGGCGGCGGCGCGCAGTGGGCGGGCCACGGCGTTGCCATCGGTGTCGAACAGGTGGCAGTGCGTCGGGTCCAGGTGCAGTTGCAGCGTCTCGCCGTACTGGCTGGCCATATCGCCACGGATACGCATGGTCAACGGCTCGCCGTTGGCGGTGATGACGTGGCAGAACGTGTCGCTGCCCAGGCGCTCGCCAGCATCGGCGGTCACCGTCAGGCTGGTTTGCCCCGGCGTGGCGATTTCCAGGTGCTCCGGGCGAATGCCCAGGGTCACCGCGCTGCCGACGCTCAGGCTGGCGCCGCTCAACGGCAACGTGACCAATGTCCCGGCGTCCAGCTGCACGTCGCAGTCCTGGCCGCTGACCCGGCTGACCTGGCCTTTGAGGAAGCCCATCTTCGGCGTACCCAAAAAGCCCGCCACGAACAGGTTGGCCGGCTGGTGATACAGCTCCAGGGGCGAGCCGACCTGTTCGATGCGGCCACTGTTAAGCACCACGACTTTGTCGGCCAGGGTCATTGCTTCGACCTGGTCGTGGGTCACGTAGATCATGGTCGCTTGCAGCTCTTTATGCAGGCGCGCCAGTTCCAGGCGCATCTGCACGCGCAGGGCGGCGTCGAGGTTGGACAGCGGTTCGTCGAACAGGAAGATCTTGGGGTTGCGCACAATGGCCCGGCCGATGGCCACACGCTGGCGCTGGCCGCCGGAGAGTTGCTTGGGCTTGCGCTCCAGCAGCGGGCCCAGTTCGAGGATGCGCGCCGCTTCGCTGACTTTGCTCTCCACCAGTTTCTTATCGACACCGGCCAGGTCGAGGGCGAACGACATGTTCTTGCGCACGCTCATGTGCGGGTACAAAGCATAGGTCTGGAACACCATCGCCAGGTCGCGCTTGGCCGGGGTCACTTCGGTGATGTCGCGCCCGTCCAGTTCGATGGTGCCGTCGCTCACCTCTTCCAGGCCGGCGATCAGGCGCAGCAAGGTGGATTTGCCGCAGCCTGATGGGCCGACGAAGACTACGAACTCTTTGTCATTCACTTCCAGGTCGATGCCTTTGATGATCGAGAAACCTTCGAAGCCTTTTTGCAGATTCTTGATTTTCAGGTTGGCCATGACGGGCCTCCGCTAGGAATTATTATTTAACTGCACCGAAGGACAGACCGCGCACCAGCTGTTTCTGGCTGATCCAACCAAAGATCAGGATCGGCGCGCAGGCCAGGGTCGAAACGGCGGACAATTTGGCCCAGAACAAGCCTTCGGGGCTGGAGTAAGAGGCGATCAGCGCGGTCAATGGCGCGGCGCTGGACGAGGTCAGGTTCAGCGACCAGAACGCTTCGTTCCAGCACAGGATCAGCGACAGCAGCACGGTGGAGGCCAGGCCGCCCTTGGCAATCGGCAGCAGCACGCGGACCATTTCCTGCCACAGGCTGGCACCGTCCAAGCGCGCGGCTTCGAGGATGTCCTTGGGGATGTCTTTGAAGTAGGTGTAGACCATCCACACCACGATCGGCAGGTTGATCAGGGTGTAGATAATGATCAGCGCGATGCGCGTATCCAGCAGGCCGAAGCTTTTGGCCAGCAGGTAGATAGGCATCAGTACGCCCACCGGCGGCAGCATCTTGGTCGACAGCATCCACAGCAGCGTGCGTTTGGTGCGCTGGGTTTCGTAGAACGCCATGGAGTAGGCCGCGGGCACCGAGATCAGCAGGCACAGCGCGGTGGCGCTGAAGGAAATCAGCACCGAGTTCCATGCATAGCTGAAGTAGTTGCTGCGCTCGTTGATGTGCAGGTAGTTCTCCAGGGTCGGCGTGAAGATGAACTGCGGTGGCGTGGCGAACGCGTCGATTTCGGTCTTGAAGCTGGTGAGCACCATCCAGAAGATCGGGAAGAAAATCAGGATCGCGATGGCCCAGGCCAGGGTGCCGAGCAGCAGGCTTTGCAGGCGACGGGATTGTTGAAGCGTCATGGCGCGGCCCTCAAGGCTTGTCAGTCAGGTTTTTGCCGATCATCCGCACCAGGATGATCGCCGCGATATTGGCGATGACCACGGCGATCAAGCCGCCGGCCGAGGCCATGCCCACGTCGAACTGCACCAGTGCCTGGTTGTAGATCAGGTACGCGAGGTTGGTCGAGGCGTAGCCCGGGCCACCGTTGGTGGTGGTGAAGATTTCCGCGAACACCGACAGCAAAAAGATGGTTTCGATCATCACCACTACGGCAATCGGCCGCGCCAGGTGCGGCAGGGTCAGGTGCCAGAAGATCGCGATGGCGCCGGCACCGTCCAGGCGCGCGGCTTCCTTTTGTTCCTGGTCGAGGGACTGCATGGCGGTCATCAGCAACAGGATCGCGAAGGGCAGCCATTGCCACGACACAATGATGATGATCGACAGCAACGGGTAGTGCGCCAGCCAGTCCACCGGCTCGGCGCCGAACAGTTTCCAGACGGCGGCGAGCACCCCGGACACCGGGTGGAAAATCAGGTTTTTCCAGATCAGCGCGCCGACGGTGGGCATGATGAAAAACGGTGAAATCAGCAACACCCGCACCAGGCCGCGACCGAAGAACTCACTGGCCTCCAGCAGCGCACTGATCAACACGCCGAACACCACGCTGATCAACAGCACACTGCCGACCAGCAGCAGGGTATTGGTGGCGCCGGGCAGGAAGCCGGAGTCGGTGATGAAGTAGGTGAAATTCTCCAGCCCCACGAATTCATTCTCGCCGGGGTAGAGCAGGTTGTAGCGAATCAGCGAAAAGTACAGGGTCATGCCCAGCGGCACGATCATCCATAGCAACAGTAGGACAACCGAGGGGCTGACGAGAAACCAGCCGGGGTTGGCCAGGCGGTTTTTGGCAGGTGTATTCATGGTAATTAACGCCAGTGCGGAGCAAGGATCGGAGTGCGGTCAGTGTGGGAGGGGGCTTGCTCCCGATAGCGGAGTGTCAGTCGATGAATCAGTTGGCTGATCCACTGCTATCGGGGGCAAGCCCTCTCCCACCTTGACGGTGGTGAGGCTCAGGTTACTTGGGGTAACCGGCCCGCTTCATTTCCCGCTCGGTGGTGGTCTGCGCCGCAGTCAATGCTGCATCAACCGTCTGCTGACCGGTCAGCGCACCGGAGAAGAACTTACCGACCTGGGTACCAATCGCCTGGAACTCAGGAATGGTCACCAGCTGGATCCCGATATACGGCACCGGTTTGAGCGTCGGCTTGGTCGGATCGGCAACTTTCAACGATTCCAGCGTGACCTTGGCGAACGGCGCAGCCTTCATGTACTCATCGCTGTAGGTCGATGTGCGCGTACCTGGCGGTACGTTGGCGATGCCATCGGTCTTGGCCACCAACTGGCTGTATTCCTTGGACGTGGCCCAACTGGTGAATACTTTGGCGGCGTCCTTGGCCTTGGAACTGGTCGGGATCGCCAGGGACCAGGAGTACAGCCACGACGTGCCTTTGTCCGTGGTTTCATGGGGCGCGAAGGTGAAACCGACGTGGTCGGCCACTTTGCTTTGGGTTTTGTCGGTGACGAACGAGCCGGCGACGCTGGCGTCGACCCAGATCGCGCACTTGCCGCTGTTGAATAGCGCAAGGTTTTCGTTGAAGCCGTTGCTGGACGCCCCCGGCGGACCGGATTTCTTCATGTTGTCGACGTAGAAATTCAGCGCGTTCTTCCATTCCGGGCCATTGAATTCAGGCTGCCATTTTTCATCGAACCAGCGCGCACCGTAGCCGTTGGCCAGGGTGGTGATCAGCGCCATATTCTCGCCCCAACCGGCTTTGCCGCGCAGGCACAGGCCGTATTGCTCTTTGCTCTTGTCGGTGAGTTTGCTGGCGAATTCGCCGATCTGGCTCCAGGTCGGGTGCTCAGGCATGGTCAGCCCGGCATCCTTGAACAGGTCGGTGCGGTAATAGGTGATCGAGCTCTCGGCATAGAACGGCAGGGCGTACAGCGAACCCTTGACGGACAAACCGTCACGCACCGAAGGGAACACATCGTCGAGGTCGTAGGACGCCGGCAAGTCCTTCATCGGCTCCAGCCAACCCTTGGCGCCCCAGAGTGCGGCTTCGTACATGCCGATGGTCAAGACATCGAACTGCCCACCCTGGGTGGCGATGTCGGTGGTCAGGCGTTGGCGCAGCACGTTTTCTTCGAGCACCACCCAGTTCAGCTTGATCTCCGGATGCTCGGCCTCGAAGGTCTTCGAGAGCTTCTGCATACGGATCATGTCGCTGTTATTGACGGTGGCAATGGTCAGGGTCTGCGCGCCAAGGCTGACGGCGCTGAGGGTCATACATGCAGTCATACACGTAGAGGCAAGCAGAGCTTTTGCTGGGAACTTCATCGCGCACTCCATTTCCGCGCCCAGGGGCTACGGAAGGACAGTTATTGTTGTTGTGTCTTCCTACAGAGAGTCAGGAAGAGTGTGCGTTGATTACAGCCTTCAATTGGCGGTGTGACAAATCCTTGGGAACACTGGGACTGATACTTTTTTGCACTCAGCAAGATCGTTCCACGCCCCGCGTGGGAACGATCAGTGCAGTACTTAACCTCTATATCAGCCAGTGAAAAATCACTCTCAGGCCAGGTTCTGCTCGGTCAAGCGTTGTACCGCCAGTCGCCGGTAATGGGACGGGGTCATGCCCTTGAGCTGTTGAAAGCGTCGATTGAAGTTGGAGATGTTATTGAAGCCCGACTCAAAGCACACATCCGTCACGGCCTTATCGCCATCGGCCAGCAGCTCGCAGGACTTGCTGATGCGCAACCGATTGACGAATTCGATAAACGTGCGCCCGGTGGCCTGTTTGAACACGCGGGAAAAGTAAGTGGGTTTCATGCCCAGGTGTTCGGCCACTTCTTCCAGCGGCAACTCCCGTGCGTAGTGGGCGAAGATGTAGTCCACCGCGCGGTTGGTGCGGTCGATGCTGTGCTCGTCGGCCGTTTGCGGTGCTGTCACCCCCGACAGCAGTTGGTAGTCGTCACACGCGCTCAACACGTCCAGCAGGATAAAGAAATGCCCCAGGCGCGCCATGCCCTGGGCGTCCTCGATGCGCTGCATCAAGGTCACGGCCTGGGCGATGGTGTGCTTGCAGCGAAACTCGATACCCGACTGCGCGCGCTCCAGCAGCGGCGCGAGGTTTTTGAGTTCGGCGAAAATGTGGCTGCCCTGTTCAAGCAGTTCATCGGTGAAGTTCACCAACATGTCGCGCTTGGGCACCACTTCGTCTTCCTCCACCTGGCTGATCCAGTTGTGGGGCAGATTGGGGCCGGTGAGGAACAGGCTTTCCGGGTAGAAGTTGCCGATGTAGTCGCCGATAAACACCTTGCCGGAGCTGGCGACGATCAGGTGCAGTTCGTATTCCTTGTGGAAATGCCAGCGCACCAGCGGGCAGGGGAAGCCATGCTGGCGATAGATGATGGACAGACCGTTGTGATCGTCCATCAACTCGTAGGAAGGGTCGGTGATGCGCGTTGCTCGGGTCATGCTGCCGTCGCTTTATTGTGGTTGCTGCGTAGGATAATGCCCCCTGGCGCACCTCCTCGCCAACGTCTGTGTTTACCCGTTGCGGTTTTTCGCCTCGATCCACTGCGCCATGTACTGGGTACTCTTGTGGGCGTGGTGGCGCAACATGCTGCCGGTGAAGTTATCCCGGCGATGGGCCGTGAGGCGGCTGCGGCACTGTTGCAGGCACTCGATCAGCGCCGGGCCGTGGATCTGTTGGGCGTAACGCCGAGCCAGCAGGTGGCGCCCGTGTTCCTGTGCCTTCGTCCAACTGTCGCGGTCCTGATACAACGCCACGGCGGCAGCGGCCAGAGCCTCGGCATCGGCCGCGATGGCTCCCGGCCAGGGCTGTTCATCGCCCATGGCTTCGGCGCCGATTGGTGTGGTGACATTCGGCGTGCCGCACAGCATGGCATCGGCCAGCTTGCCCTTGATTCCGGCGCCAAAGCGCAACGGCGCCAAGCAGATACGCGCGGCGCTCATCACGCGCAGGGCATCCTCGGCCCAGTTCATGACATGAAAGCCCTGAGCCGGGTTGTGCAGGGCAGTGGCCTTGGGCGGCGTATAGGCCCCGTAGATATGCAGCTGGGCCCCTGGCAATTGCTGGCGGATGCGTGGCCACAGGCTGTTCTTCATCCACAGCACCGCATCCCAGTTGGGCGCATGGCGGAAGTTGCCGATGCTGAGGAAGTGTGCACGCTCCTCAAACGACGCGAACGCCTCGCTCGGCGGCGTCAGCATCAGCGGGCACCAGTGGAGCAGGGCGGCCGGCACCTTGAATTGTTCGGTGAGCAGGCGGATTTCCACATCGGAAATCATCAGGCTGATATCACAACGGTAAATTGCTGCGATCTCGCGCTTGGCCAGGTCGGTGTTGGCCATGTGCTGGAATTCTTCGGTCAAGGCCGGGGCGAACAGCGCGGTGAAGTCATCGCTATCGGGCTCGATTTTGAGGTGTTCCTTTAGGCGCTGATGGCGGGCGTCGCGCAGGCTTTGCAGGTCGGAGGTTTCCAGCACGCGCAGGGCATTCGGGCAGTGCTTTTCGACGCGCCAACCGAACTGTTCTTCCATCATGAAACGGTCGAACAGCACGATATCCGGGGCCAGTTCGCGGACAAAGTCATCGAAACTGCTGTTATTCAGCTCGATGGCGCACTCGGCGATACCCAGCGCCGCCAGGTCGGCCTTATGTTCGCCGAGCGCGGCGGGGCTGCTGAAGGTGATGTCCCAACCTTGTGTCAGAAAAGTTTCGAGAATCTGCATCATATGCCCGCCCGCGGCCGAGGAGCGCGGCTCCGGCCAGACATAACCAATGACCAGGACTCGGGTAGCAGGCGGCTTCATCGACAACGGTTTCCTTGCAGGGCAGGGCGAAAGGCGCGCAATTAAACCACAACCGGCGACATGACAATTTGTGTCTGGCGGTAGGTGGTCATCGTACTTTGTGGTTAACTTCCGCCTCTCGCATTCGTTTAAACCAAACCCAGCATAAGGATTCCGTTCATGGCTCAAGTCACCCTCAAAGGCAACCCTGTCCAGGTTGAAGGCGAACTGCCGAAAGTTGGCGCCAAGGCCCACGACTTCACCCTGACCGCCGGCGATCTGTCGGACGCAACCCTGGCGACCTTCGCCGGCAAGCGCAAAGTGCTGAATATCTTCCCAAGCGTCGACACCCCGACCTGCGCCACTTCGGTGCGTAAGTTCAACGATCAGGCCAGTTCGCTGAACAATGCCGTGGTGCTGTGCATCTCCACCGACCTGCCATTCGCCCAGGCGCGCTTCTGCGGTGCCGAAGGCCTGGAAAACGTGAAAAGCCTGTCGGATTTCCGTGATTCGGATTTCGCGGTTGATTACGGTGTTTCCATCGCCGACGGCCCGCTCAAAGGCTTGACCGCCCGCGCGGTGGTCGTGCTGGACGAGAACGACACCGTGCTGCACAGCGAGCTGGTATCGGAAATCGGCCAGGAGCCGAACTACGAAGCTGCCCTGGCAGTATTGAAGTAACTGTTTCGGCGCATTGCTGTCGTTTTGCAGTAACACGCTTGATACATGATTGCGGCCTGGCCTAGTCCAGGCCGTTTTCATTTGTGCTTCAAATGCTTAGCTGGAATAGGCCGATGGACTAAGATCCTCAAGTCACATGTTGTAAGCCCAAGGTAAATAGCCGGTAAAGGCGCTTTTCTAAATGCGCCCCAGTGCTTATCTTTCAGCCTCCCAAAGAAGAAGCTCTCGCGCCCAATGGTTGATCACTCCATGCAATCCTCCCCCCGTCACTCCCGTCGCTGGCTGTTTGGCCTGCTTGTGCTGCTGGTTATCGCCGGCCTGTGCTGGAAATTCTGGCCAAGCGGCGCGGCCCATAAAGACGCACCGGCCGGGCACACCGGCAAAACCGGTATGGCGCGCCCGGGCTTCGGCGGCTCTACCGGTCCGGTGCCGGTGCGTGTGGCGCCGGTGGTGCAGGGGGAATTCCCGGTCTACTACAAGGCGCTGGGCACGGTTACCGCGCTCAATACCATCAATGTGCGCAGCCGAGTGGGCGGGGAGCTGGTGAAAATAGCCTTTGAAGAAGGGCAAATGGTCAAGGCCGGCGATCTGCTCGCCGAGATCGACCCGCGCAGCTACCAGAACGCCTTGCTCCAAGCCCAGGGCACCTTGCTGCAGAACCAGGCCCAGTTGAAGAACGCCCAGGTCGACGTGCAGCGCTATCGTGACCTGTATGCCCAGGACAGCATCGCCAAACAGATCCTGGACACCGCCGAAGCGCTGGTCCTGCAATACCAGGGCACGGTCAAGACAAACCAGGGTGCGGTGGATGACGCCAAGCTCAACCTCGAATTCACCAAGATCCGCGCGCCCATCAGTGGCCGTGTGGGCTTGCGCCAGCTTGATGTGGGTAACCTGGTGGCGGCCAACGACACCACCGCCCTGGCTGTGATCACCCAGACCCAGCCGATCAGCGTGGCCTTCACCTTGCCGGAAAACACCCTGGACACGGTCCTGACCCGTTACCACGCCGGCAATAAATTGCCTGTGGAAGCCTGGGACCGTGGCGATGCGAAAATTCAGGCCACCGGCGTACTGCAAAGCCTGGATAACCAGATCGACGTCACCACGGGCACCCTGAAATTCAAGGCGCGCTTCGATAACAAGGACCAGGCGCTGTTCCCCAACCAGTTCGTCAATGTGCACCTGCTGGCCGACACTTTGCACAACGTGGTGCTCGCGCCCTCGGCGGCCATTCAGTTCGGCAACAATGGCACCTTCGTCTACAAGCTCGATGGCGACAAGAAGGTCAAGGTCCAGCCGTTGGTGGTGGGCGACTCCGACGGCGACAACACTGTGATCAAGCAGGGCCTGGTCGCCGGCGACCGGGTGGTGCTGGAAGGCACCGACCGCCTCAAGGACGGCAGTGAAGTGGACGTGGTCAACGACAGCAGCGAAGTGCCGACCACGCCGACCGAACACCTGCAAGGCAAGCCTGCGGCCAAAGGGGAGACCGGCAGCACCGCCGGCAAGGCGCAAAAGGTCGGTTCATGAACCTGTCGCGGCTGTTTATTCTTCGCCCGGTCGCTACCACCCTGAGCATGCTGGCCATTGTCCTGGCCGGCATCATTGCGTACCGCTTGCTGCCGGTGTCGGCCTTGCCCCAGGTGGACTACCCGACCATCCGCGTAATGACCCTGTACCCCGGCGCCAGCCCGGATGTGATGACCAGCGCGGTCACCGCGCCCCTGGAGCGCCAGTTCGGGCAAATGCCCGGCCTGACCCAGATGGCCTCCACCAGCTCCGGCGGCGCCTCGGTGCTGACCCTGCGCTTCAACCTCGACATCAATATGGACGTGGCCGAGCAACAGGTGCAGGCCGCGATCAACGCCGCCACCAACCTGCTGCCCAAGGACCTGCCGGCGCCGCCGGTGTACAACAAGGTCAACCCGGCGGACACCCCGGTACTGACCCTGGCCATCACCTCCAAGACCATGCTGCTGCCCAAGCTCAATGACCTGGTCGATACGCGCATGGCGCAGAAAATCGCGCAGATCAGCGGCGTCGGCATGGTCAGCATCGCCGGCGGTCAGCGCCAGGCCGTGCGCATCAAGGTCAACCCCGAGGCCCTGGCGGCAAATGGTTTGAACCTCTCGGACGTGCGCACCTTGATCGCCGCGTCCAACGTCAACCAGCCCAAGGGCAACTTCGACGGCCCCACGCGGGTTTCGATGCTCGATGCCAACGACCAGTTAGTCTCGCCCCAGCAATACGCCGAACTGATCCTGGCCTACAACAATGGCGCGCCGCTGCGTCTCAAGGACGTCGCGCAGATCGTCGACGGCGCCGAGAACGAGCGCCTGGCCGCCTGGGCCAACCAGAACCAGGCCGTGCTGCTCAATATCCAGCGCCAGCCGGGTGCCAACGTGATCGAGGTGGTCGACCGCATCAAGGCGCTGCTGCCGAGTATCACCGATAACCTACCGGCCGGCCTCGACGTCACCGTGCTCACCGACCGCACCCAGACCATCCGCGCGTCGGTCAAAGACGTGCAGCACGAACTGCTGATCGCCATTGCCCTGGTGGTGATGGTGACATTCCTGTTCCTGCGGCGTGTCAGTGCTACGATCATCCCGTCCATCGCCGTGCCGCTGTCCCTGGTGGGCACCTTCGGCGTGATGTACCTGGCGGGCTTCTCCATCAACAACCTGACGCTGATGGCCCTGACCATTGCCACCGGCTTCGTGGTGGACGATGCCATCGTGATGCTGGAGAACATTTCCCGCTATATCGAGGAGGGCGAAACGCCCCTGGCTGCCGCGCTCAAGGGCGCCAAGCAGATCGGTTTCACTCTGATTTCCCTGACGCTGTCGCTGATCGCGGTGCTGATCCCGCTGCTGTTCATGGCCGATGTGGTTGGGCGCTTGTTCCGCGAGTTCGCCATCACCCTGGCGGTAGCGATCCTGATTTCCCTGGTGGTGTCCCTGACTCTCACGCCGATGATGTGCGCGCGCCTGCTCAAGCGTGAGCCCAAGGAAGAAGAACAGGGCCGTTTCTATAAGGCCAGCGGCGCCTGGCTCGACTGGTTGATCGAAGGCTACGGGCGCAAGTTGCAATGGGTGCTCAAGCACCAACCGCTGACCCTGCTGGTGGCCATCGCCACCCTCGGCCTGACCGTGGTGCTGTACCTGGTGGTGCCCAAAGGGTTTTTCCCGGTGCAGGACACCGGCGTGATCCAGGGCATTTCCGAAGCGCCGCAGTCGATTTCCTTTGCGGCGATGAGCCAGCGTCAGCAGGAGTTGGCCAAGATCATCCTCGCCGACCCGGCGGTGGAAAGCCTGTCGTCCTATATCGGCGTGGATGGCGACAACGCCACACTCAACAGCGGCCGCTTGCTGATCAACCTCAAGCCCCACGGCCTGCGCGACCTCAGCGCGGCCCAAGTGATTACGCGCCTGCAACCGCAAATCGACAAGCTGGTGGGCATTCGCTTGTTTATGCAGCCGGTGCAGGACCTGACCATCGAAGACCGCGTCAGTCGCACCCAGTATCAGTTCAGCATGTCATCGCCGGATGCCGAGTTGCTGGCGTTGTGGAGCGACAAACTGGTACACGCCCTCAGCCAGTTGCCGGAACTCACCGATGTGGCCAGCGACCTGCAGGACAAGGGCCTGCAGGTATACCTGGTGATCGACCGCGATGCCGCCTCGCGCCTGGGCGTCAGCGTCTCGAACATCACCGATGCGCTGTATGACGCCTTCGGCCAGCGGCAGATCTCGACCATCTACACCCAGGCCAGCCAGTACCGCGTGGTGTTGCAGGCCCAATCCGGCGAAACCCTCGGGCCGGACGCGCTGAACCAGATCTACGTCAAAACCACCGACGGCGGCCAAGTGCGCTTGTCGAGCCTGGCCAAGGTGGAACAGCGCCAGGCCCAGTTGGCCGTGGCGCACATCGGCCAGTTCCCGGCGGTGATGATGTCGTTCAACCTCGCACCCGGCGTGGCGTTGGGCAAAGGCGTGGAGCTGATCAACCAGACGCAGAAAGACATCGGCATGCCGGTGGGCGTGCAGACCCAGTTCCAGGGCGCGGCCCAGGCGTTTGAAGCCTCGTTGTCGAGTACCTTGCTGCTGATCCTGGCGGCGGTGGTCACCATGTACATCGTGTTGGGGGTGCTCTACGAGAGCTACATCCACCCGATCACCATTCTGTCCACCTTGCCCTCGGCGGCGGTGGGGGCTTTGTTGGCGTTGCTGCTCAGCGGCAATGACCTGGGCATGATCGCGATCATCGGCATCATTTTGTTGATCGGTATCGTCAAAAAGAACGCGATCATGATGATCGACTTCGCCCTCGACGCCGAACGCAATCAGGGCCTGGACCCGCAGACCGCGATCTATCAGGCGGCGCTGCTGCGTTTCCGGCCGATCCTGATGACCACCCTGGCCGCGCTGTTCGGCGCCGTGCCGTTGATGCTGGCCAGCGGTTCCGGCGCGGAGCTGCGCCAACCCTTGGGCTTGGTAATGGTCGGCGGGCTGCTGGTCAGCCAGGTGTTGACGCTGTTCACCACCCCGGTGATCTACCTGTATTTCGATCGCCTGGGCCGCCGCTGGCGCAAAGAACCCCAGAGCCTGGAGCCGGTTGAGTCATGAACCTGTCCGGACCGTTCATTCGCCGGCCGGTAGCCACCATGCTGCTGAGCCTGGCGATCATGTTGCTCGGCGGAGTGAGCTTCAACCTGCTGCCGGTATCGCCGTTGCCGCAGATCGACTTCCCGGTGATCGTGGTGTCGGCCAGCCTGCCTGGCGCGAGCCCCGAGGTGATGGCGTCCACCGTGGCCACGCCCTTGGAGCGTTCGTTCGGCTCGATTGCCGGCATCACCACCATGAGCAGCAGTTCCAGTCAGGGCTCGACCCGGGTGATTCTGGCCTTCGACTCCGACCGCGATATCAACGGCGCGGCGCGTGAAGTGCAGGCGGCCATCAACGCCTCGCGTAATCTGCTGCCCAGCGGCATGCGCAGCATGCCCACCTACAAGAAGATCAACCCGTCCCAAGCGCCGATCATGGTGCTGTCGCTGACCTCGGACGTGTTGCAGAAGGGCCAGCTCTACGATCTGGCCTCCACCATCCTGTCCCAGAGCCTGTCCCAGGTGCCGGGCGTGGGTGAAGTGCAGATCGGCGGCAGCTCCTTGCCGGCGGTGCGCATCGAACTCGAACCCAAGGCTCTCGATCAGTACGGCGTGGCCCTGGACGATGTGCGCAACACCATCGCCAATGCCAACCAGCGCCGGCCCAAGGGCTCGCTGGAAGACAGCGAGCGCAACTGGCAGATCCAAGCCAACGACCAATTGGAAAAGGCCAAGGACTACGAGCCGCTGCTGATTCGCTACCAGAACGGCGCAGCCTTGCGTCTTGGCGATGTGGCCAAGATCAGCGACGGCGTGGAAGACCGCTACAACAGCGGTTTCTTCAACAACGATGCGGCGGTGTTGCTGGTGATCAACCGCCAGTCCGGCGCCAACATTATCGAGACCGTGCGCCAGATCAAGGCGCAATTGCCGGCGTTGCAGGCGGTGCTGCCGTCCAGCGTCAAGCTCAGCCTGGCCATGGACCGCTCGCCGGTGATCACCGCCACCCTGCACGAAGCGGAGATGACCCTGTTGATCGCGGTGGGGCTGGTGATCCTGGTGGTGTACCTGTTCCTCGGCAATTTCCGCGCCTCGCTGATCCCGACCCTGGCGGTGCCGGTGTCGCTGGTGGGCACCTTTGCGGTGATGTACCTGTACGGGTTCTCGTTGAACAACTTCTCGTTGATGGCGTTGATCCTGGCCACTGGCCTGGTGGTGGACGATGCCATCGTGGTGCTGGAGAACATCTCCCGGCACATCGATGACGGCGTGCCGCCGATGAAGGCGGCGTACCTGGGGGCCCAGGAAGTCGGGTTTACCTTGTTGTCGATGAACGTGTCGCTGGTGGCGGTGTTCCTGTCGATCCTGTTTATGGGCGGGATCGTCACCAACCTGTTCCGCGAGTTTTCCATCACCTTGTCGGCGGCGATCATCGTCTCGCTGGTGGTGTCGTTGACCCTGACGCCGATGCTCTGCGCCCGTTGGCTCAAGCCCCATGTCAAAGGCCATATGACCGGTTTGCAACGCTGGAGCCACAGGATCAACGAGCGCATGGTCGCCGGCTACGCCCGCAGCCTGGACTGGGTGCTGCGCCACCGGCGCCTGACCTTGCTCAGCCTGTTGCTGACCATCGGCGTCAACGTGGCGTTGTATATCGTGGTGCCGAAAACCTTTATGCCGCAGCAGGACACCGGGCAGTTGATCGGCTTTGTGCGCGGCGATGACGGCCTGTCGTTCAGCGTGATGCAGCCGAAGATGGAAATTTTCCGTCAGGCGGTGCTCAAGGACCCGGCGGTGCTCAGCGTCGCCGGCTTTATCGGTGGCAACAACGGCACCAACAACGCGGTGATGCTGGTGCGGCTCAAACCCATCAAAGAGCGCAAAGTCTCGGCCCAGGCGGTGATCGAGCGTCTGCGCAAGAACGTGCCACCGGTGCCGGGCGGGCGCCTGTTCCTGATGGCCGACCAGGACCTGCAATTCGGCGGCAGCCGCGACCAGACCAGCGCACAGTATTCCTACATCCTGCAAAGCGGCGACCTGGCCGCGTTGCGTCTGTGGTACCCGAAAGTGGTTGCCGCATTGCGTGAATTACCGGAGCTGACCGCCATCGACGCGCGCGAAGGCCGTGGTGCGGCGCAAGTGACACTGATCGTCGACCGTGATCAGGCCAAGCGTCTGGGCATCGACATGAACATGGTCACAGGGGTGCTGAACAACGCCTACAGTCAGCGGCAGATTTCCACGATCTACGACAGCCTCAACCAGTACCAGGTGGTGATGGAGGTCAACCCCAAATATGCCCAAGATCCGATCACCCTGAACCAGATGCAGGTGATTACGGCCGACGGTGCGCGGGTGCCGTTGTCCACCATCGCCCATTACGAAAATAGCCTGGCGGACGACCGCGTCAGTCATGAGGGCCAGTTCGCCTCGGAAAACATTGCGTTCGACATCGCCCCCGGGTTCACGGTGGAGCAGGGCACGGCCGCCATTGAACGGGCGATCGCCAAGGTGGGGCTGCCGGAAGATGTGATTGCCAAAATGGCCGGCACCGCCGATGCCTTTGCGGCGACGCAGAAGGGTCAACCCTTCATGATTCTTGGCGCGCTGGTGGCGGTCTATTTGGTGCTGGGGATTCTGTACGAAAGCTATATTCACCCGTTGACCATCCTGTCGACCTTGCCCTCGGCTGGCGTCGGCGCGCTGCTGTCGATCTACCTGCTGGGCGGCGAATTCAGCCTCATCTCGTTATTGGGGCTGTTTCTGCTGATCGGGGTGGTGAAGAAAAATGCGATCCTGATGATCGACCTGGCGCTGCAACTGGAACGCCATGACGGCATGAGCCCGCTGGAATCGATCCGCAGCGCCTGCCTGTTGCGCCTGCGGCCGATCCTGATGACCACCCTGGCGGCGATTCTCGGTGCTTTGCCATTGCTGCTCGGCGCCGGCGACGGTGCGGAAATGCGCCAACCGTTGGGCCTTACCATCATTGGCGGCCTGGTGTTCAGCCAGATCCTGACTCTTTACACCACCCCGGTGGTTTACCTTTACCTCGACCGCGCGCGCCATCGCTTCAATGCCTGGCGCGGCGTGCGGACCGATGCCGCCCTGGACACTGCGCTATGACCGATTCAATCCACGCCCCCCAAAAACTGTTGGCAGCGGCACTCTGCGGTCTGATGCTCAGCGCTTGCGCCATTGGCCCGGATTACCAGCGCCCGGAGGTCATCGAGCCCGCGCAGTTCAAGCAAGCCCAAGGCTGGCGTCAGGCCACGCCGAGCGACGCGCTGGCCCGCGGCGCCTGGTGGGAATTGTATGGCGACCGTCAGCTCAACGACTTGGTCGCGCGGCTCAATAATGCCAACCAGACCGTGGCTCAGGCCGAGGCACGTTTTCGCCAGGCCCAGGCGTTGGTGCGCAGCTCGCGCGGTGCGTTCTACCCCAGCGTCGACCTCAGCGTGGGCAAGACCCGCGCCAGCCAGGGCACCGGCAGCAGCAGCGCCAGCCTCAGCAGTTCCAGCAGCGGCATCCGCGACACCCTCAACGCGCAATTGGGCGTGAGCTGGGAGGCGGATGTCTGGGGCAAGTTGCGCCGTGGCCTGGAGGCCAACGAGGCCAGCGCCGAAGCCAGCTCGGCGGACCTGGCCGCGATGCGCCTGAGCCAGCAATCGGAACTGGTACAAAGCTACCTGCAACTGCGGGTGATGGATGAACAGACGCGGCTGTTGCAAGCCACCCTGGACACCTATCAACGCTCCCTGCAAATGACCGAAAACCAGTATCGCGCTGGCGTGTCCGGCAAGGACGCGGTGGCCCAGGCGCAAACCCAGCTCAAGACCACCCAGGCCAGCCTGATCGATCTGATCTGGCAGCGCGCCCAACTGGAAAACGCCATTGCGGTGCTGATCGGCGAGGCGCCGGCCAACTTCAGCCTGGCGGTGAGCAAGGACATTCCGCAGCTGCCACAGATCCCGGTAGGCCTGCCGTCGCAGCTGTTGGAGCGCCGCCCGGACATAGCTTCGGCCGAGCGCGCGGTGATCGCCGCCAATGCCAATATCGGCGTGGCCAAGGCCGCGTACTACCCGGACCTGACCCTGAGCCTGGCCGGTGGCTATTCCAGCAGCACTTATGCCGACTGGATCAGCCTGCCCAACCGCTTCTGGTCAGTGGGGCCGAAACTGGCCATGACCCTGTTCGACGGTGGCCAGCGCTCGGCGGAAGTCGACCGCACCGTGGCGTCCTACGACGAAACCGTGGCCAAGTACCGCCAGACCGTACTGGACGGTTTCCGTGAAGTGGAAAACTACATGGTGCAACTCAAGGTGCTGGAAGACGAAGCAGCGGTCAGCAACGAAGCGTTGGCGGCGGCGCGCGAGTCGCTGCGCCTGACCGAGAACCAGTACAAAGCGGGGCTGATTGCCTACCTGGACGTGGTCACCGTACAGGCCACCGCCCTGAGCAACGAACGCAGCGTGTTGACCTTGCTGCAATCGCGCCTGGTCGCCAGTGTGCAACTGATCGCCGCCTTGGGCGGGGGCTGGGACGGGCAAACCCAAATTAGCGCCAACGACTAGAAGAGTGCGGGCGTGCAAGCGCTCGATGGCGATGTTGAGCCGGTGGATTGACGTCAAAAGCCCATGATGGCCTTGTGATAATTATTCAACTGCCGCCGAATATTTATCGCTACAATCCGCCGCTTTGCCACTCGGTACGGGCGTTCCAGCTCGTAGCTCGCGAGACTCAGCATGCTTATCGGTAGCTATACCCCTTCGTTGGTCGTGATCTCGCTGTTCGTTGCGATTCTGGCTTCCTACACCGCACTCGACCTGGCCGGCCGCATCGCGACCGCCCAGGGACGGGCCGTCTACCTGTGGATAGTCGGCGGCGCGTTGGCGATGGGGGTGGGGGTGTGGTCGATGCACTTTATCGGCATGCTCGCGTTGCGCTTGCCGTTTGCCCTGGGGTTCGACGTGGGCATCACTGCGTTGTCGCTGTTGATCGCTGTATTGTCCAGTGGCTTTGCCTTGTGGCTGGTCAGCCAGGCCCGCTTGCCCGCCTGGCAACTGCTATTCGGCGCGTTGGTGATGGGGGCCGGTATCAGCTGCATGCACTACACCGGCATGGCGGCCATGCGTATGACCCCCGACATCGACTACGACCCCACGTTGTTCGGTGCCTCGTTGATGATCGCCGTGGCGGCGTCGGGCGCGGCCTTGCTGATTGCGTTCAACCTGCGGCGTAACACCCCGCGTGTACGCCTGCTTCGAGGTGGTGCCGCGGTGGTGATGGGCGTTGCCATTGTCGGCATGCACTACACCGCAATGGCGGCCGCCAGCTTTGCCGATGACAGCTACTGCGGCGCCGCCCTGGACGGGTTGAGCGGCAATGGCCTGGATAACCTGGTGCTGGTCACCACCCTGGCAGTGCTGGCCATCGCTTTGCTGACTTCGTTGCTCGACGCGCGCCTGGAAGCCCGCACCGCGGTGCTCGCCGATTCGCTCACCCAGGCCAACCAGGAACTGTCCCACCTGGCCTTGCATGACATGCTCACCGGTCTGCCCAATCGCAGCCTGCTCGCCGACCGCATTCAGCAGGCCATGCAGGCGGTGCAGGAGCAGGGCGGTTGCTTTGCGCTGATGTTTATCGACCTGGATGGCTTCAAGCCGGTCAACGATGCCTTTGGTCATCATCTGGGCGACCAATTGCTGCGCGAAGTGGGCTTGCGCCTGCGCGAGGATCTGCGCAGCCACGACACCCTGGCGCGTATCGGTGGTGACGAGTTTGTACTGTTGGTGCAACTGAACCAGCCGGACGATGCCCTCGGCCTGGCCGAGCGCCAGGTACAACTGACCAACAGGGCGTTCCTGGTGGCCGAGCATGAGCTGAAAATCTCCGCCAGCGTCGGTATCGCACTGTTCCCCGGCAACGGCGCCACGCCCCAGGAATTGTTGATGAACGCCGACGCCGCCATGTACCACGCCAAGGGCTTGGGCAAGAACGGCTACAGCTTTTTCGATGTGTCGATGAACACCAACGCGCGCAAGCAACTGCAACTGTTGCAGGACTTGCGCAATGCCGTGGAGCAACAGCAGTTTCGCTTGTACTACCAGCCTAAGTTCGATGCGGCCAGCGGCATTGCGGTGGGCGCCGAGGCGCTATTGCGCTGGGAGCATCCGCAGCAGGGCCTGTTGATGCCGGCGACGTTTATTGAACTGGCGGAGAAAACCGGGCTGATCATCCCCATCGGCGAATGGGTGCTCAATGAAGCTTGCCGCCAGATGCGCCTGTGGTACGTGCAGGGGTATGAAGAATGGCGCATCGCCGTGAATCTTTCTGCGTTGCAGTTCTGCCATGCCGGGCTGGTCAACAGCGTCGCCGCCGCGCTTGAACGCCACCAGTTGCCGGCTAACAGCCTGACCCTGGAAATCACCGAAACCACGGCCATGCGCGATGCCGACGCGAGCATGAAGGTGTTGCAGCAGCTATCGGACATGGGCGTGGACCTGTCCATCGATGATTTCGGTACCGGTTACTCCAGCTTGATGTACCTCAAGCGCTTGCCGGCCAACGAACTTAAAATCGACCGTGGCTTCGTGCGCGATCTGGAGCACGATGGCGACGATGCCGCTATCGTGTCGGCCATCGTCGCCCTCGGCCAGGCCCTTGGGCTGCGCATTGTGGCCGAAGGCGTGGAAACCGATAAACAGCAGGATTTTCTAACGCGCCTGGGTTGTAACTCGCTGCAAGGTTATCTGTTGGGTCTTCCACTGCCGGCCGAGGGTTTTATGGCTAATATCCGCCGCGCCGAAGAGGCGGCCGCTCCTGACAAGGTCAGTGAGTGACGGTTATTCTTGACGCGACCCATTAAACCTACAGGTAGAAACAGGAGACACCAGGCATGGACAAAGTCGTCATCATCACCGGGGGCAGTCGCGGGATTGGCGCCGAGACGGCCTTGCTGGCTGCGCGTCAGGGCTACCGTATTTGCATCAATTATCAGGCCGACGACGAGGCCGCCCACCGCGTGCTGGAACAGGTACGCGCCCTCGGCGCCGAGGCGATTGCGGTGCGCGCTGACGTAAGTATCGAAGACGAAGTGATCGCGCTGTTCCACCGTGTCGACACCGAATTGGGCCGGGTCACTGCGCTGGTGAACAACGCCGGCACCGTGGGGCATAAATCCCGGGTGGATGAGATGTCGGAGTTTCGCATCCTGAAAATGCTCAAGACCAACGTGCTCGGCCCGATTCTGTGTGCCAAGCATGCGCTGTTGCGCATGTCGCCCCGGCATGGCGGGCAGGGCGGCAGTATCGTCAATGTGTCATCGGTGGCGGCACGCCTGGGTTCGCCAGGTGAGTATGTCGACTATGCCGCCTCCAAGGGCGCGCTCGACACCTTCACCATTGGCCTGTCGAAAGAGGTTGCCGGCGAAGGTATCCGCGTCAATGCGGTGCGCCCGGGTTATATCTACACCGACTTTCATGCCCTGAGCGGCGATCCGGACCGGGTCAGCAAACTGGAGTCTGGCATCCCCATGGCCCGTGGCGGCCGTCCGGATGAAGTGGCCGAAGCGATTATCTGGTTGCTGTCGGACAAGGCGTCCTATGCCACCGGCACGTTTCTGGATTTGGGCGGCGGGCGCTAGGGATGCAGTGCCCGCACCGACGCCATCGGGGGCGAGCCCCCTCCCACACTTGAGAGTACTCACAGCTCAAAATGTGGGAGGGGGCTTGCCCCCGATGGCGTCAGAAAGCGCAACACCATCACTTAGAACGACCGCACAATCCGCCCCAACGTTTCCATAGCTTTCTCGGACGCCTCGGTCCACGGGCTGCCGTAGTTCAGGCGAATACAATTTCTGAAACGTTGAGTCGCCGAGAAAATCGGCCCCGGCGCAATGCTGATGCCTTGGGCCAGGGCCATCTGGAATAGCTTCAGCGAATCGGTCTGCTCGGGCAGTTCCAGCCACAGGAAATACCCGCCGGCGGGTTGGCTGACGCGGGTTTGCGCGGGGAAGTAGCGGCCAATGGCGGCCAGCATGGCGCTTTGCTGTTCTTCCAAAGCATAGCGCAATTTGCGTAGGTGCCGGTCGTAGCCGCCGTGTTGCAGGTAGTCGGCAATTGCCGCCTGGGCCGGCATCGACGGGCACAACGAGGTCATCAGCTTCAAACGTTCGACTTTCTGCGCATAGCGCCCTGCCGCGACCCAGCCCACGCGATAACCCGGTGCAAGGCTCTTGGCGAACGAGCCGCAGTGCATCACCAGGCCCTCGGTGTCGAACGCCTTGGCCGGTTTGGGCGCGTGCTGCCCGTAGTACAACTCGGCGTACACATCGTCTTCGATCAAGGGCACCTGATGGCCGCGCAACAGTTCCACCAGCGCTTGTTTCTTGGCTTCAGGCAGGGTGGCGCCCATGGGGTTCTGGAAGCTGGTCATGGTCCAACAGGCCTTGATCGGGTAGCGCTCCAGGCTTTGCGCCAGGGCATTGAGATCGATGCCGTCGCGTGGGTGCACCGGGATCTCCACCGCCTTGAGTTTTAAACGTTCCAAGACCTGCAAGCAGGCATAAAACGCCGGAGCCTCGATGGCCACCAAATCGCCTGGCTCGGTCACGGCCTGCAGGCACAGGTTCAGCGCTTCCAGGGCGCCGTTGGTGATCAGCAACTCTTCCATAGGCAGCATCAGGCCGCCGACCATATAGCGCAGGGCAATTTGCCGGCGCAGTTGTGGGTTGCCCGGCGACATGTCGGTGACCACCATGCGCGGGTCCATCTCACGGCTGGCGCTGGCCAGGGAACGGGCCAGACGCGGCAACGGGAACAGCATCGGGCTGGGGAACGCCGAACCGAAGGGCACGGTGGTGGGGTCCTTGATCGAGTCGAGCACCGAAAACACCAGCTCGCTCACATCCACCTCGGTGGATTCGTGTACCTGTTCGCTCACCACCGGCTCGGAAAACGGGCTCGGCGCATGGGTGTTGACGAAGTAACCGGAGCGCGGCCGCGCGCGGATCAGCCCGCGGCGCTCCAGCAGGTAATACGCCTGGAACACCGTGGAGGGGCTGACACCGTAGGTCTGGCTCGCGTAGCGCACCGACGGCACGCGTTGGCCGGGGCCGAGGACGCCGGAGCGGATCAGTTCAGCGATGTCGTCGGCGAATTTTTCGTAGCGTTTCATGGCGGCCTTAAACACAGGTTTTTGTATGAGAGATACCATCGGGGGCAAGCCCCCTCACACATTGGGCTTTCATCGTTTTCGATAGCCAGGTATCAGCGGTTGAGCGGTGCGACGAAGCGGCTCTCGGCCTCGCTGTACACCCACGGCTCGTCCACATCCGTCACTTTGAAGCGCAGTGTCTGCGAACTGCTCGCCGGTTTATCCGCCAGCAGTGCCACCGACACCGGTACATCCACGATTTCCCCCGGCGCCAGGCTGATCCCGGTCTTGCCTTGCAATTGGAAACCCTCGGCCTCTACCAGCTCCAGCCGATAATCCTGGCGCTGCTGGGTCTTGTTGATGACCTTGAGACTGTAGATGTTTTCAATCAAGCCCTGGCTGTTTTCGCGAAACATGCCCCGGTCCTTGGTCACGTCCAGCGACACCATCGGCCGTTGCACCAAGGCCACCACCAGCGCGGCGATCATCACCAACAGCACGGCACTGTAGCCGATCAGTCGCGGCCTTAGCAGGTGAGTCTTGCCGCCTTGCAGTTGATGTTCGCTGGTGTAGCGCACCAAACCGCGCGCGTAGCCCATCTTGTCCATGATCGAATCGCAGGCATCGACACACGCCGCGCAGCCGATGCACTCCATTTGCAGGCCGTCGCGGATGTCGATGCCGGTCGGGCACACCTGCACGCACAGCTGGCAATCGATGCAATCACCCAGGCCGACATCGGCGGGTTTGACCTCGCGTTTGCGCGGGCCACGATGTTCGCCACGGGCGGCGTCGTAAGAGATGGTGAGGGTGTCTTTATCGAACATCACACTCTGGAACCGTGCGTAAGGGCACATGTGCATGCACACCGCTTCGCGCAACCAACCGGCATTGAGGTAGGTGGCGGCGGTGAAAAACAGCACCCAGAACAGGCTGACGCCGCCCATTTGCCAGGTCAGCAGTTCCGCCGCGAGGGGGCGAATGGGGGTGAAGTAACCGACAAATGTCAGCCCGGTCAGCACGCTGATGCCCAGCCACAGCGTGTGCTTGGCCGAGCGCCGCGCCAGCTTGTTGAGGCTCCATGGCGCCGCTTGCAGCTTGATGCGTTGGTTGCGTTCGCCCTCGGTGACCTTTTCACACCACATAAACAGCCAGGTGAACGAGCTTTGCGGGCAGGTGTAGCCGCACCAGACGCGGCCGGCGAAGACCGTAATGGCAAACAGGCCGAAGGCACAGATGATCAACAGCGCCGACAACAGGATGAAGTCCTGGGGCCAGAACGTCGCGCCGAAGATGTGGAACTTGCTTTCAGCCAAGTCCCACAGCACGGCTTGCCGACCGCCCCAGTTCAGCCACACGGTGCCGAAAAAGGCCAGGAACAGAAAGCCTGCGCCTAGCACACGCAAGGTGCGGAACAAGCCGGTGAAACTGCGGGTATGGATCAGGGTGTCGCTGGATTTGGCCTTCACCTTCTTTGGGTGCACGGGCTCAAAGATTTCCACGGTGGGGATTCGTTCGCTCATGGTCGTTCGCTCATCAGCCTCCATCAGGCCAATGGACTATGCGCGGCGAGCTGTTTGCATAACAGACTCAGCTATGACGATAAAAACCGGATCAGATTGTTTGCAGCCGTGGCCCTGCGACATTGTGCTGCACCCCGTCGCCTTCGGGGTGCAGGCTTGTGCTGCGTCAATAGATACAGATCAGTCAAATCGCCGAATCCGGCGTGGTGACCTTCTTGTGCTGACGCCCATCGATGGCGCCGGCCACGGTGAGGGCATCGGCTTCCTGCTCGGTGATGTAGACACGCTCGGCGCCCACGTCCACATAGGACATGGCTCTGGGGACGTCAGTGCTGACGGTGACTTCAGCGGCGGGCAGGCTGTATTCCCGGCCCTCATCGTTGACCTTGAAGAAACAGGTGCGGTTTTCGATACGGATTGGCATGGCGCTCTCCTTTTTATCAGGCTGATAAACGTTAGGGCGCATGCACAGGCGCGGTGTTCCAGGCAACTGACTGACGGTCGCCGTTGTCAACCCATTATCCATCTCAACAAAGGACAGGGTTTATGGACGCTTGGTGGCACGAAGTATGGGTGACCCTGCAGGCCGAATTCGCCGATCTCGGCGATGCCAGACAGCTCACGCAGATCACCGTGCGTCTGCTGATCGCTGCGCTGCTGGGCGGGATCCTCGGTTTTGAACGGGAGCACAAGGGCAAGGCCGCCGGGGTGCGCACCCATATGCTGGTGGCGATGGGCGCGGCGCTGTTTGTATTGGTGCCGCAGATGTCCGGCAACCAGGCCGATGCCATGAGCCGGGTGGTGCAGGGGGTGATTGCCGGGATTGGTTTCCTCGGCGCCGGCACTATTCTTAAAGGTAAGGAAGACGAAGAGGGTCAGCACGTCAAAGGCTTGACCACCGCCGCCGGGCTATGGATGACCGCCGCCATCGGTGTGGCGGCGGGCATGGGGCGTGAATCCACGGCGGTGTTGAGTACGTTGCTGGCGCTGGTGGTGTTCAGCGTAATGCCTAGGATCATCAAGTGGTTGGATAAGGATGCCTGACCCTATGCCGCGTCTCAGGACACGATATCGCTGTACCGCACCTGACCGAAAACCTTAAGCACAAACGGCGGCTCGCCCGGGTTTCCGGAAACGGCGATCACGCTGGTGCCGGTGCTGGGCAGGTAGTGGATCTGCATTTCTGCGCTGGCCCCGGAGAAACGTTCGACCCTTTGCAGCGGTTTGTTCAATTGGTTGCGAATACCCGACAGGTCCAGTTTGTCGCCGGCCATGAATCCTGAGATCTCGCGAGGCGCATCAAGTCGCGAATCACTGAGCGCATTGAAGCGATAGGTGTTGCGCTGGCGAGTGAGACGCTCGGCTACCTGCGCAGTGGCGGACGCAGGTTCGGGGGTGCGCAACGCGGAGAGCTTTTCTTTGCTCAGAGAGCCGCCGATATCGTACAGCGTGCGGACGCTGGCTTCCCTGGCGGACTGGTCGCGTTTCATGGCGTCTATGTGCTTGCGCGACATGTTGTAGTCCTTGAGGATTTCGTCAGTCCCGAGGCCGCCTTCGTAGATTTTTCCAAGGTTTTCCAGAAGATGCAGCTTCATTTGGTCGATCAATGCCTGTTCCGCATCGTTGCTGGCTGACTGCTGGGTCTCGGTGAGGACTTGTTTGCCGAGGCGTTGCCTGAGGCCTTCAAGGGTGGCGGCGTTCGTTGAGGCATTAGGGCCGCCCAACATCGTGCGCATATTGGCCGGTGTCAACAGCGCGCGGGTGCGCGCGATGAGGGCGCGGGAGGACTCTGCATCGGGATCGCGCACCATCTGGTTGATGTTGTCTTGGGTCAACGCGGTGTTGAGGTCACTGAGGTCTTCAGTGAGCTTTGCCTCCGGCGCCGAGGGCAATGCAGGGCCGGGTGCGGTCGCCGCCGGGGAGGGGCGTGTTGGTTCCGGTGGCTTGGCCGAGGCGGACCACCTCGGGCCTGACCTGAGTAACGCATTCAGGCGCTCGGGCGTGAGCTGGGCGGGCGAGGCGCTGGCGTGCGCGGGTTGGGAGGCAGTAGGGCGGTTAGCCCATTGTGGGGGGATGGTCAACATAAGGTGTCCTCGCGTGAGAGGTTTAAGGGCCCTATTCCAAGGAACTGGATTGGGCGCCTGCGCGCGAACGAGTTTAGGTATGAACCCCGCAGTCGGTTTTAGGCTTTTTTTCTAGGATATGTAGGACGTATCAGAGATATGTGTGGTCCGCTCAAGGGGCTGGGCGCCTCTTGAGCGAACCTCAAAACCTGCTCGTGGTTTAGACGATGACCGGTGGCATGGTCTTTGGCGGTTCTTCGACCGCGGGTGGCTCGTTATCCGGCGGTTCCTGCTCCGGAACCGTTGGCGGTTCCGTAGGGGGCAGGGTCGGCTGGTCGATATTCGGGTCCGGGGTTTCCGCCGGGATCGGGATATTCATCGGTGTGGCCTCCTTTGTGCTTTGCTCTAGCGGTGGACATTCCCACGGGGCATTTGATTCCCGCTCAATGGCGGCATATCCACCTGAACTTTTAACCCAGGCACAGGCTCGGACCTTATGCGTCGTCGCTCAGGGAGAGTGCTGGCGTATTGGATTCGGATCTAGCAAAGGGCGTCCACTGGGCGTAAGGGGAAGATGCTCGATGACTGCTGAAACACAGGTTCCAGACACTGCCGTACTGCCGCTGTCCCAGGCACTGCTATTGCCCCGGATCGCGATCGAAAGCACCAGCCCCGTGATTGACGGCGGCGAATTCGCGGTCAAGGCGGTGATAGGCCAGCGCATTAATGTCACCAGCAAAGTGTTTGCCGATGGCCATGACAAATTGGCCGTATTGATCCGCTGGCGCCCGCTGCGCGACGAAAGCTGGCACAGCGTGGTCATGACCGATGTTGGCAACAACGGTTGGGAAGGCGCGTTCACGGTGGCCCATCAGGGGCCTCATGAATACTGCATCGAAGCCTGGATCGATACCTTCGCCAGCTTCTGCTACGAATTGCGCAAAAAACACGAAGCCGGCGTTCCGGTCAGCCTGGAGTTGCAGGAAGGTCGCAGCCTGGTGCTGCAAGCCGCCGAGCGTAGCGACAACGAGCTGCGCGACCGCCTGATGTTGTTGCACCACGAACTGTCCGGCCTGCTGGAAACCGAGCAGGTGGCGTTGTTTCTGCACGAAGACAGTGCGCATCTGATGACCCAGGCCGACCACCGCGCCTACCTGAGCATCAGCACGGTGTACCCGATTGACGTCGAGCGCGAACGTGCGCAGTTCGCCAGCTGGTACGAGTTGTTTCCCCGTTCGATCACCGATGATCCGGCACGCCACGGCACCTTTAACGATGTACACGCGCGGCTGTCGATGATCCACGACATGGGCTTCGATGTGCTGTACTTCCCGCCGATCCACCCCATCGGCCGTAGCCATCGCAAAGGCCGGAACAACTCGCTCACCGCCGGCCCGGACGACCCCGGCAGCCCGTACGCCATCGGCAGCGAGGAGGGCGGTCACGAAGCCATTCACCCGCAGTTGGGCAGCCGCGATGACTTCCGCCGCCTGGTCAAGGCCGCCGCCGACCATGGCTTGGAGATCGCGCTGGACTTTGCCATTCAATGTTCCCAGGACCATCCGTGGCTCAAGGAGCATCCGGGCTGGTTCAACTGGCGCCCGGACGGCACGATCAAATACGCGGAAAACCCGCCGAAGAAATATCAGGACATCGTCAACGTCGACTTTTATGCCGCCGATGCGATCCCTGGCCTGTGGACCGAGCTGCGCGACATCGTGGTTGGCTGGGTGGAAGAGGGCGTGAAGACCTTTCGCGTCGACAACCCCCACACCAAACCGCTGCCTTTCTGGCAATGGCTGATCAGCGATGTGCGTTCCAAGTACCCTGAGGTGATCTTCCTCGCCGAAGCCTTTACCACTCCGGCAATGATGGCGCGCCTGGGCAAGGTCGGCTATTCCCAGAGCTACACCTACTTCACCTGGCGCAATACCAAGGCTGAGTTGAGCGAGTATTTCACCCAGCTCAACCAGTCACCGTGGCGCGAGTGCTACCGCCCGAACTTTTTCGTCAACACGCCGGACATCAACCCCGCGTTCCTGCATCAATCCGGGCGCCCGGGCTTTTTGATCCGTGCCGCGCTGGCGACCATGGGCTCGGGCCTGTGGGGTATGTATTCCGGGTTTGAACTGTGCGAAGCCGCGCCGGTGCCGGGCAAAGAGGAATACCTGGACTCGGAGAAATACGAGATCCGCCCTCGCGACTTCACTGCGCCCGGCAACATCATTGCCGAGATCGCCCAGCTCAACCGCATCCGCCGCCAGAACCCGGCGCTGCATACGCACTTGGGCTTGAAGATCTACAACGCGTGGAACGACAACATCCTCTACTTCGGCAAGCGCAGCGAGGACGGCAGCAACTTCATTCTGGTGGCGGTCAACCTGGACCCTTTTAACGCCCAGGAAGCTCATTTCGAACTGCCCTTGTGGGAGATGGGCCTGCCGGACGATGCCCAAACCCAGGGCGAAGACCTGATGAACGGCCATCGTTGGACCTGGTACGGCAAGACCCAGTGGACGCGCTTGGAACCGCAGATGCCGTTCGGGATCTGGCGCATTACCACCTGATGGGGAAGAGGGGGCACCCCCCCTCCGACATTGAGTCTGCACGATTTATCGAGTGTTTCAGGAGTGTCCAATGGCGAAGAAACCCAAGGCTGCCATCTTTATCAAAGACCCGCTCTGGTACAAGGACGCGGTGATCTATCAGGTTCACGTCAAATCCTTTTTCGACTCCAATAATGACGGTATCGGCGATTTTCCTGGGTTGATCGCCAAGCTCGACTACATCGCCGACCTGGGCGTGAACACCATCTGGCTGCTGCCGTTCTACCCGTCACCACGCCGCGACGACGGCTATGACATCGCCGACTATCGCGGCGTCCACAGCGACTACGGCACCATGGCCGACGCCAAGCGCTTTATCGCCGAAGCACACAAACGTGGCCTGCGAGTGATCACCGAACTGGTGATCAACCATACATCCGACCAGCACCCCTGGTTCCAGCGCGCACGCAAGGCCAAGCCCGGTTCGGCGGCGCGGGATTTCTATGTGTGGTCCGATGACGACCAGAAGTACGACGGCACCCGCATCATTTTCCTCGACACCGAAAAATCCAACTGGACCTGGGACCCGGTCGCCGGCCAATACTTCTGGCATCGCTTCTATTCCCACCAGCCCGATCTCAACTTCGACAACCCGCAAGTCATGAAAGCGGTGCTCGAAGTGATGCGCTACTGGCTGGACATGGGCATCGACGGCCTGCGCCTGGACGCCATCCCGTACCTGATCGAGCGCGACGGCACCAACAACGAGAACCTTGAAGAAACCCACGGGGTACTCAAGCAAATCCGTGCCGAGATTGACGCCAATTACCCCGACCGCATGCTGCTGGCCGAAGCCAACCAGTGGCCGGAAGACACCCAACTGTATTTCGGTGACAAGAAGGGCGATGACGGCGACGAATGCCATATGGCCTTTCACTTCCCGTTGATGCCGCGCATGTACATGGCCCTGGCCCAGGAAGATCGCTTTCCCATCACCGATATCTTGCGCCAGACCCCGGAGATCCCCGCCAATTGCCAATGGGCGATCTTCCTGCGCAACCACGATGAATTGACCTTGGAAATGGTTACCGACAAAGAGCGCGACTACCTGTGGAATTACTACGCCGCCGACCGTCGCGCGCGGATCAACCTGGGTATCCGCCGCCGTCTGGCGCCGCTGCTGGAGCGTGACCGTCGCCGCGTAGAGTTGCTTAACAGCCTGCTGCTGTCGATGCCGGGCACGCCCACCTTGTACTACGGCGATGAAATCGGCATGGGCGACAACATCTACCTGGGCGACCGCGATGGCGTGCGCACACCGATGCAGTGGTCCATCGACCGCAACGGCGGTTTCTCCCGCGCCGATCCGGCCAGCCTGGTGCTGCCGCCGATCATGGACCCGCTCTACGGCTACCAGTCGGTGAATGTGGAAACCCAGACCCAGGACCCGCACTCATTGCTCAACTGGACCCGGCGCATGCTCGCAGTGCGCAAGCAGTCCAAAGCGTTCGGTCGCGGCAGCCTGAAAATGCTCTCGCCGGCCAATCGGCGCATTCTGGCTTATACCCGCGAATACACCGGTGCCGATGGCCGCACGGAGATCATTTTGTGCGTGGCCAACGTGTCGCGTAGCGCCCAGGCGGCCGAGCTGGACCTTTCGTCCTTTGCCGGCATGGTTCCCGTGGAGATGCTCGGCGGCAATGCCTTCCCGCCTATTGGTCAGCTGAATTTCCTGCTGACCCTGGCGCCTTACGGTTTCTATTGGTTTGTGCTGGCGACGGAAAACCAGATGCCCAGCTGGCATGTGGAACCGGCGCAAAGCATGCCCGACTTCACCACATTGGTATTGAAAAAACGCATGGAAGAACTGCTCGAAGCACCTTGCCGCACCACCCTGGAACAAACCTCACTGCCGGCCTGGCTGCCCAAGCGGCGCTGGTTCGCCGGCAAGGACACAGCCATCGACAGCGTGCGGATTGCTTATGGCGTGCGGTTCGGCGACGCCGAGCATCCAGTGTTGCTCAGCGAACTGGAAGTGAGTGCCGGTGGGCAGGTCAGTCGTTATCAGTTGCCGTTCGGCTTCCTCGGCGAAGACCAGTTCACCAGCGCCTTGCCCCAGCAACTGGCCATGGCCCGCGTACGCCGAGCGCGCCAGGTGGGTTTGGTGACTGACGCGTTCAGCCTTGAGCCTTTTATTCGCGCGGTGATCCAGGGCCTGCAAGCCGGCACGCGTTTGGCCAGCAGCGACGGCGAGTTGCGCTTCGACGCCACCGAACACTTGGCTGCGTTGCAACTGAACGACGAGTCCCCGGTGCGTTATCTGTCCGCCGAGCAGTCCAACAGCTCGGTGGTGGTGGGTGAGAGCCTGGTGCTCAAGTTGATCCGTAAAGTCAGCGCCGGTGTGCATCCGGAACTGGAGATGAGCGCGTACCTCACCGCAGCCGGTTACGCCAATATCTCGCCGTTGATGGGCGCAGTGGTGCGTCATGACAGCGAGGGCCAGGACAATCTGCTGATGATAGCCCAGGGCTACCTGAGCAATCAGGGCGATGCCTGGACGTGGACCCAGAACAATCTGGAACGGGCAATCCGCGACGAACTGGCCGAAGCCCTGTCCGAACAGGAACAGCACTACAACGCCTTGGGTGAGCTGGCCGATTTCGCCGCGCTGCTCGGCCAGCGCCTGGGGGAAATGCACCAAGTGCTGGGTGCCACCACCGCCAATAAAGACTTCAAGCCCGAAGTCACCGGTGTCAAAGACACCCAGGCTTGGGCCAAGGATGTGGGCGCGCAGATCACCCGCGCGCTGCAACTGCTGGAACTGCATCAAACCCAATTGAACCCTGCCGATCAGGCGCTGGTCAGTGAATTGCTGGCGCAGAAAAAAGCCATTGCCGCCCATGTGAACGGCCTGGCGAAGGCCACCTTGGGCGGCTTGCGCATTCGCGTCCATGGCGATCTGCACCTTGGGCAGGTTCTGGTGGTCAAGGGCGATGCCTATTTGATCGACTTCGAAGGCGAGCCGGCGCGACCGCTGCATGAGCGACGGGGCAAGCACAGCCCGTACAAAGATGTCAGCGGGGTGCTGCGTTCTTTCGACTATGCAGCGGCCATGGCCTTGAATCTGCAAGGCGTGGATCAGTCGCCGCAAGCCGAGCAGGCACGCCGACGCGTTACCGAGCGCTATGTGAAGGAGGCGCGCCAGGCATTTATCCAGGCTTATCAGCAAGCTACGTCTACACTGGCGCATGACTGGCAGGACGCCAACGGCCAGGACGCCGCGCTGACGTTGTTCAGCCTGGAGAAGGCTGCGTATGAAGTGGCCTACGAAGCGGAAAACCGCCCGACCTGGTTGCCGGTGCCCCTGCAAGGGCTGCACGGCCTGCTGAGCGGGCTTACACCTATATCCAAAACTGCACGCGGTGGGGAGACGTCATGAGCTATACACATAAAGAACCGCTGCAGCCTAAGTTGACTGCAATGCCGGCGTCCAAGGACGTCGAAGCGCTGGTGCGCGCCGAGCACCACGACCCGTTTTCGATTCTCGGGCCCCATGACGACGAGCAGGGCGGCCAATTCATTCGCGCGTTCCTGCCCGAGGCGTTGAGCGTGCAGGTGTTGAGCCGCGATGGCGGCGAAACCCTCGGTAGCCTCGACGCTACCCAAGTGCCGGGTTTGTTTGTCGGGCACTTTGCGACGCGCCAGCCTTACTTATTGAAGATCCAGTGGGCCGGCGGTGAGCAGATCACCGAAGATCCCTACAGCTTTAGCCAATTGCTGCTGGGCGAGATGGATCTGTACCTGTTCGCCGAGGGCAATCACCGCGACCTGGGCAGTTGCCTGGGCGCTCAGGTCACCAGCGTCGACGGCGTGCAGGGCGTGCGTTTTGCCGTGTGGGCGCCAAACGCACGGCGTGTGTCGGTGGTGGGCGACTTCAATATTTGGGACGGCCGTCGGCATCCGATGCGCCTGCGCCATCCTTCCGGTGTGTGGGAGATCTTTATCCCACGCCTGCAACCGGGTGCCGCTTACAAATACGAGATTCTCGGCGCCCACGGCATTTTGCCGCTCAAGGCCGACCCTATGGCGCTGGCCACCCAACTGCCACCGGACACCGCCTCGAAAGTCGCTGCGCCGTTGCAAGTGGACTGGCAGGACCACGATTGGATGCAGGCTCGCGCCGACAAGCAGAAGTCCACCGCGCCGCTGTCGATCTATGAACTGCACGTCGGCTCCTGGCAATGCGAGCTGGACGAGGCGGGTGAAGTGGCCCGCCAGTACGGTTGGCGCGAATTGGCCGAGTGCTTGATTCCCTATGTGCAGCAACTGGGCTTCACTCATATCGAGCTGATGCCGATCATGGAACACCCATTTGGAGGGTCCTGGGGGTATCAGGCCCTGTCGCAGTTCGCCCCAAGTGCGCGCTTCGGCTCGCCCGAAGACTTTGCCTATTTCGTCAACGCCTGCCATCAGGCCGATATCGGTGTGATCCTCGACTGGGTGCCGGCGCACTTTCCCACGGATACTCACGGCCTGGCCCAGTTCGACGGCACCGCGCTGTACGAATACGCCAACCCGCTGGAAGGCTTCCACCAGGACTGGGATACGCTGATCTACAACCTGGGCCGCACCGAGGTGCACGGCTTTATGCTGGCCTCAGCACTGCACTGGCTCAAGCACTTCCATGTCGATGGCCTGCGGGTGGATGCGGTGGCATCGATGCTCTACCGCGACTATTCGCGCAAAGCCGGCGAATGGGTGCCTAACCGCCATGGCGGTCGCGAGAACTTGGAAGCCATCGATTTTCTGCGCCATTTGAACGATGTGGTGGCGCTGGAGGCGCCGGGCGCCCTAGTGATCGCTGAAGAATCCACCGCCTGGCCCGGCGTCAGCCAGCCAACCCAGCAAGGCGGCCTGGGCTTCAACTACAAATGGAACATGGGCTGGATGCACGATTCGCTGCATTACATCCAGCAGGACCCGGTGTACCGCGCCCATCACCACAATGAGCTGAGTTTCGGCCTGGTGTATGCCTGGTCCGAGCGATTTATCCTGCCGATCTCCCATGATGAAGTAGTGCACGGCAAGCATTCGTTGATCGACAAAATGCCCGGCGACCGTTGGCAGAAGTTCGCCAACCTGCGCGCCTACCTGGCGTTTATGTGGATGCACCCCGGTAAGAAATTGCTGTTTATGGGCTGCGAATTCGGCCAGTGGCGCGAGTGGAACCACGACCAGCAATTGGATTGGTACCTGCTGCAATACCAGGAACACCAAGGTGTGCAAAAACTGGTGGGCGACCTGAACCGCCTGTACCGCGAAGAGCCGGCCCTGCATGAACAGGACGACGCGCCCCAGGGCTTCCAGTGGCTGATCGGTGACGATGCGATCAACAGCGTCTACGCCTGGCTGCGCTGGAGCAAGGACGGCAAACCGGTGCTGGTGGTGGCCAACTTTACCCCGGTGCCTCGCGAACAATACGCCGTGGGTGTGCCGTTTGCCGGGCGCTGGAGCGAGGTGATCAACACTGACGCCGACACTTACGCCGGCTCCAACTTCGGCAACGGTGGTGAAGTGTTCACCCAGGAGGAGCCGCGTCACGGGCAGCCGGTGTCGCTGTCGTTGAATCTGCCGCCGCTGGGCGTGCTGATTCTGCGCCCGGACTGAGCATAAGCTGCTGGCGAGTGGGGGGCGATCTGCAATGATCGCCCTTTGCCGTTATGTCTGGCGTGGTTTGGCATCGCCCCTCAAACAACCGCTCTAACTAGGCCGATTCAGTTGTTCAGATTGCTGGCAGGATGCCACAATGGCGCCTTTGTCGCGGCAGTCGGATCAGGCGAATTTCATGAATGGCCTTGGGCGTGGGCAGGACCGGGATGACACTATCGAAGAGCAGGTGCGCACGGATCGTCTGCACCAGCTGTTCCGGCAGTCATTCGCGGCGATTTTGGGCAGTTACCTGGCCGCCACCATGCTCTGCTGGCTGTGCTGGGACCGTCTTGATCAGCGCATCATGCTGGTCTGGCTGGTGACCCTTGGCGTTTCGTCACTGCTGCGCATCAAGATGTTCATGGAATGGTTCCGTTGCCCCTACAGCGAGCGCACGCCGGAGCGCTGGGAACGGCGTTACTGGATTACGCTGGTGCTCTCGGCCAGCATCTGGGGAGGCGGCGCATTTGCGCTGATTCCCACCGATGACCGGCTGTCCCAGGTGTTGGTCATGCTATTTACCGTGGGCATGTCAGTCAGCGCGGTGTCGTGTTATTCGGCTTATCGCGCCATGACCGTGGCGTCCATCAGCCTGGTGCTGATGCCGTGCACCCTCTGGCTATTGTGGCAGCCCTCGTCAATGCAAGTGGGGATTGCTATCGCGGTCCTGGTGTTTTCCACCTTTGTGTTCAGCGCCACGCGCAAATTGTCCGGGGCCCTGGAGAAGGCCTTTCGCCTGACCCGGCAAATGGAGCGTGCCCACTCCATCTCTACCCGCGCCGCACAAACCGATGAATTGACCGGGCTGATGAACCGCCGTGCATTTTTCGAGCGTGCCCAGGTGCTGTACGCGCAATGCCGACACAACCAGCAACCGTTGTGTGCGCTGATGATGGACATGGATCACTTCAAACAGATCAACGACACCTACGGCCACCAGGCCGGCGATCAGGTGTTGCGCCAGATCGGCGGGGTGATCAGTGCCTCGTTCCGGCAGGCCGACGTGTATGGCCGGCTGGGCGGCGAAGAATTCGCGGTGTTGCTGCCCAATACGTCCTTGGAAACCGCGCGTGCGATTGCCGAACAACTGATCAAGGCGATTTCCGGGTTGGCCGCCGAGCCGGTCAAGGGCTTGTCGGCCAGTCTCGGTGTAGCCTCCATCCATGATCACGACCAAGACCTGCACGGCCTGATGAACATGGCGGATAAAGCGCTGTATCGGGCCAAGGCCCAGGGTCGTAACCAGGTGGCGCTGGCGGAGTAAGGCGCCGCTCAGTCCCGGAGTATCGCCTTGATCAGCACCCGCGAGACCTGATCGGCCGAGTAGGGCTTGGGCAGGAACTCAAAGCCTTCGTAGCCGCTGTCAGCCAGCTCCTCGCTGTAGCCGGAGGTCAATACCACCGGCAAGTCGGCACGACGTTGGCGCAGCTCCTTGGCCATGGCCACGCCGGTCATGCCAGGCATCACCACGTCCGAAAAAACCGCATCGAAGGCCAACGCCTGCGGACCCGCCAGGCGCAGGGCGTGTTCGGCATCGGTAGCCCACGTGGTCTGGTAGCCCAGATCCTGCAGGATCTGGCTGGCAAAGCGCCCCACCTCCAGATTGTCTTCCACGATCAGCACATGGCACTGCGTGGTGTCATGGACAGGCGTCGGTTCGTCCTGTGGGCGGTGTTGTGTCGAGTCCTGGGCCGCGACCTGCGGCAGGTACAGGGTAAACACCGAGCCCTGGCCCAGGGTGCTGGCTACATCGATATTGCCTCCCGACTGCTTGGCGAAGCCGAATACTTGGGACAGCCCCAGCCCCGTGCCTTTGCCCACGGCTTTGGTGGTAAAAAACGGTTCGAAAATGCGCTCGACGGTGTCGCCGGGAATGCCGGGGCCGGTGTCGGCCAGGGCAATGGCGATATGCGGCTGGCGCGAACCGGCCTCGCCGCGTATGCGCGGCAGGGGCTGTTGACCGGTCAGGCGCAAGGTGAGGGTGCCGTGACCGTCCATGGCGTCCCGCGCATTGAGGGCGATGTTGATCAGTGCGGTTTCGAACTGGCTTGAATCTATCCGCGCAAAACACGGCTGCGTCGGTAACTCCACCCGTACCTGGATGCGCGCACCGGTGACGCTTTCGAGCATTTCGCCGATATTTTGCACGCGCTGGCCGACGTCGAAGACTTCCGGGTTCAGCGGCTGGCGCCGGGCGAAGGCGAGCAACTGGCTGGTCAACTTGCTGGCGCGCTCGACGGTGTCCGAGACCGCGCTCATGTAACGCTGGCGGCGTTCTTCAGAGAGCCCTGGCTGGCGCAGAAAATCCACCGAGGAACGGATGATGGTCAGCAGGTTATTGAAGTCGTGGGCCACGCCCCCGGTTAATTGGCCGATGGCTTCCAGCTTCTGCGATTGGCGCAGGGCGGCTTCGGTCTGGGCCAGCGCCAGGGTGCGCTCTTCGACGCGCTGCTCCAGGGTGGTGTTGAGTTCGGCGTAGGCGGCCAGGCCGGCGCGCACATCGGCGTCGGCACGCACGCGCTCGATATAGGCCCAGGAGCGCTCGGTGACTTCCCGCAGCACCGCCAGGTCGTAGTGCGACCACGGCCGCGCAACTTTGTCATGCACGGCCATCAGGGCGGTAAGACGGCCGTTGCGGATCAGCGGCATGCAGATGGTGGCGGTCACCCCCAGCGTCTGGAATTGCTCGGCCTCGTGGGGCGGCAGTTCGCGCAAGTTGTTGTGGATCACCAGCGGCTCACCGGCGCGTAGGCACTTAACCGCGCGTTCGCCAAACGCCGCTAGGCTATAACGACCGATAATGCTCGGCGAGCCGGGGACGGTCCAGTTGTCGCGGATGGTGAAGCCGTCTTCATCGGCATCCATATCGGCGTAGGCGCAATTGCTCACCTGCAAGTGCTCGGCCAGCAGGCGAGTGGTGTCAGTCATGATCGCCTGGGCGTCGTTGGCGTTGGCCACCGCGTTGCCGATGGCGTCCAGCAACGCCAGGCGGCGCGCGTGAAACACGGTGGCGGTGGTTTCGGTGACGGTATCGAGCATGCCGACCACTTTGCCTCGCGGATCGCGGATCGGGCTGTAGCAGAATGTGAAGTACGCCTGTTCCGGTGCGGGCCCGCGTTCGATTACCAGCGGGAAATTCTCGATATAGGTGGCGTGCCCTTCGAAGGCCGCGCTGGCGATGGGACGCACTTCGTCCCACACCTCGCTCCAGATTTCGCTGAAAGGACGGCCCAGAGCGTAGGGCTTGTTACCCAGGATCGGAATAAACGCATCGTTGTAGAGCGTGATCAGTTGTGGCCCCCAGACGATTGCCTGAGGGAAACTCGACGCGAAACACAGCGCAACGGTGGTCTTCAAGACATCTGGCCACTGCTCCAATGGCCCCAGGGGCGTACTTGCCCAATCATGCTGACGAACCTGTTCGGCCATGTCGCTGCTGCTTTGCAGCCAATTCATCATTGGGGTCACACCTTGTTTGCCACAGTCTGTCGTCGCCTGGAGTGCCCAGGCTGCCAAGCTACAGACCGGAATGCCCGCCGCCAGTTCAGCGGATTATCCACGAGATGGCATTTTGATGCTCTATTCGTTTGAGGGGCGACGAGGGCGGTCAACCACCCTCTATTGCTGCGGAGTGCCGAACATGGCGGTCCAATAGATGCCCGCATCGCTCTTGGGGTCCATGGCATAGGCCGCGCCCAGTTCGCGAAACTGCGGGTTCATCAGGTTGGCGCAATGGCCGGGGCTGGCGAGCCAGCCGTCCACCACCTTGCGCGGAGTATCCAGGCCGGCGGCGATGTTTTCCCCAATGGATTTGGCGGTATAGCCGGCCAGTTCCGCACGGTCACCTGGGGTTCTGCCCTCATGGTCCAGATGATCGAAGAAGTTGCCGTTGGCCATGTTGCGCGTGTGGCCGTTGGCTGCGGCGGCCAGGGTGTCGTTCCAGGCCAGCGGGGTGGTGGCGGTAAACGCTTGGGTGCCGCACTGGTGCGCTTGAGCGCGGGCGGCATTGACCAGACTGAGCAATTGCTTGCCTTCGGTCTGCCAGTCGCCCCGGCCGCTGGACAGCAGCGGGCGCGCCAGCACGATGCGCCAGTCCTGGCCCGTGTTGCTCACGCCGATGTCGACGTATTGCGGGTCCAGCACCACCCGGCAGAAGCTCTCGCTTACTGCCTTCATGGCCGCAGCGGCATCCTTGGGCCCGGACAGGCTGATGGCCTGCACATTCACCATCGGGTACGCAGCCCGCGCCAGCGCCTGCTGCAGGTCGCCGGCGTTATTGGCTGGCAGCACCAGGCGCGCGTCGCTGGTCAGCGGCGGCAACTCCTGGGAACCCTGATCGCCGCAGCGTTGCACCTGGCTGCGGTAGGCATTGATCTGTTGTACCAACTGACTTTCTTCATTCGCCATCGCGCTGGCGCAGAACACCGTACTGGCGGCCAGCGTCGTAAGACCCATCATCAATGACAGAACGCGCATGGACGTTACCCTTGAGCTTGAAAGTGCCCATGATGCGCGAAGTAACCCGGTCCGGCGCAACGCCTTTTTTGTTTTTTTGCCTCAACGGGTGTTCAGCGGCGGCGTAACGCTGGCAATGCGGCAAACTGCCATCGCAGCGGCCAGAACGATCAGCCCCACCGCGACGCGGAACGTGACGTGCAGTCCATGGGTGACAGATTCAGGCGTGGCGTGGATGACATCCGGACTGGCCCAGGTGAATACCGCGCCCAATGCTGAGGTGCCGAGGATCAGGCCCAGGTTGCGTGACAGGTTGAGCAGGCCCGAGACCGTGCCGCGGCGGGAGGCGTCCACGTCGCTCATCACCGCGGTGTTGTTGGCGGCTTGGAACAGGCTGTAGCCGCAGGTCAGAATCACCAGCGCGCCCAGATAAGCCATCAGCCCCGACGCCAGGGACAGCAGCAGCGCGCCGCCCAGCAATGTGCTTAGCCCGACCAGTGTGACGCGGCGGCTGCCCAGGCGGTCGGTCAGGCGTCCGGCCGGCACGCCGGTGAGCGCGGCGACACCCGGCCCTACAGCCATTGCCAGGCCCATCCATTCAGGCGCGAGGCCCAGGCCGCGAGACAGGTAAAACGGCCCGACCACGAAGGTGGCCATGATCACCGCCGACACCAGCGCGCTCATGGCCAGGCCGGCGCGTAATGGCGCGGCTTTCAAGGGCGACCACAGGCTGCCGGGTACGCGTGCGTGCGGCAGATCCACCGGCAGATAGCGCCAGGCCAGGGCGGCGGCCAATACCCCCAGGGGCGTGCCCACCATAAACAACGCGTGCCAACCCCATAGGCTGAGCAACACGCCGCCGACACTGGGGCCCATCGCCGTACCGAGTGCCGACATGGTGCCCAGCAGGCCCATGACTCGGCCGATACGCTCCTTGGATACGGTATCGCCCACCAGACCCATGGCCATGGCCATCATGCTTGCCGCGCCGAGGCCTTGCAGCACACGCGCGGCGATCAAGCCATTCAATGAGGGGGCAACGCCGCACACGGTGCTCGCCACCGCGAACAGCAACAGCCCAGCAATCAACACCCGACGGCGCCCCAGGCGATCACCCAAACGACCCGCACTGACGATCACCGCCGTGATGCCCAGCAGGTACGCCAGCACCACCCACTGCACCGCCGGGAACGCTGCATTGAAGGACTGTGCCAGCGTCGGCAGGCCGACGTTGGCGATGCTGGTGCCCAGCGAGGCCAGCAGCATGGACAAGCACAGGCTGACTAGAGCACCGCGCGAAGAGATGGGCATGGGGAACTCCTTGACTGAAGGTGACTGACAGAACTCTACGGCCTGGCCTAACATGGCGGAAGACACATGGATTGCATTAAATACCTGCATAAAACGCCTGCTTGGGAGCGCTGATGCCTGATCTGAACCTGTTGATCACCCTGGATGTGCTGCTCGCCGAGGGTAGCGTGGAACGTGCGGCCAAGCGCCTGCACTTGAGCCCTTCGGCCATGAGCCGGGCCTTGGCGCGTCTGCGGCACACCACGGGCGATCCGTTGTTGGTGCGTGCCGGTCGTGGCTTGGTGCCGACGCCTCATGCGTTGGCGTTGCGCGAGCAGGTCAGCCGCTTGGTGCAGGAGGCCCAGGCGGCCCTGCGCCCGGCGCAAGCGGTGGACATGGCCCACGTCGAGCGCACCTTTACGTTGCGCACCAGCGAAGAGTTCATCGAGTGTTTCGGCGCCGCGTTGCTCCGGCGTATCGCTCAAGAAGCGCCGGACGTGCGTCTGCGTCTGCTGAGTAAAACCGACAAGGACACCGCACCGCTGCGCGACGCCCGTGTGGATCTGGACATCGGCGTGGTCGACCCCAGCGCCGGCCCCGAGGTGCTGACCCAGGCGCTGTTCCGCGATCGCTTGGTGGGCGTGGTGCGCAACGGCCATCCCCTCAGTCGCGGCACGGTCAGCCTGCAACGCTACGCCGAAGGCCAACACCTCTATGTGTCGCGGCGAGGCCAGGACCGTGGCCAGATCGACGATGCCCTGCAAGCCCTGGGCGTTACGCGGCAGATCCACACCATAGTCGCCGGGTTCGCCACTGCCATCGCCCTGGCACGGGACACCGACCTGATAGCCAGCGTCCCCGAACGCTATATTGCCCAGCGCAACGAGCTGTTCTGCTTTGAACTGCCGCTGAGCCTGCCCACCTTCAGCGTAGCCATGCTTTGGCACCCGCGACTGGACGCGGACCCGGCCCACCGCTGGCTGCGCGGCTGCCTGCGTGAGGTGTGCGGGCCATGAACCGGGTGTAACAGGTACAATCGCCGCTGCCTTGAAGCCCAACCCCCAGGAATGTGCATGTTCAGCCTTACCCGTTACACCACGCCGTGCCCCGAGCCTATCAATGGTCAGATCCTGCAGATGGTGGTGGACAACCTCACCGATATCAGCAGCGTCGCGTTGCCCCCCAGCAACCTGCTGTACAACATCTACCAATACGCCATCGGCTTCGAGGTGCACTTGTATCTGGAGGCGTTGAGCGGTGAGAAGGGCATTGCGGTCGAGCTGGTGGTGGCGACGGATGCCCAGGACCCGGAACAGGTCATTGGGTTTCTGTTGTGTTTACCGGTCAAGGATGACCCCGAGGCCTGCGGCATTCCCTTTATGGCCGTGCAGGCCGGTTCGCGGCGCCACGGGGTAGGGCGCGCCATGATGCAGGACGTGCTGGCTCGCTACCCCCATGCGGAGCTGGCTTGCTCGGTGGAAAAGGTGCCGGCCTTCGAGGCCATGGGGTTCCAGGTGCGCGGCGCACGCGATACCCAGGTGCTGATGAACACGCGTAACTACGGCACCGACGGGCTGATGGGCGTGCTGGACGTGGCCGCGATCTACCGCTCCCTTGAGGTGCAGCAGATCCATACCTACCTGCTGCAACGGCACGGCAAACGCGCGATGGTCGACGCCGAGCGCCAGCGCGACCGCCACTTGGATCAGCTGGCGCGCAAGGTGCAGGCGTTCGTCACGGGCGAGCGCGGTTAATCATCGCTGCAATGATCGCCTGCAATTCCTGCTGTGCTTCTTCACGGCTGACCTCGCCATTGGCCGCTGCGTGGGACAACGCTTCGGCCGCCCCGAGCATGGCCCTCAAGCCGGCTTGAGGCACTGTGCCGGAGGGGGCGAAGGGCGCCAGAGCATCGCGGCATTTGTCGAGGAAGATCGCTTCGTACTTGCGCTTGAGGGTTTCCAGTTCCGGGGAACTGTTCAAGGCCGCGATCACGCCTGGGATTTCCCGCCCCTGCAATAGCACACAATCGATGTAGCACGCGGCAATCACCCCAGCGCGGCCTTCCAGGGTGGCGTCGCTGGTGTCGAGTGCGTCGACAAACGCCTGGTTCTGGCGCGCGTCGAAATCTTCGTACAGCGCCGCCAGTAACCCCGCACGGGTGACAAAATGGTCGTAGACCACCGGCTTGGTGACGCCGGCCAGTTCTGCCACACGGCCCAGGGTCAGGGCATCGGTGCCTTCATCGCGCACCAGCTGCCAGGCCACCTCCAATAATTGTTGCAGGCGATCTTCACGGGACAGACGACGGCGGGGTGCAGGAGATTCTTGGCTTGACATGCTTATATACCAAAAGTAACTTACTGTTCGTAACTTAAGCCCAGAGCCTAAACTGAACCGGAGTGAATGTCATGCACGCACTGATCGTTGTCGCCCATCACGACCCACAATCCCTGACCCACAGCATTGCCGCCCAGGTTGCCCATGGCCTGCGCCTATCGGATCACACCTCTGAAATCGCCGACCTCGCCGCCGAGGGCTTCGACCCGCGTTACAGCGCTGCCGACCATCGGGTGCATCGCGAACGCGCCGCACCACCGGCCGATGTGCTGGCCGAACAGGCCCGCATCGACCGCGCCGATGCGTTGGTTCTGGTGTTTCCCATTTATTGGTGGTCGATGCCCGGCCTGCTCAAGGGTTGGATTGACCGTGTATTCGTCAACGGTTGGGCCATCGACTACGGCCCGGACACCCCGGTGGTGAAAAAACTCGGGCATTTACACGTGCACCTGCTGGCGCTTGGCGCGGCGGACTTCAGCGCGTACGAACGGCATGGTTATGCCCAATCGATGCACACGCAGATTGACTACGGCATCTTTGATTACTGTGGCGCGAAGGTGCTCACGTCCGACCTGCTACTGGACTCGGAAAGCGGCAGCGCAGAGGCCCATTTGAGCACCGCGAGAACCGTGGGCCAGGGGCTGTTCAAGGCCGAAACGGTGGCGGGCTGACTTACCCGTCGCGAAACAGGTCGTGGGCGTCCAGCAGGCGGTAGGCGATCTCCGGGCGTTTTTCCATGCCCCGGCGAATCGCCGCCGGAATCGCTTGGCGGGTTTTGCGACATAGCCCGGGCAGGTCGTCGATGACGATCTGAATGCCGCGCATGCTTTTGACTTCGGTGTGGCCCGGCGCGATGTGTACGCGGATGCCCAGCAGTTCGTACATGCGTTGTTGCATGCGTTCCAGGTCTTGCAGGTTTTGCAGGTTTTCCAGGCGTTCGAGCAGGCGTTTCTCTTCCTGGCGGGTCAGGCCGAGGATGCGCAAGTCCGCCTCGGGCGCTTGCAGCAATTGCTCGCGCTCGCATACGCAGGCGCCGGGTGGGCAGGGTTGGCGAATGTTCATGTTCAGTCCTCCCCATTCCGGCGCGCCGGGCTCAATAGGTCAGCGCGACACCCAGGCTGCTCAAGGCCTTCCAGTAGTCGGGATAGGTCTTGGCCACGCAGTCCGGGTCCTGGATGCGAATGCCCGCCACCTTCAAGCCGGCCAGGGCAAAGCACATGGCGATGCGATGGTCGGCGTGGGTGTCGATCAGCGCGGTGCAGGCGGTGCCGGCCAACGCCGGGTCGCTGGCCACCAGCAGGTCGTCGCCTTCGATGGTCGCCAGGCCGGGGCGGATTTGATTCAGGCCGTCATGCAGCGCCTGCACCCGGTCACATTCCTTGACGCGCAGGTTGGCCAGTTCGGTAAAGCGTACCGGGGTGTTGTTGAACGCCGCCAGCACTGCCAGGGTGGGGATCGCGTCCTGCATCTGCGAGCCCACTACCGTGGCCTGCATATCCGGGAACTGGGCGATCACCGCCTGCGCCTTGGCGTCCGGCTGGGTGAAATCCTGGGCCGCTACACCGATGTCGATACGCCCGCCAGTCAACACTTCGGCGGCCCACAGGTAGGTGGCGGCGGAGGCGTCGGGTTCGATCAGGTAATCATGGGCGGTGTAGCCAGTGGGGGCGACGCGCCAGGTGGTGTCGTCGACGGCATCGACCTGCGCTCCGAAGGCGCGCATGCAGTCCAGGGTCAGGTCCACATAGCCACGGGCGCCGATGTCCTTGCCGGTCAGCGCCACTTCAATCGGCGCTTCACCGCAGGCGGCAAGCATCAGCAGGGCCGATACGTATTGGCTGGACAACCCGCCGTCGATCTCGAAGCGCTTGGCCTGCACCTTGCCCGTGCCGTGCACGGTGACTGGCGGGCAGCCGCTCGGGCTGTCGACCTGGATGCCGTTCTGCCCGAGGGTGGCCAGCAGCGGGCCAATGGGGCGCTTGCGCATGTAGTCGTCGCCATCGAGCACCACGGTGCCTTGCACGGTGGCCACGGCGGCGGTGAGAAAGCGCATGGCGGTGCCGGCGTTGCCGAGGAACAGCGGTTGCGCCGGCAACTGCAACTTGCCCTGACCGGTGACCACGAACGTGGTGTCGTCCGGCTCCTCAATGGTCACGCCCATCTGGCGCAGGGCCACCGACATGTGGCGGGTATCGTCGCTTTTCAGTGCACCACTCAAACGGCTGGTGCCCTTGGCCAGGGCCGCCAGCAGCAATGCACGGTTGGTAATGGATTTGGAGCCGGGGGGCGCGACCTTGCCGATGAGCGGGGCGTTGGGCGGTGTAACGGTCACGGTTTTCTGCGAACTCAAGGTACAAGGCTCCTGATTCAAGGCAAGGTGGCACGGAGTGGCCGACGGGGCGGACCCGAATAATCGGGCATTGATGCCGTGCTGTCGAGGCTTAGCGCTGGCTCGACCAGTAATCATGCAATGCCTGCGCCGCCGGTTCGATCTGGCCGGCGCGCTGCTGGTGGGCCTGGATATCCAGGTCGGCGGGCAATTCAAAGTTGTCCTGTTCGGCGCACCAGGAGATTTTCTCCAGGTTCGCTGCCTGTTCCGTCGGCAGCGGCGGCCAGTTACCGATGGCAGCACCACGGATGTAGCCGAAGCACCATTCTTCAGCCAGGGTTACCGTCTGTGCCCGATGCTCGGTTTCGTCGAAGCGCGGCGTGAAGCCCGGGGCGTCGCCGGCCAGTTGCGCCGCCAGGGTGTTGAGGTGGCGCACGCACAGGTCCAGAAACTGCTGCGCCTCGTCGGCGCTTTCCCACTCGGGGTTCTGGCCGCCCCAGATCGCCGGGAACCACTCGGCGATGTCTACCGGCGCCGGGCCGGAGACCAGCGCGGTGAAGTAGCCGTCGAGTTCGGCCACGTTCAACACGGAGTGGTCATCGCCGTACTTGAGCAGGGTGTCTTCCAGGGCGGCGAAATCGGCGGGGGCGAGGGGCTGGGCGTGCATGGGCATATCCTTTAAACGTCGAACGCCACGCACTGCGCGGCTCAAAGCACGAAGGATGGCGTGTGCGCGGGGTTTTATCCAGCCTCTTTTCCATCCCGCTGGCCAGTCCCGCTTTTGGCCGATGCGCCGTCGCGCACCCTTGTTATAGTCTGGGCCTTCTCCTTCGCCAGTCAGGGATCATGGCCATGTCCGAATACCAAGCCTTTGTCGTCGAACTCAACGGCAACGTTGCCCATGTGCAGATCAACCGCCCGGAAAAAATCAACGCGATGAACGCCGCGTTCTGGACCGAGATCATCGACATTTTCCAATGGATCGACGACACCGATGCCGTGCGCGCCGTGGTGCTCAGCGGTGCCGGCAAGCATTTTTCCTCCGGTATCGACCTGATGATGCTGGCCTCGGTGGCCAATGACCTGGGCAAAGACGTGGGCCGCAACGCGCGCTTGCTGCGGCGCAAGATTCTCGAACTGCAAGCTTCATTCAATGCCGTGGACAATTGCCGCAAGCCAGTGCTGGCGGCGATCCAGGGCTATTGCATCGGTGGCGCCATCGACCTGATCAGTGCCTGTGACATGCGCTATGCCGCCGAAGATGCGCAGTTCTCTATCAAGGAAATCGATATCGGCATGGCCGCCGACGTCGGCACGCTGCAACGCCTGCCGCGCATCATCGGCGACGGTATGCTGCGCGAACTGGCTTACACCGGGCGCATGTTCGGCGCAGAAGAGGCGCGAAGCATCGGCCTGGTCAACCGTGTGTATGCCGATCACGACAGCCTGTTGGCCGGCGTGCTGGAGATCGCTCGGGACATCGCGGCCAAATCGCCGATTGCCGTGACCGGCACCAAGGCAATGATCAGCTATATGCGTGACCATACGGTCAATGACGGGCTGGAATACGTTGCCACCTGGAACTCGGCTATGTTGCAATCCAACGACCTGCGTGTGGCCATCGCGGCCCATATGAGCAAGCAGACACCCGAATTCGTGGATTGATAGACATGACCCCAGGCTGGATTACCACAACGCTTCTGGACAACGACACCCCTGGCGGCTGGGCTGTCGCCCGCAGCTGCGAAGGCTTTTTACATGACGCCAATGGCCCGCTGTTTCCGCGGGAGTGGCTCAAGCGTCAGGACCTTTCGGTGTTCGCCGAACACGGTATCGGCCACCTCGACGGCGAGCCGGTGTACCTGCTGGAGCTAAACGCCCCCAGCGATGTGCTCGGCTGCAGTTGGCAGGGCTTGCGCGGTTTTATGCTGCAAGGCGATCACACCCTGTACAAAGTGCTGGGTTACGCCGCGCAGATCGGCACTTGGGCCCGCGAGCACCGCTTTTGCGGCAGCTGCGGCCTGGCCATGGTGCAAGTGCCACGCGAACGCGCAATGTATTGCCAGGCGTGCGACCTACGCAGTTACCCGCGCATCTCGCCGAGCATGATCGTGCTGGTGACCCGTGGCGACGAAATCCTGCTGGCCCGTTCGCCGCGCTTTGTGACCGGGGTCTACAGCACGTTGGCCGGGTTTGCCGAGCCGGGGGAGTCGGCCGAAGACTGCCTGATTCGCGAGGTGCGCGAGGAAGTGCAGGTGGAGGTACAGAATATCCAGTACATGGGCAGCCAGTGCTGGCCGTTCCCCCATTCGATGATGCTCGGCTTCCATGCCGAATATGCCGGTGGCGACATCGTGCCCCAGGCCGACGAGATCGAGGACGCGCAGTGGTTCAACATCCATGACCTGCCGCCGTTGCCGGCGTCGCGTTCGATTGCGCGCTACCTGATCGACCTCTATGTGGCGCGCCGCTTAGGCCACGCTGAACCAGTGCTGCCAGGCTAAGCGCACGGTCAGGCCGAGGACCACGGTGATAAACACCGGACGAATGAATTTGGCGCCGCCGCTGATCGCGCTGCGAGCGCCAAAGAAGGCCCCGCCCATCACCGAAATCCCCATCGCCAGGCCGACTATCCAGTCCACCGAACCGTTGAAGATAAACACCGACAGCGCTGCCGCGTTGCTGACGAAGTTCATGCTGCGCGCCACACCGCTGGCCTTGACCAGGTCGATGGGGTGCAGCAGCAGGGTGCTGACGGTCCAGAACGCCCCGGTGCCCGGGCCTGCTACGCCATCGTAGAAGCCCAGGCCGAAGCCTTGGGTGGCCTGCCACTTTTTCTTGATCGGCGCGTCGACGTCCAGCGGCGCCTTGGGCGTGCCGCCGAACAGCAGGTAAAGGCCGCAGGCGAATACGATCACCGGCAGCATTTTGTTCAAGGCCTCGGCTGGCAGGTAGTGGGCGACCACCGCACCGGCCAGCGCGCCCACCAGCGTGCCGACGATGGCGTGCATCCATTGACGCGGGTGAAACAGCTTGCGGCGGTAAAACGTGAAACTGGCGGTGGCCGAGCCGAACGTGGAACTGAGCTTGTTGGTGCCCAGCACCAAGTGCGGCGGCATGCCGGCGGTGAGCAGCGCCGGGGTGGTCAACAGCCCGCCACCGCCGGCGATGGCATCAATAAAACCGGCAATAAAGGCCACGATGGCGAGGATGGCGAGGGTGGTGAGGTCAACGCTGAGTTCGAAGGGCATGGGCAGGGCTTATGGTTGGCAGGGCGCTATGCGGAAGGTCGCCATCTTACCTGCCGAATGTATGCAGAACCAACTGTGGGAGGGTGCCTACCCCCCGATTGCGGTGTATCAGTGACAGATAAGCTGACTGACACATCGCCATCGGGGGGCAGCCCCATCCCACCTATTTGGCTATTTGTGGGTGCCCAGCCACTCCAGCGCGGTGCGCCAGATGCAAATCCCCAGAAAGTACGCCGACATCAGCGACCACAAGCCGAATGTCCACGGATTGGTGTTGGGATAATCCACGACCATCAAAAAGCTGCACAGCAACCAGATGGTGGTCACCGCGATATTGATCGGCATAAAGCGCTTGACCCGAAACGGGTGCAGAAACTTCATCGGCGTGACGGTCAGCAGGGCCAAACCGATGACCGTCAGCAAGGTGACCCACGCGTCCGGCTGGATGATGTACACGCACAGGGCTACCACGTTCCAGGCGGCGGGGAAGCCGACGAAGTAGTTGTCCTTGCTTTTCATATTGACGTTGCAGAAGCAGAACAAGGACGACACCAGGATCACCGACACGGTAAACAGATGGGTGAACTCCGGCAGGTCGATGTAGCGGTAGATAAACAGCGCGGGGATAAACACGTAGGTGAGGTAATCGATCACCAAATCCAGCACCGAACCGTCGAAGCTCGGCAGCACCGTGCTGACATTGACGCGCCGCGCCAGGGAGCCATCGAGGCCATCCACCACCAGCGCCAGGCCCAGCCACAGCAGGCAAGCCTTAGGCGAGTTTTCCAGCAGGGCCAGGGTGGCCAGGAAGGCCAGGACCACACCGGTGGCGGTAAAGCCGTGGGCGCCCCAGGCTTTGATTCTGGCTACATGCAGGGTCGATATCACGGGCGGTTCTCCAAAGGTGGAACGGGGCAGCCGACAACGTGACGCGGTCGAGTCTGGCCGGGGAATGCAGGTATCGACCGGGAAGGGGGGGATAAGGTTCACCGCCCGGCGTCTTGCTTAGGGTAGCAAGCGTAGGACGTTTCGGCATCAGCCCTGGCGAAACACCAGGGCTTTGAGGCCACTTTGTGGGTCGACGTCGGGAAATTCCGGCGGGTTCGCCAGGCGCTGTACGAAATGCAGCCCCGGCGCTTCGCGGGTCACGCCATCGATCAGGAAGTCTTCGCCGAAGGCCGGATCGTTCATGCACGCCAGCACCGTGCCCTGAGCGGTCAGCAGTTCCGGCAGGCGTCGCAGCACGCGCTGATAGTCCTTGGTCAGCAGAAAACTGCCTTTCTGGAACGATGGCGGGTCGATGATCACCAGATCATAGGGGCCGTTGTTGATCACTTTTGCCCAGGATTTGAACAGGTCATGGCCAAGAAACGTGACGCCGCTCAGGTCATGGCCGTTGAGCCGATGATTATCGCGGCCACGGCTCAGGGCGCCGCGCGCCATGTCCAGATTCACCACATGCTCGGCACCGCCTTCGATGGCCGCCACGGAAAAGCCGCAGGTGTAGGCAAACAGATTGAGCACGCGCTGGCCCTTGGCCTGTTCGCGCACCCATTGGCGCCCGTAGCGCATATCGAGGAACAACCCGGTGTTCTGCTTTTTACCCAGGTCGATCAGGTAACGCAGGCCGCCCTCGGTGATGATCCGCTCGTCGATCGCTTGCCCCACCAGCCATTCGGTGGTGCTTTGTGGCAAGTAACGGTGTTGCAGGGCAACCGTGTGCGCGCTGAACTCGCTTTGCAGCAGCTGTTTCAGGGCTTCCAGCTGTGCCGCCTGCGGCTCCTTGAATAACGAGACCAGCAGCACGCCTTGCAACCAATCCACCGTCAGTTGCTCCAGGCCCGGCCAGCAACGGCCACGGCCGTGGAACAGGCGTCGGGTTTCACTGGGCGGGTTGGCCAGGGCCGTCAGCAGGTGAGCGTGGAGGGTAGCGAGTGCGTCTGGGGTCATCGTTGAGCATCGGGTTGTTGAGCGGGCGGCATTTTAACCACACGCGAGGATTGGAGCGGTATGAAGTGACACACAACGGCCTGAATTTGAGCGCTACAAGGCGGCAATCAGAGCAGGCCCAAAGGCGTCCTTGAGGAAATTCGGCGCGATATATCGCTGGTAATGCGCCTCGGACAACAGGAAAAACTCCCGATCAATGGCATCGCGCAAATCCGCCAGATGGCGTTCGCGAAACTCCGGCAACAGCGCCAGACCGTAAGCATCCAGGCGGGAGATCACCCGCGCACCGCGCGCGATCAACTGATACGCCCAGCAATATGGCGACTGCTGGGGCATAAAACGGATCTGGCGGTCCTGCAACTGCTGACGCAAGCGTTCGGGGTCGAACACTTCCAACTTGCTGGCCATCACCTGCACCAGCAACTGCTCCAGACGCTGCCACACCGCGCGCTTTTCCTCGGCGTTGTAGCCATTCCACTGGATCACTTCATGGTGATAACGCTTGCAACCCCGGCAGACCAGGTCACCGTACACGGTGGAGCACAGGCCGACGCAGGGGGTCTTGATGGTTTGGTTAGGCATAAAAGGCTATTAGCAAAGTCTGTAGCGCCCCGCGGCGCCCATGTTGGGGCGGGCAAGCCCGCTCCCACATTGATGCGTGTTCGTGGATCAATCCCAGCTCAGCGCACCGCCGGTCTGGTACTCGATCACGCGGGTTTCGAAGAAGTTTTTCTCTTTCTTCAAGTCCATGATCTCGCTCATCCATGGGAACGGGTTGGTGGTCCCCGGATACTC
>NZ_LEKF01000008.1:0-205377 GCF_001029595.1 Pseudomonas sp. ARP3
GACCTACCGCTATCGGGGGCAAGCCCCCTCCCACAGTTTGTTTGGCGTACAGCCCGGAATTACTCGGACTTGACCTGGTGCTTGACGATGATATCCACCAGGCGTTTGGCAAGTGCCGGGTAGTTCTCGTCGAAGTGATGGCCGCCGGGCAACTTCAAGGCTTCGCCCACGGCAGTCTTATCGGTGCAGCCGCTCTCATCGACTTCTTCGGCACCGTAGATGCACACCACTTTATCCGCTGGCAACTTGGCCATTTCCGGCCCGGTGGCAGCTTCTTTGCCGGCGTTACCCAGCCAGCCTTCCACTTCGATTTCAAAGCTGCCGGTGCGGGCGAAGGCCAGCAGGATGATCGCATCGACCCGCTGTTGCTCGTTTTCCGGCAGGCGGTTGTAAATGGCGGGCAGGACGTCGGCGCCGAACGAGTAGCCAGTCAGCACGAAGCGTTTGGTGCCCCACTTCTGCCGGTAGTGCTGCATCAGCTCGGTGAGGTCCTTGGCGCTTTGTTCCGGGGTCTTGTGTTGCCAGTAGTAGCGCAGGGTGTCGATGCCGACCACCGGGTAACCGATCTTAGCCATCTCGCTGGCCACATCGCGGTCCAGGTCGCGCCAGCCGCCGTCACCGGATAGAAACAGCGTGACGGTGTCCTTGGCTTGCCCGGCAGGCACTTCAACCACCGGGATCGCCAGGCCGCCGTTGTCCGAACCCACCAATTGCTTGCGCAGTTCGTTGTTCAGCACTTGCGGGTAATGAATGTCGTAGTCGCTGATGCTGGTGGTGGCGCGCGGCGTATCGCGTACGAAACTGGCGCTTTCGTCGTCAGGGTTGTCGTTCCAGGCCACCAGCCAGTTGCCGTGGGCGGCGGTCTTCGGCAGCGGATCCTTGCAACCTTCCTGCACCAGGGCAAAGCCTACGGAGATGGCATTGGCCTTATCGTCGTTCTGTGTGGCCAGCCAGCGCCACGCGAGGGCTGCGCCGGGGCCGATGCCGCTGACTAGGGTCGCTGGGCCTTTGAGCTGCGCCAGAGCGCCTTGCAAGGCTTGTTCTTGTAGCTTGCAGTCGTCCTTGGGCAGCACCACCTGCACGATCTGCGCTTTACCGCCCTGGCTCAGGGCAAGCAATTGACTGTCGGCCAACACGTCGTCGGCCATCACCGCCACGATCACACGGGCTTTGGCATTGCCGTTCGGGGTGACGCGGGTCATCGCCGCGCCATCGGCCTGGGGCAACTGCTCCAGGGTGGGCTGCGGGGCAGGGCGGTTCCAGTACCAAAAGCCGCCACCCAGGATCAGGGCGAGCAGCACTACAAAGGCCAATACATACCGCCAGGAGCGTCGAATCATCAGCGTTTCACCAATCCAGTCAAGCCGCCCGCAATCAGGGCGGCGGTATCGGCCAATGCCACCAGCGGATCGAGTCCTGCGGGCACGGCCATGTAACGAGGTTCCCAGTCGGGCTGGAACTTGTCTTTGAAGCGGCGCAAACCTTGGAAGTTATACAGTTGCTCGCCGCGGCGGAACACCATCGAGCCCAAGCGCTGGGTCAGCGGAGCGCCGCGTCGCGGTTGCAGGCCCGACAGCGGCACCATGCCGAGGCTGAAGCGGGCGTAGCCGTGGGTTTTGTAGTGTTGAATCAGGCCGACCATCATAAATTCCATGGTCAATTTGGGCGCGTCCGGGTGCGCGCGCATCAGGTCCAGGCTGGCCAGGTCGTGGCTGTACGTTTCGAGCAGGTTGGCAAAGGCCACCGGGCGCCCTTCGAAGCGAATAATCGCAATGCGAAAGTGCTTAAGGTAATCGTCGCTGAAGCGCCCCAGGGAAAAGCCTTTTTCCCGCACGTTCTTACCGGTCAGCCAGGCATCGGAAATGACCTTTAGCTCGTCCATCGGCGCCGTGCCCGGTTCGCAGATCTCCAGGGACAAACCGTCCCGGGTGCCGCGGTTCCAGGTGTAGCGCAGATCCTTCATCTCTTTGCCCTTGGCTTCCAGGTCAAAGCGCTTGAGGTCGACGCGGGCTTCTTCGCCCAACTTGATCGCGGTCAGGCCGATATCCATGTAGTACGGCAGGTTCTCCGCCCGCACTTGGTAGAACACTGGGCGCGCGTGGTGGATGTCACACAGGTCGCGGAATTGCCAGATCATCTCGGCCCGTTGCTGGGTCGGGCCGATCGGGTCGTACAAAGCCACCAGGCTGCGTCCGCGTCGGGCGTACATCAGAAACGCTTCGTCGTTGGGGTGAAACAGCAGGGCTTTGTCGCCGGTCAACGCCAGGCCGCCGTCGGGTTGGGACGAAGCCATTAAAATCTTGGTGGCGCGCTCCAGCTCTTCCGGCGTCGGTAAATGGATCACCGGGCGCGCGGTGCGCAGCAGCCAGGTCAGCGACACAATCACCAGCAACACCGCTGCGCCCAGCAACGAGCGCAGGCCACGCGGCGCGTTGGCGTCGAGGGTGAACTGCCACCACAGTTGATGGCTGTAGGGGACATCTTGATAGGCAAACAGCAGCAGCCAGATTGAAGCCCCCAGCACGCAGACGCTGGCCACCAGGTATAGCGGCGAAAACGGTAGCTCGGTCAGTCGGCTGGCGCGGTAGAACGAGCGCCGGAAGATCGCCAGCAGCACCGCAGTCATGGTCATCAGGGTGGCTTCTTCCCAGTCGAAGCCTTTAAGCAGCGAGAGCAGGGCGCCCACCAGCAGCAGCACCATGGTCAGCATCCAGGCGGCCGACAAACGTCGACGCAACCCTTGAGCGAGCAGCAGGCACAGCACGCCGATCAGGCTGGCGCCGAAGTGGGACGCGTCAATCAGGCGGTGGGGAATCAGGAAGCCGATGTTTTCCAGGCGTGAATCGATTTCCGGCGTGGCGCCGGAAAACAGCAGGACCACGCCGGACAAAAAAACCAGTACGGCCAACACCGGTGCCGCCAGACCCGAGGCAACCCGCAGGCTCTGCTGGGTCTGGAACAGGCGCTGGGCCTCGTTGACCAGCAGGAACACACAGGCAATCAACAGCGGCAGTACCACATAGATCATGCGATACAGCAGCAGCGCGGCCGCCAATGGCGCGGCGCCGAGCTTATCGGCGAAGGCGGCGAGCAGGATCGCCTCGAACACCCCCACACCGCCCGGTACATGGCTGAGCACGCCCGCGGCCAGGGCCAACAGGTACACCAGCAGGAACGGCCCGAAAGGCGGCGCTTCCGGTAGCAACATATAAAGGACGGTGGCTGCGGCGGCGACGTCCAGCGCGGTGATGATCAGTTGCAGGAAGGTCAGGCGACGCCCGGGAAGCCGCAGCGTGCGGCGGCCGACTTTGACCAGCAGGTTGTCAGCAAACGGTTGTTCCGGCAGGCGACGGCGATAAATGCCGATGCACAGCACCGTCGACAGCAACAGCACGGCGCCGGCTATGCCGCCGAGCAGTATCTGCGGCAGATGCAGGTAGGTGGCGGCGGCCGGCAGGTTGCTCAAGGTCGCCAGAGCGGCCAACGGTGGCAGGGCAGTGCCCAGGGCCAGGCTGGCAAACACCGTCATTCGAGCCACTTCCGAGGCCCCGATGCCGTGGCGGGCATAGAGACGGTAACGCACCGACCCGCCCGAGAGCATCGACAGACCAATGGCGTTGCCGATGGCGAATGCGGTGAAGCCGCCGAGGGCCAGAGTCTTGGCGGGCAGGTTCACCCCTGCGTAGCGGGCGCCGGAAAATTCATAGCCCAGCAGGATCACAAAGCCGGCGACGGCCGCGGCGAAGGCTCCCAGCAAAGCTGGCTTGGGCACTTCCAGGATGGAGTCGTGGAGAGCGTAGAGATCCAGCTCCAGCAACAGGTGTCGACAGGCGATCAGGGCGATTGCAAACAGCAACAACGTAACGGCCAGGCCGATCGGCTGTCGGTATTTGCTCAATAGATCGAGCCAACGCAAACGGGTGGGGGCGATCGGTTGGGTTGCAGTCACGGAGTCTTGTGGTTCAGACGAGTTGGCGCGCATCAATCACCTCTAGGATTGTGCGCGACAGGATGGGGGTATCCAGCCAAGTTACCAATCCCTATGGACAAAATAATTACAAATATTAACGCGTATCACCGGGAGCGGCGACTGCGACCATGGGTCGTAGAGGAGTAAGCATAGCGTGTGCTGAGATGGACTCCACAAACCCTGTACGGTTTCATGAAAGATGCCATGTCATTGTTTCAGAAGAACTTTTTCGCCAGATACAAAAAAGGCCACTCTTTCGAGTAGCCTTTCTTGATGTTTGGTTGCGGGAGCCGGATTTGAACCGACGACCTTCGGGTTATGAGCCCGACGAGCTACCAGACTGCTCCATCCCGCGTCTGTGGGCGGCATTCTACAGTCAGACGGCGAGGTGTCAACCGTTAATAACCTAATGGGTCAAATAAGTGTGAATCGATGGCCTTGCCTGCGCTTCGCACGGTAAGTCTACGGCGGGTAAAGATTTTTTTGTCTTACAATTTCCATACATGTCAAAACAGACGCACACAAAAAAGGCCACTCTTTCGAGTAGCCTTTTTTGATGTTTGGTTGCGGGAGCCGGATTTGAACCGACGACCTTCGGGTTATGAGCCCGACGAGCTACCAGACTGCTCCATCCCGCGTCTGTGTGGCGGCATTCTACAGAGGAACGCGAGTGTGTCAACCCGTAAGTCCAAGAAAAGCGCTTTGGGTTCAATTGGTTAGCGTTCTGTGAGGTGCGCCGCAAACACCGCGGGCCCAGTCAGGCCGAGGCTTTCAGCTCTATCGAGGTGGTAAATTCGATTAAGAAAATAAATCCATAGAGGAGAATTCCTACCGTTCAGACGGAAGATTCAAACTACTGGTGCTATATACAGGGGTGAATGCGATACTGATCGCCCGTTGAATTGCCCCTTCTATTTATGACGCAGCGCAAAATCATCCACGTTGACTGTGATTGCTTCTACGCCGCCATCGAGATGCGCGATGACCCGAGTCTGGCGCAGAAGCCTCTGGCGGTCGGTGGTTCAGCTGAGCGTCGAGGGGTGATTGCCACCTGTAACTATGAAGCGCGGGCCTACGGGGTGCGATCGGCGATGTCGTCACGGCATGCCTTGAAGCTATGCCCGGACCTGACCATCGTCAAGCCGCGCATGGACGCTTATAAAGAGGCGTCGAAGGAAATCCAGACCATCTTTCGCGACTACACCGACCTGATCGAACCGTTGTCGCTGGATGAAGCCTATCTGGACGTTTCCGACAGCCCGCATTTTGGCGGTAGCGCCACACGCATTGCCCAGGACATCCGTCGTCGCGTCTCAAACCAATTGCACATCACCGTGTCCGCTGGCGTGGCACCGAACAAGTTCCTGGCCAAGATCGCCAGCGATTGGAAGAAGCCCAATGGCCTGTTTGTGATCACGCCGGATCAGGTCGAAGCGTTTGTCTCGCAGTTGCGCGTCAGCAAGCTCCACGGCGTGGGCAAAGTTACCGCTGACAAACTGGCGCGCTTGGGCATTGAAGACTGCCTGCAACTGCGCGAATGGAACAAGCTGGCGCTGGTGCGGGAATTCGGCAGTTTTGGCGAGCGACTCTGGAGTCTGGCCCGTGGCATCGATGATCGCTTGGTACAGAACGATAGCCGTCGGCAATCCATCAGTGTGGAAAATACCTACGATGTGGATCTGCCGGATCTCTCAAGCTGCCTGGCTAAATTGCCCGAACTGATGGAAACCCTGGCCGGGCGTATGGCACGCATCGACAGCAGTTATCGCGCGGGCAAGCCGTTCGTGAAGGTGAAGTTTCATGACTTTACCCAGACCACCTTGGAGCAGGCCGGGGCAGGGCGGGATCTGGAGAGTTATCAACAATTGATGACCCAAGCGTTCAATCGCGGCGGCAAGCCCGTGCGTCTGCTGGGGATCGGGGTACGGTTGTTGGACCTCAGTGGCGGTAACGAACAGCTAGAGTTCGCCTGGTAGAAACCGCCAATCAAAATGTGGAAGGGGCTCCTCCCACATTCGATCTCCAACCCTGTGAGCGTCTCAGCGTGCGCCTGGATCCGCTACGAGTCGCCCCGCATCCTTGGTTAGCGCTTGCAGGAATTCCTGCTGCAACTCCGGATCATTGCGGGTCAGTTCGATCAGGCTTTGTTCCAGCTCGCTGGCTTCTTCTTCCAGACCCAGCTCCGACAGGCGCTTGACCCGGTGTACCCACTGGCTGACTTCGTCATCTTCCAGATCGTCGTAGATCAGGCCATGGGCTTCGAGCAACTTACTGCGCAGGGTGTTGCTGATGGCCAGGGTCGAGTCCGAGTGCACGTCGTCCTGGCCATCCTCCACGCTGATCTTCAAGGTGGTGACATGGTTAAGGTCCTGCTCGGCGAACGGGCTGTCCAATAGGTTCAGGCGCAGCACGCCGTTACGGTCGGTAGTCAGCTCGTGGGTGTGTTTGCCGGCGGTGACTTGCACGGGACGCTCGCTCCACGGCAGGCTTGAATACTCCAGGCGCTTGTCGCGCTGAACTTCATCGATACCCGCCAGGTTCTGTTGCGCGCGTCCATGGGATTGCACGTTCATGAACGGGTTGAGCCCGTCTATGCCGTAGATCAGCCAGTCGTGGGTCATGCTTGAAGGCAGGTTGCCGAGGGCGAAGATGTTCGCCACATTGGCGCCCGCGCCCGCCACCAGTGCCACCGCGCCCAGGGGCATCTCGTAGACTTTGCGCCAGGGCTGATAGGGGGTGTAGCGGTCGTAACGCCGGGTGACTTCGAACTCGGTGACCTCGAAGGTCTTCTGCTCGTGAATGCGAACCCGGCGTTGCGGCAGTTCCAGCACTTTGGGTTCGCCTACATCAATCTGCAGACTGTGATCGAGCAATTTGCGCTCGACTCGCTCCTCGTGCTCACTGCGTTGCGACATATGATTGGCGCAGCCGCTGACCAGCAGGGCGCCGCACAAGGCGGCGCCCCCCAGGGCTCTGGTGTTTCGCTTGAACATGACTTCTCTTGATCTGGTTTTCAGCGACGAATACGCGCCTGAAGGAAAGACAGCACGTCAGCCACCGGCAACGGTTGGGCTTCGGCTTCGGTCCGGCTCTTGTATTCCAGATTGCCATCGGCCAGGCCGCGGTCGCTGACCACGATCCGGTGTGGGATGCCAATCAGTTCCATGTCGGCGAACTTGATGCCAGGGCTGGTTTTCTTGTCCCGGTCATCCAGCAGCACTTCAAAACCGGCGGCCGTCAATTCGGCATACAGTTTGTCGGTGGCTTCGCGTACTTGCTCGGTTTCGTAGCGCAGCGGTACCAGCGCCACTTGGAATGGCGCCAGGGCGTCGCTCCAGATGATGCCTTTCTCGTCGTTGTTCTGCTCGATGGCAGCCGCCACTACGCGGGATACGCCAATACCGTAGCAACCCATTTCCAGGGTGATCGGCTTGCCGTTCTCGCCCAGCACTTCGCACTTCATCGCCTTGCTGTACTTGTTGCCCAGCTGGAAGATGTGCCCGACCTCGATGCCGCGCTTGATTTCCAGGGTGCCCTTGCCATCCGGGCTTGGGTCGCCGGCCACCACATTGCGCAGGTCGGCCACGGTCGGAACCGGCAGGTCACGCTCCCAGTTCACGCCGAAGTAGTGCTTGTCGTCGATGTTCGCGCCGATACCGAAGTCGCTCATCAGCTCGACCGAGCGGTCGATGATGATCGGCAGCGGCAGGTTCAGCGGGCCCAGGGAACCGGCGCCGGCGCCAATGGCGTCGCGCAGTTCGGCATCGCTGGCCATGACCAGTGGGCTGGCCACGCCTGGCTGCTGGGCTGCCTTGATTTCGTTGAGTTCGTGGTCGCCACGGATAACCAGGGCGATCAGCTTGCCTGCTTCCTCAGCGTGCACGATCAGGGTCTTGATGGTCTTTTCAATCGGCAGATTGAATTTCTCCACCAGGGCCGCGATGGTCTTGGTGTCCGGCGTGTCCACCAGGCGCAGTTCTTCGGTCGGGGCAGGGCGCGAGGTTTCCCGTGGCACGGCCTCAGCTTTCTCGATGTTCGCCGCGTAGTCGGAACCGTTGCTGAACACGATATCGTCTTCGCCGGACTCGGCCAGTACGTGGAATTCGTGGGAGCCGGCGCCGCCGATGGAACCGTTATCCGCTTCAACCGGGCGGAATTTCAGGCCCAGGCGCGTGAACACATTGCAGTAGGCCTGGTGCATGCGGTCGTAGGTGACCTGCAGGGACGCCTGGTCGGTGTGGAACGAATAGGCATCCTTCATGATGAATTCGCGGCCGCGCATCAAGCCGAAACGTGGGCGGATTTCATCACGGAATTTGGTCTGGATCTGATACAGGTTCAGCGGCAACTGTTTATAGCTGCTCAGCTCGTTGCGCATCAGGTCGGTGATAACTTCTTCATGGGTCGGGCCAGCGCAGAAGTCGCGGCCATGACGATCCTTGAAGCGCAGCAACTCAGGGCCGTACTCTTCCCAGCGCCCGGATTCCTGCCACAGTTCAGCCGGTTGGGTGCTCGGCATCAACACTTCCAGGGAGCCGGCGGCGTTCATTTCTTCACGAACGATGGCTTCGACCTTGCGCATCACCTTCAAGCCCATGGGCAGCCAGGTGTAAAGGCCGGAGGCCAGCTTGCGAATCATGCCGGCGCGCAGCATCAGCTGGTGGCTGATCACGACCGCATCGGAAGGCGTTTCTTTCTGTGTGGCGAGCAAATATTGACTGGTACGCATGGTAGGCCGTTGTCGGTTGCTTGGACTTGAAATGACTTGGGATTGTACGGGCGCGGGCTGCAGGAGTACAGGCATCAGAATGCAGAGGGGCATGTGGGATGGGGCTTGCCCCCGATAGCAGGGTGTCAGGCGCTAATGTGTTACTGAGCTACCGGGGGCAAGTCCAATCGTCGCAATGCCCCTCCCACATTGTCAGTCTTCAGCCGGCGGACTCAATCGAATCCGCCGATTTTCCTGGAACCAGTGCAACGCAATCAGCAGCAGCGTCGGCACACCCAGCATGCAGGTGATCAGGAAGAAGTTGTGGTAACCGAATTTCTCCACCATCACGCCCGAGTAGCCGCCAATCAAGCGGGGCAGCAGCAGCATGATCGAGCTGAGCAACGCATATTGGGTGGCGGAGAACTTGAGGTTGGTCAGGCTCGACAGATAGGCCACGAAGGCCGACGTGGCCATGCCCGAGCTGAAGTTATCCAAGGAGATGGTGAAAATCAGCATCTGCAGGTCCGGGCCCATATCGGCGAGCATCACGAACAGCAGGTTAGTGCCGGCCGACATGACGCCGCCGATAAACAGGATCGGCAGGATACCAAAGCGCACGATCAGCAAGCCGCCCATACCGGCGCCGAGCAGGGTCATGATCAGGCCGAAAATTTTGCTGACGCCCGCAATCTGGTCCTTGGTAAAGCCCTGGTCGATGTAGAACACGTTGGCCATCACGCCCATCACCGTGTCGGACATGCGATAGGTGGCGATCAGCCCGAGCAGCAGCAGGGCCTGCCAACGGTAGCGCAGGATAAAGTCGTTGACTGGCGTCAGCACCGGCGCCAGGCCACGGCGGCCCATGGTCGACAGGCACAGGCAGGTCAGGGTGATATAGAGGATTGCGCGCAGGAAGGCGCGGTCTTCCATCAGCAAATCCCACAGGCTGACGCCCTGGAAGATCACGCTGGCGAAATCGGTGTTGTACAGCTGAGTGAACATCGCCGGCACCGACACCAGCAGTACGATCAGCACGAACACCGAGGCCAGTTGATGCACGAAGCTGTAGCGGCCCGCCTGCAATTGGGTACGCAGCGGCACATTGGGCTCGCGCATGAACAGCGTGGTCAGCAGGGCCGGGATCATCAGCACGCCAAACAGCACGTAAGTGCCGGTCCATGCCGAGTGCTTATAGTTGAAACCGGTGGAGCCGAAACCTTCGGCAAAGAACAGCGCGCCTGCGGTGGCCAGCAGCGCGGCGATCCGGTAGCCGGACATATAGCTGGCGGCCAAGGCGGCCTGGCGGCTGTCGTCGGCGATTTCCAGGCGATAGGCGTCAACCGCGATGTCCTGGGTGGCGGAGGCAAAGGCAACGATCACAGCAATGGCTATCAGCCAGGACAAATGCTTCTGCGGATCGCAGAACCCCATGCCGATCAAGCCCAGGATGACCAGCGACTGGGCGAGCACCAGCCAGGAACGGCGGCGCCCGAGCCTGCCCAGCAGCGGCAGGCGCCATTGGTCGAGCAGCGGCGACCAAACCCACTTGAAGGCGTAGGCCAGCCCGATCAGGCTGGCATAGCCGATGGTTTCGCGGGCTACACCGGCTTCGCGCAACCACACCGAAAGCGTCGAGAACACCAACATGTAAGGCATGCCGGCGGCGAAGCCGAGCAACAACAGCACTAACGTCGAGGGGCTGGCATAGGCAGCGAGCGCGGCGCGCCAGGTTTTACGGGGCATGGGCTGGAGTCTGCCTCAGATTCACGGAAACAAAGCGCGCACTCTAACCGCTGTGCTCTACCGGGCGCCAGCCATGGCGCTGAATATCAACGCGATTGTTCAGGATACTGACACCTTCGCCGCGCAAACGCGCACGTTGTTCGTCACCCGATGCGCTGCCCGCCGGCAGACTTATCCGACCGCCGGCACCCAGCACGCGATGCCAGGGCAACCGCGTGTCCTTTGGGAGCTGGCTCAAGGTCCGCCCCACCCAGCGCGCCGCCCGCCCGAGACCGGCCAAGTGCGCCAGCTCGCCGTAGCTCACCACGCAGCCCTCGGGCACTTGCGCCAAGGTCAGGTACAGCGCGGTGCGGCGCATATCGGCAGCGGTTTGTGGTGTATCGACAGGCAATTTCACTGTGGGACTATCCGTTGAATATGTCGGCGTTTTTGTAAGAAACGGCTGTAAACATGGCGGTGAGAATTGAACTCATCTGCGATCCCTGAGTCAGTCCTTGCTAAGACGTTATCTAACACGATAATGCCCTCTTTTTCGCCAAGCCCGAGCCTCGAATCCGCTTATGTTGTCCAGAACCTTGCTGTGCCTTGCTGTTTTAAGCGCTTCCACACCCTTGCTTGCGGACACCGTCTGGTTGAAGAACGGTGACCGCCTGACCGGCAAAATCAAGGTCTTCGACGGCGGCAAATTGCTGATCCAGACCGCGTATGCCGGTGCGATTCCAGTGGACTGGAAGCAAGTCAAAACCCTGGAAAGCGACCAGGAGCTGCTGGTCAAGCAGGATGCCTACAGTGGCGAGAAAGCCAAGTCCCTCCAAGCGGCAGAAGACGGCAAAGTGGTGCTGGCCAATGGCGAAGCGCCCAAGACCGTTGAACTGGCAAGCATCCAACAGATCATCAAGCCTAAACCGGTGATCGAGGACCTGGTGTGGAAGGGCAATGTCGATCTGGCGCTGGACTACAAGCGCGCCGAAAAAGACACCAACGACTACGACGTCGACTTCAAGACCACCGCCCGCCATGGCCAATGGCGCCATACCGGGCAGGGCGAGTACAACCGCGAATTCCAGGATGACGTGACCACCACCGACAACTGGGCCCTGGAGTACGATCTGGACCGCTTTATTACCGAGCACTGGTTCTGGCAGGGGCGCCTGACCTACAAGCGCGACAAAGTCGAAGACCTGGCGCGTCAGCGCACCGTGGGTACTGGCCCTGGCTACCAGTTCTGGGATGACGAGTTGGGCGCTTTCTCCCTCGGCTCGCTGGTCAACCGCACCGACTATGAATATGCCGATGGCGGCAAGGACAACTTCTATTCCCTGGCCATGAAGTGGAACTACAACCGCTACCTGGTGGGCAAGACCGTTGAGTTCTTCACCAATGGCGAACTCGGCAAGCCTATCGATGCGCCGGCCGAGTACTCCCTGGATGCGGAAATGGGCCTGCGCTACAAAGTCACAGAGTGGGCATCGCTCAACCTCAAGGCCGAGCGTGACGTGATCAGCGGCGATTCGGAGAGCAGCCTGAGCAAGACCCGTTATACCGCCGGTTTCGGGGTGGCTTGGTAGTCGCGTCCCTGGCAACCGCTGCTTATATTGATTACCTTGTGTTGAGATCCATTCCCATACGTTATGGGCGGCTGAATACCCGAGGAGTCATACGTTGAGCGCACAGGTTGCCAAGAACGCCCGAGAGCTGTTGCTCAAGGAATACCGTGGGGCTCTCTCCACATTGTCCAAAGCCATGCCTGGCTTCCCATTTGGATCGGTGGTGCCGTACTGCCTGGACGAGCAGGGCCGCCCGCTGATCCTGATCAGCCGCATCGCCCAGCACACCCATAACCTGCAAAAAGAGCCCAAATGCTCGCTGCTGGTCGGTGAGCGTGGGGCGGACGATGTGCAGGCGGTAGGGCGTCTCACCTACCTGGCCGAAGCCGAGCAATTGCATGACGATGCCGCCATCGAGGCCGCAGCCGAGCGCTATTACCGCTACTTCCCCGAATCGGCCAATTACCACAAGGCCCACGATTTCGATTTCTGGGTGCTCAAGCCGGTTCGCCACCGCTACATAGGCGGATTCGGCGCGATCCACTGGCTCGATCAAATGACCCTGGCCAACCCCTTCGCTGGCGCGGCAGAGCGCAGCATGGTCGAACACATGAACAGCGACCATGCCAAGGCGATTGCCCATTACGTCGACCTGGCCGGTTTACCCGTCAACGAGCCTGCGCAATTGGCCGGCATCGACAGTGAAGGCATGCACCTGCGGATTGGCCAGTCGCTACATTGGTTGCCATTTGCCGCGCCTTGCAACACGCCGACACAAGTGCGCGAAGCCTTGGTTTCACTGGCTCACGCCGCAGCCTGGCCGAAAAAAGCGGCGGCTGACGCTTGAATTCACGAAACGGCGACGTCATCTAAGGTGGACTGGCAAGGCATTCTTGCGTTGAGGAAACATTTGATGCGCCCTTTTTTATTGCTCTTTCTGCTGTTCCCGGTGTTGGAGCTGTTCGTCTTCGTTCAAGTCAGCGGTGCGATCGGGTTCTTCCCAGCATTGCTGTTGATTATTCTGGGCTCGATGCTCGGCGTTCTGGTGCTGCGCGTCGCGGGCCTGGCCACGGCACTGCGTGCCCGTGAAAGCCTGAATCGCGGCGAATTGCCCGCTCAGACCATGCTCGAAGGTCTGATGATGGCCCTGGCCGGTGGCCTGTTGATCCTGCCGGGTTTCATCAGCGACGTGGTGGGCCTGGTGATGCTGCTGCCGGTCACCCGCAGGCTGCTGGCCGGCAAGATGCGCCAGCGTGCCGAGGAGGCAGCTATTCGTCAGCGCGCGTTTGCCGAAGACCTGCAACCCCGTGGCGGCCCGGCTCCGCGCCAGCCCCTGGGCCGTGAAGGCGATGTGATCGAAGGCGAGTTCGAACACCGCGACAGCAAATAACCGCTCCAATGGCACGGCACCTTCGGGTGGCGTGCTGCGTTTACCCGCTCCCGGACATAAAAAATTTCATTTGCCGCCCCTTGTAATAAGCCCAGGCGCCCTTATGTAACGGTCACCGCAAGGTTTCTGGTGGTGACACTAGACAGACTTCCGCGTTTCGCTCAGCGAACCGCGACCGGCACCGCCGGAATTTAACCCGCCGGAATTGATACCGGCCGATGAAAAACACAATTAGGAGAGATCGACAATGAGCAAGCTTCGTCCTCTGCACGACCGCGTCGTCATCCGTCGCAGCGAAGAAGAAAAGAAAACCGCCGGCGGCATCGTGCTGCCAGGTTCGGCTGCTGAAAAAGCCAACCACGGTGTGATCGTCGCTGCTGGCCCAGGCAAAACCCTGGAAAACGGTGAAGTACGCGCGCTGGCCGTGAAAGTGGGTGACAAGGTTGTTTTCGGCCCTTACTCCGGTAGCAACACTGTGAAAGTCGACGGCGAAGACCTGCTGGTAATGGCTGAGAACGAAATTCTCGCTGTACTGGAAGGCTGATTTCCCGCTCATTTTCCCGTTACTTCAAAGTATTTAAGGAATATCGATCATGGCTGCTAAAGAAGTTAAATTCGGCGATTCCGCCCGCAAGAAAATGCTCACCGGTGTCAACATCCTGGCTGATGCAGTAAAAGCGACCCTGGGCCCGAAAGGCCGTAACGTGATCATCGAGAAGAGCTTCGGCGCTCCGACCATCACCAAGGACGGCGTTTCCGTAGCCAAAGAAATCGAACTGGAAGACCGTTTCGAAAACATGGGCGCGCAGCTGGTCAAAGACGTTGCCTCCCGTGCCAACGATGACGCAGGCGACGGCACCACCACCGCCACCGTTCTGGCTCAGTCGATCGTCAACGAAGGCCTCAAGGCCGTCGCTGCCGGCATGAACCCGATGGACCTCAAGCGCGGTATCGACAAGGCGACCATCGCCATCGTTAAAGAGCTGAAGAACCTGTCCAAGCCATGTGCCGACACCAAGGCCATCGCTCAGGTGGGTACCATCTCGGCCAACTCCGACAACTCCATCGGCGACATCATTGCCGAAGCCATGGAAAAAGTCGGTAAAGAAGGCGTGATCACCGTTGAAGAAGGCTCGGGCCTGGAAAACGAACTGTCGGTTGTTGAAGGCATGCAGTTTGACCGTGGCTACCTGTCCCCGTACTTCGTCAACAAGCCAGACACCATGGTTGCCGAGCTGGACAGCCCGCTGATCCTGCTGGTCGACAAGAAAATCTCCAACATCCGCGAAATGCTGCCGGTGCTGGAAGCGGTTGCCAAAGCCGGTCGCCCACTGCTGATCGTGGCCGAAGACGTCGAAGGCGAAGCCCTGGCGACTCTGGTTGTGAACAACATGCGTGGCATCGTCAAAGTCGCTGCCGTCAAGGCGCCAGGCTTTGGTGACCGTCGCAAGGCCATGCTGCAGGACATCGCCGTTCTGACTGGCGGTACCGTTATCTCTGAAGAGATCGGTCTGAGCCTGGAAAGCGCCACCCTGGAAAACCTGGGTAGCGCCAAGCGCGTGACCCTGTCCAAGGAAAACACCATCATCGTCGACGGTGCTGGCGTTGAAGGTGACATCGAGTCGCGCATCGCTCAGATCCGCGCCCAGGTTGCCGAGACTTCCTCGGACTACGACCGTGAAAAACTGCAAGAGCGTCTGGCCAAGCTGTCCGGCGGCGTTGCAGTGATCAAGGTTGGCGCCGGTTCCGAAGTTGAAATGAAAGAGAAGAAAGCCCGCGTTGAAGACGCCCTGCACGCAACCCGTGCAGCCGTTGAAGAAGGCGTGGTACCTGGCGGTGGCGTTGCGCTGATCCGTGCTCTGGAAGCCCTGACTGGCCTGACTGGCGACAACGCCGACCAGAACGTCGGTATTGCTGTACTGCGTCGCGCTGTAGAAGCACCACTGCGCCAGATCGCTGCCAACTCCGGCGACGAGCCAAGCGTTGTGGTCAACGAAGTCAAGAACGGCAAAGGTAACTACGGTTACAACGCCGCCACTGGCGTCTACGGCGACATGATCGAAATGGGCATCCTGGATCCAACCAAGGTTACCCGTTCCGCTCTGCAGGCAGCATCCTCCATCGGCGGTCTGATCCTGACCACCGAAGCGGCCATTGCTGACAAGCCGAAGGCTGAAGGCGCGGCTGGCGGCGGTATGCCAGACATGGGCGGCATGGGTGGCATGGGCGGCATGATGTAAGCCAGCCTTACCCCCGTACTGAAAAGCCCCGCCTGCAGTGATGCAGGCGGGGCTTTTTATTGCGCGTTCGATAAAGAACGTACCTAGCGCTCGGTCAGCCGTGGGCTTGCCTCCTTGGGCGCTTTCCAACTCAATAACTGCTGTTTGAAATCATAGCTGGCGGCCTGGTAGTAGGTGATCGCCCGCTGAATCAACGGATCATCGCCGCCCACTCGCGATTCCTGACTCTCCGCCAACGCCTGATAGTGGCGACGCAAGCCCAAGCGCGGACTGAGAATGGCCAAGTCCTTGCCGTCGAACAGCCCCAGGTGCTGGTAGTTGCCGACTACCACGCGCGGCGGTAGCGGGTTGTCCTGAAGCAAATCGCGGCCAAAGAACGTCGACTCGTAGCTCAGGTTGATCAGGCCCAGCAGGGTCGGCGCCAAGTCGATCTGACTGGCCAGTTGCGCGGATTCCCGAGGGTCGATCAGTTTGGGGGCATAAATGAACAATGGGATCTGGTAGTTGGTGATGGGCAGGTCCTCTTTCCCCGCGCTGCCGGCCGTGTGGTCGGCGACGAACACAAAGATCGTGTTATCGAACCAAGGCTTCTGGCGTGCCGCATCGAGGAATTCGCCGATGGCATGGTCGGTGTATTTCACCGCACCGTCGCGGCCATTGCCGGATTTGATATCGATACGCCCATCCGGGTAGGTGTAAGGGCGATGGTTGGAAGTGGTCATCAGTTGTAGCAGGAATGGCTGCTGCCTAGCGTAATCGGCATCGGCCAGTTTCAGAGTTTGTTTGTATAGATCCTCGTCGGCCATGCCCCAGGCGTTTTTAAACGAGATTTCGGTCTCGGGCACGCTGCTCTGATCGACCACGCGATAGCCGTTGCCGCTGAAAAACGCGTTCATGTTATCGAAGTAACCGCGCCCACCGTACACGAACACGCTGTCATAGCCGACCGCGGAAAGCTGTTGCCCGAGGCTGGCAAAACCGCTTTCACGACCGATGCGTTTGACGATTGAGCGCCCGGGTGTAGGGGGAATCGCCAGGGTGATCGCTTCCAGGCCGCGGTCGGTTCGGGTACCGGTGGCGTAAAAGTTATTGAAGTACAGGCTTTGTTGGCGCAGCGCGTCCAGATTGGGTGTGAGGTTTCGCCCGTCGCCGTTGCTGCCCATGTATTTGGCGCTGAAGCTTTCGATGGTCACCAGCACGATATTGGGCGTGCGCAGCGGGCCCGGGTGGCTGATGGCGCGACGGATATCCAGTGGGTCCTGGCCGATGAAGCGCGCGTTGGGCTCGCTGAGTTCGGCGCGCAGTTGCCTGGCGACAACTTCGGTCGGCAGGCTTTTATAGAATTGTGCGTAATCCAACTCGTTGTTACGGAAGGCTGCGAAAAACTGATAAGGGCCGTTGCTGGCCAGTTCGTTTTTGTAGGCGTTACCGCCTTGGGTGCGGGGGCTGTCCTGACTAATCAACTGCAGGCTGAGGCCGACGGCCAGCACCAGCACCAGTGCATTGAGCAAACGGCCACGCAACGGCGGCAACGGGGCGTCCATGGCGGCGTTGAACGGTTTGCGCAACACCAGGCTCAACACAACGGCCAGCATCGCCAGCAAACTGAGCAATTTGCCGATCGGGTAAGACTCCAGCAGGTTGTTCAACACTTCATCGGAGTACACCAAGTAGTCGACGGCGATAAAGTTGAAGCGCACACCGAACTCGTCCCAGAACAGCCATTCGGCCACCGAGGTAAACAGCATCGCGAAAACGCTGACAGTGAGTACCGCCTGCAAAAACCAGCGGTGGCCGCGACGGCGCCACAGACCGGGCGGGCAAAGCAGCACATACAGGCCCAGCGGTAACGCTGCGTAGGCCAGGAAACCCAGGTCGTAAACCAGGCCCACCCCGAACACCGGCAGCAGATTGCCGCCGACTTCGTCTAGGTGGGTGAGCAGCAGCACGGCGCGCGTCAGCAGGAATATCAATAACCAGGCACCGGTTATCAACAGCAGATAGCGCATTGGCGCTGTTTTGACGAAACCCATGTCTATGTTCCTTATATAAATGGGGGGCGATATTCGTCCTGACACTGTAGTCAGTTTGTGAAGCTATAGTGAAAAACTCGTTGCCCTGGCTATTTGATTGAAAACCTTGATCCACGGGCCTTTCAGGTCTATCCCTGAGCCCCACTTGGCCTTAAGCTGCGCGAGCCAACACGGCCGTTACCGCGTACGGAGACACTGCCCATGCGAATTCTATTGGTTGAAGACAACCGCGATATTCTGGCCAACCTGGCCGATTACTTGGGGCTGAAGGGCTACACCGTCGACTGTGCGCAGGACGGTCTGTCGGGCCTGCATCTGGCCGCAACCGAACACTACGATCTGATCGTGCTCGACATCATGCTGCCTGGCATCGATGGCTACACCTTGTGCAAACGCCTGCGCGAAGATGCGCGGCGCGATACGCCGGTGATCATGCTCACCGCGCGCGACCAGTTGGACGATCGGCTGCAAGGCTTCAAGTCCGGCGCCGATGATTACCTGCTCAAACCCTTCGCCCTGTCGGAACTCGCCGCGCGCATCGAAGCGGTGCTGCGTCGTGCCCAGGGCGGCGGGCGCCGGGCGTTGCAAGTGGGCGATCTGAGCTACGACCTCGACACCTTGGAAGTGACCCGTGAAGGGCGCCTGCTCAAACTCAACCCGGTCGGCCTGAAGCTGCTGGCGGTGCTGATGCAAAAAAGCCCCCATGTGCTGCGCCGGGAAATTCTCGAAGAGGCATTGTGGGGCGATGACTGCCCGGACAGCGACAGCCTGCGCAGCCATGTCCACCAGTTGCGCCAAGTGATCGACAAACCTTTTGCCAAACCGCTGCTGCACACGGTGCACGGTGTGGGGTATCGCCTGGCCGAGGGCCGAGATGGAATTTAAGCAGAGCCTTGCCCAGCGGATCATCATTGCCTTTGCCTTGATGAGCGCGCTGGTGGCGGGGGCTTTCGCCATGGGCATCGTGGCAACGGTGCACCTGGTGGAAGAGAAGCTGATTTCGGCGGGCCTCGGCGGCGATTTGCAACGCTTGCTGCTGATGGACAGCGTCGAAGACTGGAGCCATCGACCTGAGCCGGATCAGCTGTTCTATTTCAGCGGCGGCCGTGGCGATTTCGAATTACCCAAAGATCTGCGTCACCTGGAGCCTGGCTTTCACGAGGTATTCCGTGAGTCGCTGTCATACCACGCCATGGTCGAAGTCATAGACGGGCGGCGCTACGTGCTGCTGCAGGATCAGAGTGACTTCGAAGAGCGTGAGCGCGTGCTGTTCGCCGTGGTGCTGGTGGGCTTCGTACTCAGTCTGGCCCTGGCCGTGTTCCTCGGTTGGGTGCTGGCGCGCAAAGTGATGGCCCCGGTGGTGCGTCTGGCCCGCCAGGTGCGCCATCGTGACCAGTTGCTGGGCCTGGCGCCGCCTTTGGCGCCGGACTACGCGGCCGATGAAGTGGGCGAATTGGCGGTGGCGTTCGATGCCACATTGGGCCGTCTGCGCCAGGCATTGTCCCGCGAGCAATTGTTTACCAGCGATGTGAGTCACGAACTGCGCACGCCGTTGATGGTGCTGGCCAGTTCTTGCGAACTGCTGCTGGAAAACCCGGCCATCGACCAGCGCGGGCGTAACCAGGTGCTACGTATTGCCAGGGCTTGCGAAGAAATGCGCGAGCTGGTGCAAACCTTCCTGATGCTGGCGCGGGCCCAGCACAACGATGCGGTGATGTCGCCCCAGGTCAGCCTCACTCAAGTGGCGGAGGACCTGTTGGGAATCTGGCGTGAGCCTATCGAGCAGAAGGGCCTGCAACTGATCTATCAACAGGGCAACCCTCTGGACACGCGCTATAACACCACCTTCCTGCACGCGGTAATGGGCAACCTGCTGCGCAATGCGTTGCACTACACCGAGCAGGGCTTTATTCGCCTGACTCTGGAACCGACCGGTTTTGTCGTGGAAGACAGCGGCGTCGGCATTCCCGAAGAAAAACGCGAAGCCATGTTCGAGCCGTTCGTACGCGGTAGTGAGAAACGCGGCGAGGGCCTGGGGCTGGGCCTGTCGCTGGTACAGCGCATCTGCGAGAACCAGGGCTGGAGCGTTAGCCTCAGCACCATGGAGCCTAATGGTTGCCGCTTTCATGTCGAGTTGAGTCAGGTCAAACCCTGACTCCACCCCCTGCCGTTATCCTGCCAATGGTCGCCGTAATTCGGCGAATATGGCCCGTTGATACTATTTGTCTTTGTAAAGTCTTGAAATGTATGAGATTGGACAGGACAAGTTTTTCACAACGAGTTGACCTATTGATCACGCGGCGCTGAATAGTTTGTAGGCATCAGTCATTGGAGACCTGTTGATGCCTACCCCGATCAAGCTCGAATTTTCCGAAAAGTACGACGATCAGCACGCAGAGAAATATTTGCTCAAGCATCAGGACAATCTGGCTCGCCGGTTGTCCCACAAACGCGACGAGCAATTGGCCCGTGGTGCGCTGGCCATGGCCGGTGAGCCTGGACTGGTGTTGGACTTGCCGTGTGGCGCCGGTCGTTTCTGGCCGCTGCTGGCGGAAAAGCCCAACCGCGTGATTATCGGTGCCGATAATTCCGCGTCGATGCTGAAGGTGGCCACCCAGGCGCAGCCGGCAGAGGTGGTGAAACGGGTACGTCCTTTGCACACCTCTGCCTTTGATATTGATTTGCCAGATAACGCGGTCGACAGCATTTTCTGTATGCGCCTGCTGCACCATATTGGTGATCCGGCCCATCGTCTGGCGATATTGCGCGAGTTTCAGCGAGTTACCCGTGACAGCGTGATTATTTCTCTGTGGGTCGATGGCAATTTCAAAGCGTGGAAGCGCAAGCGCACCGAAGATCGACGTCGTAGGAAAGGTGAGCAGGACGGTTACCAAAACAGGTTTGTGTTACCGGCTGCTACTGTAGAAGCAGAATTCGAGCAGGCGGGTTTTCGTGTTCAGGACGCTCTGGACTTCATACCGCTCTACGCCATGTGGCGAGTATATGTATTACGCAAGAGGTAACAGGATGGCAGTTGAGTGCGTAGCAGGCAGTCACGTAGCTCCAGAAGAACGATTCGACTATTTCTGGCGTCAGCAGGGCGAATGGGTGGAAGAGCCCAATCGTCGGCGCGGCGGCGAAAGCGGTGTACAGCGGGTCATGAGCGCCAGCGGGCGTTTGCTCTATTGCAAGCGGCAGACCGGGCATATTTACCGCAGTTGGCTGCACCCGTTCGGGCGTCCTACGGTGCTGCGCGAGCGTGATGCGCTCAAGGGGCTTCGCCTGCTGGATGTGCGAGTGCCGGAAATGGTGTTCTGCGAAGCGCGTCGTGATCCTGAACACCAGTGGAAAGCCATATTGGTGACGGCTTCTTTGGATGGTTTCGACGAGATCGAAAAATGGTACGCCGCCGGCGGCCGTGAGCAGTACGGTGAACAGGTGCATGAGCGTCTGCTCAAGGAAGTGGCGACCACCCTGGCACGTATGCACAAGGGGCGCTGGCAGCACGGCTGTCTGTACATCAAGCATATTTTTGCGCGCGTGACGGGCGAGGGTGACTCGGCCACCGTCGAAGTGGCGTTGCTGGATTTTGAAAAATGTCGCCAGCGCCTGACCGCTTATCGGGCGGCTTCCCACGACATGCTGCAACTGCGGCGCCATTCGTCGTGGAGCAGCGCTGACTGGGAAAAACTCAGCTACTTTTACGAGACGGCGTTTGGCAGCGCTATCAAGGGTTTAACCAGATGAAGCTAGAAATAGCACGAGGTTTTTTTTTGGTGGGAGCGTTAGGCGTAGCAGCCTTGGCGCTGGCCGCCTGGGAGCAGCCTCGTACCCAGGTACTCAGCGCGTCGCAGGGCGGCGCGCAATGCCTGTTGCCGCGTGTCGCCAAGGCGAGCACCGCGGCCAAGCCCGATCATGAACTGTTGCTGTTCATGTTCGGAATGTCTCAAGGGATGAGGCCGCAAAGTTGAAACCTTTAAATCTCCCGAACAGGGCCTTGCGATGCGAGGCCCTTTTTTTTGCGGATTTTTCAGTCTGTCAGCGGGCGTTTATGCCAGATGCAGATGGTTATCCCAAAGCCCGGCCGGCAATTCCAACGGTTTAGCGACCAACTGTTTCTGTCGGCAATCGTAGAAGCGGCAACGGCCCTGGCCCGAGGTGACCACAAACCCATCCGCCACCGCTCCCACGCCCGCGCAGTCGGGCAGTGGGCCGTCCAGGCGCAGCTCACCGCTGTCCATGTCCCAGATAAAGAAGCGATTGCCGCGCGGGGCCGTCAAGGCGACCAAGCGCAGTTCGCTGTGCACGGCTACGCTGGCGGTGTAATGCCCCATGGCTTGCAACTGCGCATCGGCCACCGGAAATGCCACGAACGGTTGGCCGGGACGCTTGATGGCCAACAGTTCGGAGCGCTCCTGGGAAGGGCCCATAAACTGTTGGCCGGTAAGGATCGTGCCATCGCTGGCAATACCCATGTGACGTACGCTATTCATCTGCTGGCTCAGGGTTTCCTTGCTGATCAGCGCGCCGTCGCGACGCATCAGCACCAGGCTCGGCTCCATGGCGTTGAGGTTCATCTCCACGCGGCTTTCCGCTTCGGTGCGGATGCCGCCATTGGCCACCACCAGGGTTTCGCCGTCGGGCATCCACGACACTTGGTGCGGGCCGATGCCATGGGTGGACAGCTCGCCGCTATGCACCAGGCGCTCACCCTCGAACTTGTACACACCGAGCAGGCCGCGGCCGGGGTCGGAGGTATCGTTTTCGGTGGCGTACAGCCACTCGCCACTCTTGTGGATGACCGCGTGGCCATAGAAGTGGCGATTGACGTTTGAGGAGATGGTTTGCAGCAGCGCGCCATCGCGCAGGTCGATCAGGTAGCTCTCGGTGCCCGGACGACGGGCCACAAACAGCGCAATCGGCAGCGTCGGGTGGTTGATGATGTCGTGGCAGCGCTGGCCGACCTGGGTGGCGAACACCCGCGTGCCGTCCAGGCGATAGCCCACGGCGTAGTGCTTGCCGTCCCCATCATCCCGCGCCGACAGCAGCAACGGTCCGTTGTCCTTGTGCTTGAACAGCGTCCAGCCGCCCAGAGTGAGCGCGCTGAGCAGCACGCTGCCAATCGCCAAAGCCTGTCGCCTGAGCATCATCAGTCACCGTCGTTGGCGTTAAAGCCCAGTTGGATCCCCAGCGCCTTGGCCAGCTCACCTTCATGCAGGCGATGCACCACGTTGAGGCTGTCGTAGAGGTCGTTGAGTTGCTGACGCCCGGCGTCGTCGTTCAACAGTTCGTTGAGGCTGCGCTGGTTGCTGGCAAACAGTTTCAGGGACGCGGCATAGGCGGCGTCGATCTTGTCGGCCAAGGCTTTCTGATCCGACGGCAGCAAGCCACGCAAGCCATTATTGTCGACGCCGACCCACACGGTCTGGGCGGCGGCGAGGCTGGCCTCCAGGCTTTGCAGCGACGACTGGCTACGCCAGGCATCGGCCTGGAACGGTTGCGGGATGCCTTTGGTCTGGCGGCCCATGGGCGTGCCGAGTTTTTTCTTCAGGGTGTCCAGCGCGGTCACTTGCACACGCAGCAGATCGGCGATCGCTTCGTGGGAATCGGCATAACGCTGGTTCGGAAACTTGCTCATCTGCGCGAGCATGCCGTCGGTGCTGTTCCAACTGGCCAGGATCTCTTCGGCCAGGGCTTTCTGGCGCTCACCGATGGCCATTAGCAGCGGGCAATAGCGGGCTTTCTGGGCGCTGTCGGCGAGGTCGGTCTTGGCGTCGTAGAGGATGTATTCGTAGGCCGACAGGCCTTGCACAACCACGCTGGCCTTGGCCAGGGCGGCGCCGTCGATCTGCGGCTGGGCTTCCACCAGTTGCTCGACCTGGCGACCCACCAAGTTCTTTTTGTCCGGCCAGAACTGCACTTGCCACGCGCGGTTGCCTTCGGCCAACGGGCCGATCAGCAGCGGTTGCAGCTCGGCCCAGGCTTTTTGTGCGTGCAGGAAATCGGCGCGGGCGGTGTCCAGGCTTTCCTTGCCTTGGCAGTAGGCCAGCGCGCTGACCGCCAATTGGCGATCGGCGTCGACCCAGCGGCTGTAGGTAGGCAGGATCACTTGCTTGGCGATGGCCGCCGAGGTCACGGCTTGCGGGTCCTGGGGCGAACAGGCGCCAAGGGCGAGGGCGGCCAGGCTGGTGAACAACAACTTGGGACGGAACATGTCGAGCTCCCTTCTGTAATTGGGGCGAAGCTTATAAAGAGTTCAGAAACGCCAGCAACGCAGCGCGCTGCTCGGCATTGAAAGACAGCACATGCTGCTGCGCCGCCTGGGCCTCGCCGCCATGCCAGAGCACGGCTTCGAGCAGGTTGCGGGCGCGGCCGTCATGCAGAAACTGGGTATGACCACTCACGGTTTGCGTCAAACCGATGCCCCACAACGGCGGCGTACGCCAGTCGCGGCCACCGGCCTTGAATTCGCTGCGGTTGTCGGCAAGGCCTTCGCCCATGTCGTGCAACAACAAATCGCTGTATGGACGGATGGTTTGATTGGCCAATTCAGGCTCGGCGGCGTCGGCGGCGGTGGTGAACGTCGGCTTGTGACAACCCTGGCAACCGGCCTGATAGAACAGGTTTTTCCCGGCCAGCACCTGCGGTGCGTCGACATCGCGGCGCACCGGCACGGCCAGGTTGCGAGTGTAGAACAGCACCAGGCGCAGAATGTTATCGCTGACTTCCGGCTCGCCGTCGGGGCCATTCCCGTTGGGCGCCTGTTTGCAGGCGACTTGGGCGTCGGTGCAGTCATCGAAAGGTCTCAGGGTGGTGGTGAGGCCCATATCACCAGAGAACGCGTGAACATTTTGTTGATTGAGTGTGGGTTGCCCGGCTTTCCAGCCAAACCGGCCCTGCACGGTTTTCTGCTGGGCGTCGTCCCAGACCCAATTCGGCCGACCGACAATGGCGTCTTTGTCGGCGGTTTTCGGGTCGGTGTTGCGCAGGATATCCGCGTCGCTGATGGCTTCGAGCAGGCCCAGGCCGATCATCGGTGGCGCAATGCGGGCGGAGAAACGCGTGTCGGGGTGCATCGGGCCGTAGCCCAGTTGGGTGATTTGCAGGTTCGGCTTGCGCAGCTCGACCACGGTGCCGTCTTTGAATGTCACCTTGACCGGGGTGTAGTCGACCCGCACCTTGCCTTCCGGCACCACGCCCGGTACGGCCATGTCCTGCAATTGCCCGCCGTACACCGGCTCCGGCACCACGCCGAGTTGTTCGATCAGCTTGGCGTAGGGCGGTGCATCCGGTATCGACAGGCGCACCAGCATGGACACTGCGTTGGGCGCATCGGCCAGCGGCGGGTGCCCGCGACCGTCCTTGATATGGCAGTTCTGGCAGGCATTGGTGTTGAACAGCGGGCCCAGGCCATCACGGGCGGTGGTGGTGGACGGTGCAATCACCCAGGGGCTGCGGAAAAAACTGTTGCCGACGCTGAAGTCCAGGCGGCGCGTGGGTGACAGGTTGGCCGAGGGCAGGGAAAACGCGTTCTGGTCGCCTTTGTTTACCGTCGTCGCACCGCCGGCGCGCGCTTCACCGGGCTCGGCCTGGGTAAAGCGCGGGGCGTTGTCGCACGCAGTCAGGCCCAGGGCCATACATGCGACAGACAGACGAAAAAGCGAACGGAACATCGAGTTTCCTGAACGAATGCGAAAAAGGTGGGCGCAAAGTCTAACAGGGCGGGGCGGATTGAATAAGAGCAATTATCGTTTGATGGACTCACGGTTCATTCCCGCTAGAATGACCGCACATTTTTTTCTGGAGGTGGCCAATGCAGGCTCTCGACGCTTTGCTCAACCGTGTTTCCGTGCCGCGTTTGCTGGAGCCGGCACCGACCCCGGCGCAGCGCGAGGTGCTCTTCGCCGCCGCCATGCGCGCGCCGGACCACGGTCAACTGCGTCCGTGGCGCTTCCTCACCGTTGAAGGCGCGGCGCGTGAGCAAATGGGCACGCTGCTGGCCGAAGCCGCGCGCCTGCAAGACCCCCAAGCCCCGCAGGCCGCCATCGAAAAGGCCCAGAATGGTCCGTTGCGGGCGCCGCTGGTGGTGGTGGTGATCGCGCGTCTGCAGGAGCATTTCAAAGTGCCAAAATCCGAACAACTGCTGGCCGCCGCCTGCGCGGCCCACGGCATTCTGCTGGCGGCTTACGCCCAGGGAATCGGTGCGGTGTGGCGCACTGGTGAATTGTCCTACTCGGCCCACGTCGCCAAGGGCTTGGGGCTGGCGGCGAATGAGGAAGTGATTGGCTTCCTCTATTTGGGCACACCGCAGAACCCGCCGCGTACGGCACCGAAGGAAGATGTGGCGGCGTTTGTGCAGGCTTGGCCCGGTCTTTGAAAGGTGGGGGGGCTTGCCCCCGATAGCGATGTGTCAGCTACAGATGAGTTGACTGACACACTGCAATCGGGGGCAAGCCCCCTCCCACATTGGTCCCGTGGTGTTTGTTAAACCTTGAACTGATCCATTAGTTTCATCTGCTGGCTGGCCAACGCATTGAGCTGGCTGCTGATGGCCGCCGATTCGGTGGCCTGGCCGGTAAGGGTTTCGGTCACGGTGCGGATCGCCGAGACATTGCGGTTGACCTCTTCGGCCACCGCGCTCTGCTGCTCGGCGGCGCTGGCGATTTGCAGGTTCATGTCGCTGATCACCGTAACCGCGTCGCTGATCTTGCCCAGTGCCTGCACGGCCTGATGGATCTGTCCGGCATTGCTCTGGGCCTGGCTTTGGCTGGAATGCATGGTCGCCACCACGCCACGGGTGCCGCTCTGGATGCGTTCGATTACCTGGCGGATTTCCTCCACCGAATCCTGAGTGCGTTTGGCCAGGTTGCGCACTTCGTCGGCCACCACCGCGAATCCGCGTCCGCTTTCCCCGGCGCGCGCTGCTTCGATCGCCGCGTTGAGCGCCAGCAGGTTGGTCTGCTCGGCGATGCTGCGGATCACCTCCAGCACTGAGCCGATCTGCTCGCTGTTGACCGCCAGCGCTTCGACTTCACCCACCGCCTTGCTGACTTCGTCGGCCAAGGTGGTGATGTCGCGGGTGCTCTTCTCGATAATCTGCATGCCTTCACGGGCCGACTGGTCGGCGCCGCGCGCCGCACTGGCGGCGTTGGAGGCGCTGTTGGCGACGTCGTGGGCCGTGGCACTCATCTCGTTGGAGGCGGTGGCCACCTGGTCGATTTCGCGGAACTGCACTTGCATGCCTTCACTGGTCTGGCGAGCAATGGCCGACGATTGATCCGCTGTGCCCCGGGCTTCGGTGATGCTTTGCTTGATCTGTGCAATGGTCGGCTGCAGCTTGTCGAGGAAGCGGTTGAACCAGTTCACCAACTCGCCTAGTTCGTCCTTCTTGGCGTAGGCCAGACGCTGCGTAAGGTCGCCTTCACCGCTGGCGATGTTCTTGAGCATGGCCGCCACGCTGTTGATCGGGCGGGTCACGCCGGTGGCGGTGAGCCAGATCAGCAGAAGGCCCAGCAGGCCGGCAGCGGCCCCTACCAGCAGCGCCTTGATTGTGCCGCTGGCCTGGGCTTCGTCGAGTACCGCTTGGAGCTTGACGTTATCGGCCAGCATCACGCTTTTGGGCAGTTTGATCACTACGCCCCAAGGCTTGGCATCGGGGAGTGGTTTGACCGGGTACACCGCGCGGATGGTGTCGCCCTGTTCGCGGATCATGCGGCTGTCACTTGCCAGCAACTGCACGATCTCCTTGCCTTCTTCACCCAGGGTGTCGATCAAATTCTTGCCGACCCTGGCCGGTTCGCCGCTGTAGGCCGCAATCAGACCGCTGCTGGAGAGAATCTCCAGGTGCGCAGCCCCGTTGAACAGGTCTTTTTGTGCGACGTCGGTGGTTTCCTGCAAGGCGGTCAGCGCAATGTCCACGCCGACGACGCCGATAAGCTTGCCCTCTACAATCAACGGCGATGCGATGGTGGTCATCAGTACCTTTTTGCCACCTACCGTATCTTCATAGGGTTCCAGCAGGCAGGTATTGCGGGTGTCGCGTGGGCACGTGTACCAGATGTTGTAGGGCGTACCGTTGAGGGTGACGGTGGTCTTGTTCAGGTCCTCTTCAACCATGATGGTGTTCAAGCTTTCGCCGCCGGCACGGCTCCAATAACTGGAGAAGCGCCCTTTCTCATTGGAAGCGCGGGCCTTGTCATCAAGGAATTCGCTGTCCTTGCCGTCCAGAGCGTTGGGTTCGAACGACAGCCAGAAACCCAATACTTTGCTGTTGCGATCGAACGTGGTTTTCATGCTCTGATTGAGGTCCTCGCGCAGCGCACCGGCTTCCAGGCCACGTTTGTTGGCCATGATGCGCAGGTCCTTGATCTGGTCGGCCAGTGCGGTCAGCGCCAGCAGGCTGTCGCCGAATGTTTCCTGCAACTGCACCGCCTGTTCGGCCGCCTTGGCCTGCAGCAACTGTTCCACGCCGTCAGTGAGCATGCGTGAGCTTGAGTCACTGACCAGTTGATCATTCTGGTTGGTGTTGTAAATGTTGATGCTGACCACCAGCGCAATCACCCCTAACAGGCAAAGCCCGGACAGCAGCACGATTTTCAAGCGGATAGAGAGGGTGTCGAACATAGGTTCACTCACGAATGGACGTAGTGGTGGGCAAGGCACGGCCAAGTCCATTCAGCGCTATGTCTGCAACATCGGCGCAACGGATCGATTCATGAGCAGAAGGCGATAAGCGGTAGGAAAACAACTACAGCCTTTGTTACGCGGGGGCTGGCAGCCTTTCGGGGCGCGACCAGATCCACAGGTTGCCCAGGCTCATGCCGACGATTGCCAGGTACACCGGCCAGCCATGGTCGAGCATCACCAGCATCAGGATCGCGCACAGCAACATGCTCACGGTGGCGCTGATTTTGGCGCGACGGGCGATGATCTTGCCGTTGCGCCAGTTGAACAGGATAGGTCCGAACAGGCGGTGGTTCTCCAGCCACGCGCTCAGGCGCGGTGAGCTTTTGGTCGCGGCCCAGGCGGCCAGCAGGATGAATTCGGTGGTGGGCAACCCCGGCACCACAATCGCAATCAAGCCGATGCCCAGGCTCACATAAGCCAGCAGGCCGAAGAGGAGCTGGGCGATTTTCGAGGTGGATTGGGTCTGGCGGGTCATGGGATATGCAGATTCGGGAAAAAACAAAGACAAAGGTGGGAGGGGGCTTGGCCCCGATTGCAGTGCATCAGCCAACAAATAGGAAACTGACCCGCCGTCATCGGGGGCAAGCCCCCTCCCACAGTCGATTGCATTTCAAAAGGGGGATCAGGCCAGTTCTGGGGCGCTAGCGTACGCCTGTTCCAGCAAAACGGTGAAGCGTACAAACGCGTCAATCGCGCCTTTTTCCGCTGCCGCTTCTTCTTCGGCGCTCAATTGCAGTGCATCCAGGGTGCGGGTGAAGCTTTTCCAGCCTTCGGCGCGTCCGCCGGCCGGCTCACCCAAATGGCGTGCGCCAAAGGTGTCGCTCAGGCCCAGGCCCACGGCACGCTTGATCAGGAACGCAGCGCCCAGCTTGGAGCCTTCGGACACAAACAACCAGCCCAGGGCTTCGGCCTTGCTTGGGTTTTTCAGTGCGCCCGGGACCGGGGCTGGCACGTCGGTCTCCAGGTCGGCCAGGTCCAGCCTGGCGGCTTCGGCGCGGCAGCGTTCGGCCAGGTCCGGCACCAGCTTGATCAGCTCGGGATCGGTGTACAGCGCCACCAGTTCCGATTGGAACAGGTACTGCGCCACCACGAACCGCGCGAAGTTGGCCTGGGTCTCGAATGGGGCATGGGCCTTGACCAGCGCGTCGAGCTTGGCGTGCGGGGCGTGGGTGATCTGGTTCAGACGCTGGGAGCGCAGGCTTGGGCGTTCTGCGGTAGGGGAAGCGGTCATGAGAAAGTCCTTGAAAGGGGGGGCGCCGGGTTGTTCTTAAAGAGAGTGGTTATCAACTAGACGAACAAGAAGACGCAGCACAGTAAAAAATCCTCACCTCGCCGCTGACATTTCGGCGAAGTGAGGTCGATGCGGTCAGATATCCCAGATCACATTGACGGCAAAGTTGCGGCCGGGCTGGGTCAGACGGTCGAGGTTGGCCGGACCGGTTACAGCCGCTTCGCCGACGCTGTCGTAGCTGCGCACGTCATCCCAGTTCCAGTATTTCTTGTCGGTGAGGTTGTAGACGCCGCCGTTGATGGTCACGTCGTTAGTCACTTTGTAGAAGGCCGTCAGGTCGACCACGCCGAATCCTGGGGTTTTGAACGGGCCGCTGGTATCGCCGTCCGGCGCGTGGAAGGTACTGCTGTCAACGCGGTTCTGTTTTTTCACCAGGGTCCAGCTCAACAGGCCACCGTAGTTGTCCTGGTCATAGCCCAGGCCCAATACGCCCTTAAGCGGGTTGACGCTGTTCAGCGGCTCGCCGTTATCGTCGTTGCGGCCGTAGGCATAGGAAACCGCACCCTGGGTATAGAGGCCTTGCGGGGCGCCGAAAGCATCCAGGTTCAGGCGACCTTTGGCTTCCGCACCTTTGATGGTGGCGCGCTTGATATTGACCGCCTGGAACTGTTCAACCGTGCCCCCGACGACGGCATTGTCTTCGTCGATAAAGTTGCGGTACTTGTTATAAAACAACGCGATTTCAAAAGAGCCCTCGTCGAACTTGCCGCGAATCCCGGTTTCGACGCCTTTGCTGGTTTCTGGCTTGAGGTCGGGGTTCGGTTCGACCGTGTAGCCCAGGTTGAGGTTTTCAAAGCGCCCGTACAGGGCCTTGGCTGACGGTGTACGGAAACCTTCGGCGTATTGGCCGAACCAGGTGTATTGATCGGTCAGTGCGTACGTCAGGCCAAACTTGGGCGTTATACGGTGCCAGGTTTTTTCCTTGTCACTCACCGGGTCCGCGCCGGTCGGGTTGACGGTGTTGAGGAACTCTTGGGTCAACTTGGGCTTGAGCCGGGTGTAGTCGTAGCGCACGGCCGGCAGGAAGGTCCATTTGTCCCAGGCGATCTGGTCCTGGGCGAACAGCGAGTAGGTGTTGATGGTCGGGTCGGGAAAGTCGCTGGACTTCTTCACGCTGTCACTGGCCATCGGGCTGGGCGCGCCGATGGCGGTGCAACCGCTGCCGACGGCCAGGCACGTCGCGCTGCCCTCCCGCGAGCCGGTGACCTTCTGCTGCTTGAGGGTGGTGCCGTAGGTCACTTGGTGATCGGTGGCACCCAGGCTGAATGCTTTGTCCAACTGCGCATCGAAAACCCACTGTTTTTCCTGGTACAGGGTGTCGCGCGTGCGCAGGACGCGACGGCCTGACTGATAGATCTCGGCGGTGGTCTGGTCGGTCTTGGCGATCTGGTAATTGAGGCTGGTCTTGATGCGATCGGCAATGGGCGACTCAAGCGCGAAGCTGTTTTCCAGGCCGAAACGCTCGCGGGTGATGGTGTCGTTGCCTCGACGATCACGGTAGAGGTTGAACCCTCGGCCACCGATGAACGGACCACCCACGGCGTTCTTCAAGTTGACGTCGCGGTCATCCTTGTACTTTTCGTAGGTCAGGCCCAGGCGGTTGTCCTCGCCGTAGTTCCAACCGAGCTTGGCCAGTACGTTGGTGGTGCGTGCGTCTTCCGGGTTGGCGCCGGTGCGGGCCAGGCCGGTGGCGTTGTTGCCGTTGTAGGATTCGGTTTCATGGCCGTTGCGCTGGCTCAGGTGCAGCAAACCGTCGACGTCGCCCACGCGGCCGGCGAAGGTGCCGGAGGTCAGCCAGCTCTCGTCGGCGGAGCTGTAGCCGGTCTTCAGGCGCGCACCGACATCCTGGCCGGGCTTGATGATGTCGTCCGGGTCGAGGGTGAAGTAACTCACGGCACCGCCGATGGCGCTGCTGCCGTACAGGGCGGAGGCCGGGCCGCGCAGGATTTCCACGCGCTTGACGATTTCCGGATCGACGTAGTTGCGGCGCGTCTTGGCGTAGGGGCCGTTGAAGAAGTTGTCCGGCACTTCCACGCCGTCCACCTGGGTGAGGATGCGGTCGCCGTCGATGCCGCGGATGTTGAAACCGGCATTGCCCGAACGGGTGCCGGCGCCGCCCATCGAAACCCCAGGTTCATAGCGGGCCAGGTCGCGAATGGTGTTGACGTTCTGGCGGTCGAGTTCCTCGCGCTCGTGCACGCTGACGGTGCTCGGTACGCTGTCGACGTCCTGGGCGTTGCGGGTGGCGCTGATGGTCACCTGTTGCAGGTTGAGGGTGCTGCCGGCGGCGCGTCTCTCTAGAACAATGTTGTTATTGCCCAGTTTGCGATAGCTCAGGTTGGTCCCCACCAACAGCCGATCCAAGGCTTTTTCCGGCGGCAAAGGGCCGCGTACGCCAGGTGAGGACACGCCCTGGCCGAGTTCCGCCGGCAGGCCCACTTGCCAGCCAGTCACCGCGGTAAAGGCATTGAGGGCCGAGACCAGCGGCTGTTGTTCGATGCTGAATTGATAATTGCCGTGGCTGCGCGGCGCCGGTTCGGCGGCCGTGGCGCTGACGGCGGGTATGCCGGCCAGCAGGATGGCGGCGGTGAGCAAGGACAGAACGGGCGAAGAAGACCGGCGGTTGAAACGAGAGGACATCGAGAGCGCTCCGGGGTACGAATCTTATAGTTGCAAACCTTTCCAAATAGGAATTAGTTGCATTGGCTAAGACGAGACGTACCACCGCCGGCTATCGAGTAAAAATAATTCTCATTTAGTTCAATATCACCAAGGCGGGGTATTCCGAGAGCGTGGCTGAAGTGATGTGGGCCAGTGAGCGCACAACATCCAGAGGTTGGTCGAGGCGGTAATTACCGGTGACGGCCACACTGGCGAGTTGCTCGTTGGTGTTGACGATCCAGCCGGGGTAGTAGCGACGTAGTTCGGCAAGCACCTCGCTCAAAGGGCAGTTTTCGAAAATCAGCCGGCCCCGCACCCAGGCCAGGTCTTTGTTGGCATCCAGCTTGGCCGGCTGGCCGAAGCCCTTGGGGCCGATGCGGATACTTTCCCCGGCGCTCAGGCGCACCCGGGCGTCGTCGAAGGTGTTGCTCAGGTCCACATCGCCGCGTTGCACCTGCACTTGTGCCTCGCCATTGAGGTAGCGCACGGCGAACGCGGTGTCACTTACGCTGGCGCGCACCGGGCCGGCATCGATTTCCAGGGGCAGGCCATGGGTGGCCGCCACGTCGAAAAACGCTTCGCCCTGATAGAGGCGGGCGATGCGCTGGTGGTTCTGAACGCGGCTGGAAAACGCCGAGTTGGTGTTGAGCAACACGTTGGCGCCTTCGTCCAGTTGCAGGCGCTGCCGTTCACCGACCACGGTGAGGTGGTCGGCTTGCAGGCGCATCGGCAGACTGCTGAAGCTGAACAGCCCGATCACCAGCACGGCGGCGGTAGCCAGGGGTTTCCAGTGCGGTTGGATACGGCGCCAGGCGCTCGGTTTGCGCGGCGCGGCCAGGGCCACGGCGGCGCTGTGTACCGGCGCGCCGCCCCAGGCGGCTTGGGCTTTATCGAAGGCGTGAGCATGGGCCGGATCGCGGGCCAGCCAGGCTTGGAACTCAGCCTGCTGGCCGTGCTGCGGGCACTGCAGGGCGATCAGCCAATCGAGGGCCTGGTCCATCGCCGGGTCTTGCAGCACCTCATGCGCCAGCGCTTCGGGGCGCGGGTTATTCGGGTCGGTCACGGGGTTCCTCGGGTCTTCGCCACGTTTTTATTCAATTTTCCTACGGCCTGCGTCGACACTTCTGTGGGATGCAGCTTAAGACTGATCCAGCCGTTCGGCCACACCTACGCAGATGGCCATGATCAATTTCAGTTCCTTCTGCACCGTGCTCAAGGACACACCCAACTGGTCGGCAATCTCCTGATAGCTGCAACCGTGCAGGCGACTGAGGATGAAAATCTGCTGCTGACGCGCGCTCAATTGGCCCAGGCTGACGCTCAGGTGCTCCAGCAGTTGCTCGGCCTGGGTCGCGTCCTCGGGGGTGGTGGTGGGGGCGACGACGCTTTGCAGAATCTGCAGCGGCACGTCTTCTTGCAGGGTGCGGGCCTGGATTTTGCGCGCGCGTAGATGATCCAACGCCAGATTGCGCGCTGTTTGATAGACGAAAGGTTCGAGGTGATCGATCGGCCGCTCGCTCAGGGCCCGGGTCACGCGCAGGTAGGTTTCCTGCAGCAAGTCTTCGGCGGTGCTGTGGTTATGCACCATGCGTTGCAGGGTGCGCAGCAGAATCGCCCGTTGAGTGAGGAAGACGTGGTTGAAGCGAGATTGGCTCACAGTGACACCAGACCGATAGGCAGTTAATGATAATGCTTATCATCAACGCAAATGGCAAGTGGCTATTCCTCTGTTGCTCAATACAAAGCTAATGGGGGAGGGAGCTTGCCCCCTCCCGCACAACCACCATTACTCGGCGTTGCAGAGTGCCAGGCAGTTATCCAGCATACGGTTGGAGAAGCCCCACTCGTTGTCATACCAGGCGAGCACTTTCAGCAATTTACCGCTGACCTTGGTGTGATTGGCGTCAAAGATCGACGACAGCGGGTTGTGGTTGAAGTCACTGGAAACCAGCGGCAGGGTGTTGTAGCCGAGGATCTTGGAGTGCTGGCTGGCGTCCTTGAGCAGCGCGTTGACTTGCTCTGCCGTGGCTTCTTGCTTCAGTTGCACGGTGAGGTCCACCAGGGACACGTTGATCACCGGCACGCGCACGGCCATGCCGGTCAGTTTGCCCGCCAGTTCCGGCAGCACCAGGCCGACCGCTTCGGCAGCGCCGGTCTTGCTTGGGATCATGTTCTGGGTGGCCGAACGCGCGCGGTATGGGTCGGTGTGGTAAACGTCGGTCAGGTTCTGGTCGTTGGTGTAGGCGTGGATCGTGGTCATCAGGCCGCTTTCGATGCCCAGCTCACGGTGCAGCACCTGGGCCACCGGCGCCAGGCAGTTGGTGGTGCACGAAGCGTTGGAGATGATCTGGTGGGATTGGCGCAGAATGTCATGGTTCACGCCGTAGACCACGGTGGCGTCCGCGCCCTTGGCCGGGGCGGAGATGATCACCTTGCGCGCGCCGGCGCTGATATGGGCGGCGGCTTTGGCGCGGTCGGTGAACAGACCGGTGCATTCGAACACCACGTCGATATTCAGCGCGGCCCACGGCAGCTCGGCCGGGTTGCGAATGGCACTGACGGCGATCCGGTCACCGTTGACGGTCAGGCTTTCCTGATCGTGGGCGACCTCTGCATCGAAAGTACCGTGTACGGTATCGAATTTGAGCAAGTGGGCATTGATCGAACTGTCGCCCAGATCATTGATGGCGACGATCTGCAAATCCTGGCGGTAGCCTTGGGTATACAGTGCGCGCAGGACATTGCGGCCGATACGGCCAAAACCATTGATTGCGATACGAAGAGTCATTGGAAAGTGCCTGTCGTCGATTTGTTGTAAGAATTACAAGATTATTCGCATAAAAATAGAAAACAAGCCTTTTTAGTGGCAATATTTTGTTCAATCTACAACGAGTGACCTGAATCAACTGGTCCGATGATCCAAACGACACCCTGCCATCCCATGCGCTGTGGGCGTTTGATCAGCATAGACACTCAGGTCGCCACATCCGTTAGCCTGGAGTTCTACACATGCATCCCCGCGTCCTTGAGGTCACCGAACGGCTTATCGCCCGCAGCCGCGCCACCCGCGAGGCTTACCTTGCGCTCATCCGCGGCGCAGCCAGCGACGGTCCGATGCGCGGTAAGCTGCAATGCGCCAACTTCGCCCATGGCGTGGCCGGTTGCGGCACCGAAGACAAACAGAGCCTGCGCATGATGAATGCCGCCAACGTGGCAATTGTTTCTTCATATAACGACATGCTCTCGGCGCATCAGCCCTACGAACATTTCCCTGAACAAATAAAGAAAGCCCTACGCGAAGTGGGCTCGGTCGGCCAATTCGCTGGCGGCACTCCGGCGATGTGCGATGGTGTGACCCAGGGCGAACCGGGCATGGAGCTGAGCCTGCTCAGTCGTGAAGTTATCGCCATGTCCACGGCGGTGGCGCTGTCCCACAACATGTTCGATGCGGCGCTGATGCTGGGCATCTGCGACAAGATCGTGCCTGGCCTGATGATGGGCGCGCTGCGCTACGGGCATTTGCCGATGATCTTCGTGCCGGGCGGGCCGATGCCGTCGGGCATCTCCAACAAACAGAAAGCCGATGTGCGCCAGCGTTACGCTGAAGGCAAGGCCAGCCGCGAGGAGCTGCTGGAATCGGAGATGCAGTCCTACCACAGCCCCGGCACCTGCACCTTCTACGGCACCGCTAACACCAACCAACTGCTGATGGAAGTGATGGGCCTGCACCTGCCGGGCGCGTCGTTCGTCAACCCGTATACACCGCTGCGCGATGCGTTGACCCGCGAAGCCGCGCACCAGGTCACGCGTCTGACCAAGGCCAACGGCAACTTCACACCGATCGGCGAGATCGTCGACGAAAAATCCATCGTCAACTCCATCGTGGCCCTGAATGCCACCGGCGGCTCCACCAACCACACCCTGCACATGCCGGCCATCGCCATGTCGGCGGGCATCATCCTGACCTGGCAGGACATGGCCGACCTCTCCGAGGTGGTGCCGACCCTGTCCCACGTTTATCCAAACGGCAAAGCCGATATCAACCACTTCCAGGCAGCGGGCGGTATGTCGTTCCTGATCCGTGAACTGCTGGAAGCCGGGCTGTTGCATGAAGACGTCAACACCGTGGCCGGCAAAGGCCTGAGCCGCTACACCCAGGAACCGTTCCTGGTCGACGGCGAGCTGATCTGGCGCGACGGCCCCATCGAAAGCCTCGACGAAGCCATCCTGCGCCCGGTGGCCCGTGCGTTCTCGCCCGAAGGCGGGCTGCGGGTAATGGAAGGCAACCTCGGTCGTGGTGTGATGAAAGTCTCCGCCGTGGCCCTTGAGCACCAGATCGTGGAAGCGCCGGCGGTGGTGTTCCAGGACCAGCAGGACCTGGCCGACGCGTTCAAGGCCGGCGAGTTGGAAAAAGATTTCGTGGCGGTGATGCGCTTCCAGGGCCCGCGTTCCAATGGCATGCCGGAACTGCACAAAATGACGCCGTTCCTTGGCGTGTTGCAGGACCGTGGTTTCAAAGTGGCCTTGGTAACAGACGGGCGTATGTCCGGCGCGTCGGGTAAGATTCCCGCCGCGATCCATGTGAACCCCGAAGCCCAAAGCGGCGGGCCGCTGGCGCGCGTGCGCGATGGCGATATCATTCGCGTGGATGGCGTCAAAGGCACCCTGGAGCTTAAGGTGGACGCCGAAGAATTTGCAGCGCGAGCGCCTGCCACGGGCCTGTTGGGTAATAACGTGGGGGCCGGTCGCGAGCTGTTTGCATTTATGCGCTTGGCCGCAAGCTCCGCAGAGCAGGGCGCCAGCGCCTTTACCTCTGCCCTGGAGACGCTTAAGTGAAGTTAGCGCTGGTCGGTGACATCGGTGGTACCAACGCCCGTTTCGCGTTGTGGCGGGATCAAGCCCTGCATTCGATCCGCGTGCACGCCACGGCGGATCACGACAGCCCTGAGGCGGCCATCCAGGTCTACCTCAAGGAAGAGGGCCTGAGCGTCGGCGACATCGGCGCGGTGTGCCTGTCGGTGGCGGGGCCGGTGAGTGGCGATGAGTTCAAGTTCACCAACAATCACTGGCGCTTGAGCAAGACCGCATTCTGCAAAACGTTGCAGGTGGATGAACTGCTGCTGGTCAACGATTTCTCGGCCATGGCCCTGGGCATGACGCGCCTGCAACCCGACGAATTCCGCGTGGTTTGCGAAGGCACGCCCGAGCCGTTGCGCCCAGCGGTGGTGATCGGCCCAGGCACCGGGCTGGGGGTCGGCACCTTGCTGGACCTTGGCGCCGGCCGGTTCGCGGCGTTGCCAGGGGAGGGCGGCCATGTCGACCTGCCCCTGAGCAGCCCGCGGGAAACCCAGCTGTGGCAGCACATCTACACCGAGATCGGCCATGTCAGCGCCGAAACTGCCTTGAGCGGCGGCGGCTTGCCGCGTCTGTATCGGGCGATTTGTGCGGTGGACGGCCATGTTCCGGTGCTGGACACGCCCGAAGCCATCACGGCGGCGGGCCTGGCCGGCGATCCGATCGCCATGGAAGTATTGGATCAGTTCAGCATCTGGCTGGGTCGTGTGGCCGGTAACAACGTGCTCACCACCGGCGCCCGCGGTGGCGTGTATATCGTGGGCGGGGTGATTCCGAGATTTGCCGACTTCTTTATCCACAGCGGCTTTGCCAAGAGCTTTCGTGACAAAGGCTGCATGAGCGAGTACTTCAACGGTATTCCGGTGTGGCTGGTGACGGCGCCGTATTCCGGCTTGACCGGGGCGGGAGTGGCGTTAGAACAGGCATTTGCTTAGGCAGTGATAGCCACCCACAGCCGTGTGAGAGGGGGCTTGCCCCCGATGAGGCCAGCAACAACACCCCATAACAACAAGGAGGCCCCTCGTGAGCGTTATCAGTAAATCCATTCTCCTGGTCGACGACGACCAGGAAATCCGCGAATTGCTGCAAACCTACCTCAGTCGCGCCGGCTTCCAGGTGCGGGGCGTGGCCGATGGCGCGGGGTTCCGTCAGGCGATGAACGACGCTCCGTGCGATCTGGTGATCCTTGACGTGATGTTGCCGGACGAAGACGGTTTCAGCCTGTGTCGCTGGGTTCGCCAGCACCCGCGCCAGGCGCAGGTGCCGATCATCATGCTCACCGCCAGCTCCGACGAAGCCGACCGCGTTATCGGCCTGGAGCTGGGCGCCGATGACTACATCGGTAAGCCGTTCAGCCCACGTGAGCTGCAAGCGCGGATCAAAGCGCTGTTGCGCCGTTGTCAGTTCGGCCAGGAGCGCAATACTGGCGGCGACGTGGTGGTGTTCGACGAGTGGCGCCTGGACATGATCAGCCACCGCCTGTTTCACGTCGATGGCGAAGAAGTGATTCTGTCCGGCGCCGACTTTGCCCTGCTCAAATTGTTTCTCGATCATCCCCAGGAAATTCTCGACCGCGACACCATCGGCAACGCCACCCGTGGCCGCGACCTGATGCCGCTGGACCGTATCGTCGACATGGCGGTCAGCCGTCTGCGCCAACGCCTGCGCGATACCGAAAAGCCTCCACGGCTGATCCGCACCGTGCGCGGCAGCGGCTATCAACTGGCAGCCAACGTGGTTGCCGGCAATGCCCACTGAACCAGTAGCCGAACGTCGCCGCCGCTTTCCGGTGCCACGCTCGCTATTGGGGCGCATGTTGTTGCTCACGTTGCTGGTGGTGCTGTTCGCCCAGGCGCTGTCCAGCGTGATCTGGGTCTCGCAATTGCGCGCCACCCAGCTCGAAGGCCTGGTCACCAGCGCGCGCAGCCTGGCGCATTCGATGACCGCCAGCGTGAGTTACTTCCGTTCCCTGCCGGTGGCCTACCGCCCATTGGTGCTCGACCAACTGCGCAGCATGGGCGGCACTCGCTTTGTGGTGACCCTCAACGATCGCCCCCTCGACATGCAAGTGCTGCCTGAAACTCCGCGCAAACAAGCGGTGCTGGTAGCGGTGGATGAAGTGTTGCGCCAGACCCTGGGCGCTGATGTGCATATCTCGGTGGAATTCGTCAGCGCCGAAGACCTGCGGATTTTCAACGCGGGCCTCAAGCTCGATGAATTGCCACGGTCCTGGGCCCATTACGCGCTGACCCTGGAGCCGGTGAACCCGCCAGTGCTGGTGACCCAGATCCAACTGGCGCCCGGCGAATGGCTGTATATCGCTTCGCTGCTGCCCGAACCCTACACCAGCCTCGAAGAACAGGGCCTGCCGTCTCAGCAGGTGTGGTTCATCGTGTTGACCAGCGGCCTTCTACTGCTGTTTATCGGTTTGTTGGTGCACTGGCAGAGCCGGCCCCTCAAGCGCCTGGCGCGGGCGGCGCGGGACATGTCCCTGGGCGCCGACGTCGAACCGGTAGCCGAAGGCGGCGGCAGCGAGGTGGTCGAAGTGGGGCGTGCATTCAATGCCATGCGCGAACGCATTAGCCGCTACCTGACCGAGCGCAGCCAGTTGTTCAGTGCAATTTCCCACGACCTGCGCACGCCGATCACACGTCTGCGCCTGCGCGTGGAGCTGCTTGAAGATGAGAACCTGCAAGCCAAGTTCGGTCGCGACCTGGATGAGCTGGAACTGCTGGTCAAGGGTGCGCTGCAATGCGTGAAAGACACCGATATCCACGAGAACATCCAGCCGGTGGACCTCAACCATGTGCTCGAATGCCTGGTGGAGCCCTACGTGGCGCCCAGCGGCAACGGTCGCGTAACCCTGGACGGCATGGCGCTGGCGACGTACCCGGGCAAGCCGCTGGCCCTCAAGCGCTGCATCGGCAACCTGATCGACAACGCGTTGAAGTACGGGCAAAACGCTCATCTGCATATCGAGGACGATGGCGTGCAGTTCATCCTGCATGTGGACGACGAAGGCCCCGGGGTGCCGGAGCAGCGTCTGGAGCAAGTCTTCGAACCGCACTTTCGGCTCGCCGGCCAACAACAGGGCTACGGCCTGGGGTTGGGTATCGCACGCAACATCGCCCACAGCCATGGCGGCGAAGTGAGTTTGCAGAACCTGCGCGAGGGCGGCTTGCGCGTCACCCTGCAACTGCCCCGAACCCTGGACTGATAAGACTATCGGACAAATATGGGAGGGGCGGTGTGACGATTCGACTGGCCCCCGATAGCAGTGGCTCAGTCAGCCCATTCGCCGCCGACGCACTGCTATCGAGCACACCCTCGGCTGCAATGGTTTTCTCTGGTGTATCAGATGCTTTGGCGCAGCCGCGCCAGATCCCGCAGCGGTGGTGCGCCGAACAAGCGGCTGTACTCGCGGCTGAACTGCGATGGGCTTTCATACCCCACCCGATAGCCTGCCGCCGACGCTTCCAACCCTTCGGCGATCATCAGGCGTCGCGCTTCCTGTAAACGCAGCTGCTTCTGGTACTGCAGCGGGCTCATTGCCGTGATCGCCTTGAAGCGATGGTGCAAGGTCGACACGCTCAGGTTCACTTCCTTGGCCAGGTCATCGATGCGCAGGGGTTGCTCATAGTTGCCGTTGAGCCATTTGATCGCCTGGCTGACTCGATGGCTCTGGCTGTTGGCCACGGCAATTTCATACAGCCGATAGCCCTGCGGCCCACGCAGCAAGCGGTAGAGGATCTCCCGATTGATCAACGGCGCGAGCATGGCGATATCTTTGGGCGTGTCCAGCAAACGCGCCAGGCGCAGCACGGCGTCGAGCAGCTGGGTGTCGATGCGGTCCACGTACATCCCGCGGGAGGTCGGGCGCGTGGGCACGCCCATGGGGCCGGCTTCGGCGATCAGGGCGGTCAACTGGGCCGGGTCGATATTGATACGCACCGACAGGTTCGGGTCCTCGGGTGTGGCGTCGATGATCCGCCCGGCCACCGGCATCGCCACCGAGAACACCAAGTAATTGAGGGGGTCGTAGGCGAAGACCTCGTCGGCCAGGCGCACTTCCTTGCTGCCACTGGCGAGGATGCACAGCGCGGGCTCCACCAGCACCGGCGCGAAATCCCGCGGCGTGTTGTGGCGGTTCATGAACAGCGAAGTAATTGCCGTGCCGTAAGAGCCGTCTTCCCAGGTATGCCGATGCACGATGCTGGCGAGTTCGGCACGCTGTTTTTCCATCTCGGCATCGAGGGGCGGGGAGAGGTGGTCGAGCGACGGCATGGGATGTCCTCTGGGCGGTGCTTGGATGGAGCTCAGCTTAGTGGCGGCTATTGAAAAAGTGTTAGGTCGATTCTGCACAATCCTTGCCTGATCCTGCGGCCCGTCGTGAATCAGGCAAGCCCGTTACCGGTCACGGGCCTGTAATACGGCGTTCTTGCTTTGCCTGAAACCGCGGGTCTGCACAGCGGTTTCAGGCTTCTCGCAGGATTGTGCAATAAGCCGGCAGGAATCGACTAACCGACTGCGCGCCCGCGCCGCTATTGTTGATCCTGTGGCAACACGCCCCTCACTGTGCTTGCCGAGCATCACTTCTCAACGGGAGAGTCGAATATGTCCACCCCCATTCCCGTAAGCCATATGGCCTTTATCCGCGCCCGCAGCGGGTGCAGCACCGAACTGGGTGCACGCTTGAGCAGTTTGATTGAACCGGGCCGTCAGGCGCAGGGTTGTCTGCAATTCTCCTTGCAGCATTCCCAGGTCGACCCCGATGTGTGGCTGGTCTCAGGTTTTTGGAGCAGTGAGCAGGCGATGAGCGCTTACTTCAACTCGCCGGCCCTGATGATCTTTACCGAGCTGTTGAACGACATGGTCGTGCGCAGCATGGACTTCCAGACCTTCACCGATGCGTCCGCCGCCCACGCCTATGGCGAGTACCTGCAACTCGCCGGTTGAAGCGGTTTAGAATGGCCGACTTTTCATTGGCCAGGACCTGCAATATGGCACGTAAACAATTTGCCCATCACGAAGCCGTTTCCGCTGTTGTACCGGGGGAAGGGGGCTACAGCGCCGCCGTCGCCGTGAAGGCGCTGCACGGCATGGGCGCCCCACGGTTTCACAAGATCCTCGACGGGCAAACGTTCAAGACGGCTTCGGATGCCGATGATGCGGCCGTCGTGCAGCTTGAGCAGTTGGTCGATGTCGATGAAGAGGGTCAACTGACCTGGGCGAATGCCGCCAGCTGAAACTGCGGCAGGGGCCTTCGGTTATTTCAGTCAGGGTTTGCTGGCGCCTGGGCGGTACATCTTGAACAGCGCCTCCGGCCCTAGCTGGAAGTAGTCCGCCGGGCCTCCGCCGCGCAGAATCGGCTCGGCCGCGGCGGTGTCATAGATGCCGTCCTTGAGCAGCCATTTGGCGATGTGCACCGCAACCACTTCGCCCAGCACCAACCAGCTCGGTACCAGGGTTTGATCGGCGCGTTGCAGCTGGATGATCTGGGTGACTTTGCATTCGAACGACACCGGGCTTTCACCCACCCGTGGCACGCTGACGATCTTCGACGCCACCGGTGTCAGGCCGGATAACGCAAATTCATCCACCTCGGGCGCCACCGCCGCGCAGCTCTGATTCATCTGCTCGGCCAGCGGGCGAGTCGCCAGGTTCCAGACGAACTCGCCGGTCTGTTCGATATTGTTCAGGCTGTCTTTGCGCCCAACGCTGGAGAACCCAATGATCGGCGGAACGTAATTGAACGCATTGAAGAAACTGTAGGGCGCCAGGTTCAGGCGGCCTGCTTGGTCGTGGGACGAAATCCAGCCAATCGGCCGGGGACCGACGATGGCATTGAACGGATCATGAGGCAGGCCGTGGCCGTTGGCGGGTTCGTAGAAGTGGATATCGTCAGGCATGGCCGGGTTCCTGCTGCGGGGGTTCTGGAAGGCAGCCATAGTGCAATCCATAGCGACGAATTTCCATCCGCCCATAGAATTTTCATTCAGCGTCCACCTCTTTTTCACAGCGGCCCGTTCAGTCTTCGCCAAGGTCGAAACCCCTTATAAGACTGAGCCTCGGAGCCTTCTACCGCATGAATAAACTTCCTCAGATCACCCTGGCGTTCTGGGTCATGAAAATCTGCGCAACCACCCTGGGCGAAACCGCCGGTGACTTGCTATCGATGACCCTCAACGTCGGTTACGCCCTTAGCTCGATGATTTTGATCAGCGTGTTCCTGGTCACTCTGGTGACACAACTTTGGTCGAAAACCTACAACCCGGTGCTGTATTGGATCGTGATTTTATCCACCAGCACTGCAGGCACTACCATGTCCGACTTCATGGATCGCACCCTGGGCCTGGGTTACGCCACCGGTTCGATGATTCTGATCGTGATACTGATGATCATCTTCGCCCTGTGGCACCTCAGTGGCGACTCACTGAACGTGAACAAGGTGCAGACGTTCCGAGGCGAGTTGTTCTATTGGATGGCCATCCTGTTTTCCAACACCCTGGGCACGGCCCTGGGCGACTTCCTGGCGGATGATTCGGGGTTGGGCTTCGCTGGCGGAGCATTGCTGATTGGCTCGACCATCGCAGCGGTGGTAGCGCTCAAGTACTTCACCCAAATCTCGTCGGTGCTGTTGTTCTGGGTGGCATTTGTGTTGACCCGGCCGTTTGGTGCGACCTTGGGCGACTTCTTGACCAAGCCCTATGAAAAAGGCGGCTTGGATTTCGGCACCATTGGGTCCTCGGCGGTATTGGCGGCGGTGCTGGTGGTGATGATTGCTGGGGCGTCGTATGCACAGCGGCGGTATGGCCGGAGCCCAATAGCAGAGGTGTCCTGACTCAAAATAATGAGATGGTCACCTTGCAGAAAAGGCGGGAACCCTAGATGTGGGAGGGGACAAGCCCGCTCCCACATTTGTTACTGCACGCAACCGTTAGTTCGTAGTAATCCGCGAATGTTTGCGAGTGTCTTTCATGGTCACGTAGACCATCAGCGACACCGCGATGCAGGCAGTCACGTACCAGTAGTAACCGGTTTCCATGCCGATGCTCTTGAACCACAGCGCGATGTATTCCGCAGTCCCGCCGAAGATCGATACGGTCAGTGCATACGGCAGGCCCACGCCCAGGGCGCGGATTTCGGTGGGGAACAGTTCGGCTTTGACCACCGCGTTGATCGAGGTGTAGCCGCTGACGATGATCAGCGCCGCCATGATCAGGAAGAACGCTCCCCACCAGGTCTGGATGGTGTGCAAGGTGGTGAGGATCGGCACGGTGAACAGCGTACCGAGGATGCCGAAGGCGATCAGGATGGGGCGGCGACCGATCTTGTCCGACAGCCCGCCGATGATAGGTTGCAGGCACATGAACAGAAACAGTGTCGCCGCCGAGATGGTGGTGGAGTCGGAAATGCTCATGCCGACGGTATTCACCAGGTACTTCTGCATGTAAGTGGTGTAGGTGTAGAAGGCCAGGGTGCCGCCCATGGTCAGGCCGACCACGGTCATCAATTCCTTGGGGTGACGCAGCAAGGTGCGCATGGCGCTTTCCTTGGCTTTTTCCTTCTTGGTAAACGACTCGGTTTCTTCCATGCCACGACGCAGGTACAACGCAACCACGGCACACAGGGCGCCGATGGCGAACGGAATACGCCAGCCCCAGGCGTAAAGTTGTTCGGTGGTCAGCACTTGTTGCAGCACGATCAACACCGCCAGCGCGATGAGCTGGCCGGAGATCAGGGTTACGTATTGGAAGCTTGAGAAGAAACCACGGCGTTCCTTGGTTGCCATCTCGCTGAGGTAGGTGGCCGAGGTGCCGTATTCGCCACCCACCGACAAACCTTGCAGCAAGCGGGCAAACACCAGCAGGATCGGCGCGCCGACGCCGATGGTTTCATAGCCGGGGCTGAGGGCGATGATCAGCGAGCCGAAGCACATCAGCAGCACCGAGGCCATCAGCGCGGCCTTGCGCCCTTTGTAGTCCGCATACAAGCCCATCAGCCAGCCGCCGATCGGGCGCATCAGGAAGCCCACGGCGAAGATCGCGGCGGTGTTGAGCAATTGGGCGGTGGTGTCGCCTTTGGGGAAGAAGGCTTTGGCGAAATACAGCGAGAAGGCGGCATAGACGTACCAGTCATACCACTCGACCATGTTGCCCACCGAGCCGCTGAAGATCGATTTGATCCGGCTGGTGGTGGTGCGTTCTTTGGCCGGCGAAGCCGCCGACCCCGCAGGCAGGGTGTTGGAGTTATCCATCGAAGGATCCTTCATCTAGTTGTTTTTATGGAGCAGCGCGAGCGTTGCCTGGCTGGGGCTGTAGCAGGAGCTGTGCCAAGGGGATGAAGGCCCGGTTTAGAAGGGTTTGAGGAGAATTTTGAGCGAAAAGTCGCTGATGATTTTGGTGGTGATGAGCGGAAATCCGCTCATTCGTCCGGCAGAAACATTTCTCGGGTCAGGCCGTGGCGCTGCATTTTTTCATTGAAGGTGCGCCGCGGCAGTTGCAGTTCCGCGAGCACCGCTTTGATATCGCCCTTGTGTCGGGTCAACGCAGCTTTCAGGCACTGCGCTTCAAAGGCTTCCTGCTGCGCCGCCAGGGATTGCCCGGTTTCGACAGTGTCCGGTTCCGGCTCGCCCAGGCCCAGCACCTGGCGTTCGGCAACGTTGGCCAACTCTCGCACATTACCCGGCCAGTCATGGCTGAGCAGACGCCCCAACTGCGCGCCGCTCAAGGGCTCAACATGGCGCCCAAGGCGCTCGGCGGCGCTCTGGGCGAAGTGCTCGTAGAGCAGGGGAATGTCTTCGCGCCGCTCGCGCAGCGGCGGCAGGCGCAACTGTGCGACGTTCAGGCGATACGCCAGGTCTTCGCGAAAGCGTCCGGCGCGGGCCTCTTCCAGCAAATCGGGTTTGGTCGCGGCGATGATGCGCAGGTCCACAGGGATGCTCTGGTTGGAACCCAGGCGCTCCAGCTTCTGCTCTTGCAGTACCCGCAGCAGTTTGACTTGTTGGGCCAGGGGCATGCTTTCGATTTCGTCGAGAAACAGCGTACCGCCGTGGGCGTATTCCAGTTTGCCGATGCGTTTGCCCTGGGCCCCGGTAAAGGCGCCGCTTTCGTGTCCGAAGAGCTCGGCCTCAAACAGCTGCTCGGGGATCGCCGCGCAGTTGAGCGCCACGAACGGCTTTTTCGCCCGTGGACCGAAATCATGCAGGCAGCGCGCGACCAGTTCCTTGCCGCTGCCGGTCTCGCCACGGATCAGCACATTGACCGGCAGCGCCGCCAGATCCAGCACTTGGCGGCGCAGGTTCTGCAACGCGCGGGACATGCCGAGCAAGCTCGATTCCAACTGCGCGCGCTGCCCGGCCTGCTGGTGCAGGCGGCGGTTTTCCAGGACCAGCCCGCGCTTGTCCAAGGCGCGGCGCAGGCCGTTGAGCAAGGCGTCGGGGCTGAAGGGCTTTTCCAGAAAGTCGTAGGCGCCGTCGCGCATGGCTTCCACGGCCATCGGCACATCGCCATGGCCGGTGAGCAGAATCACCGGCAGGTCCGCGTCGCGCCGCTGCACTTCGGCCAGCAGTTCCAAGCCGCTGAGCCCGGGCATGCGCACGTCACTGAGGATGACTCCGGCAAAGTCCCTGGGCAGCTGTGCCAGGCATTCCTCGGCGCGACTGAACAGTTGCACCTCGAAACCGGACAGGCTCAACCATTGTTCGACGGCCGTGCGGATACTGGCTTCGTCGTCGACCACAATTACCGCGTTCAACATAGGTCCGGCGTCTCCAGCGCGATGGGCAGGGTCAGGGTGAATACCGCGCCGTCGCCTCGGTTAGCGGCGATCAGGCGTCCGCCGAGTTCGTGCACGATGGCGTAGGACACCGCCAGCCCCAGGCCGAGCCCGTCGCCCACCGGTTTGGTGGTGAAAAACGGGTCGAACACACTGTTCAAGTGTTCTTCGGCAATGCCGCCGCCGCTGTCGCTGACGGTCAACTGCCACAGCTGCTGGTCGGCGTGCAGGCGGATTTCCAGGCGCTTGCGCGGTTTGTCGGCCATGGCATCCAGAGCGTTGCGCAGCAGGTTGATCAGCACCTGTTCCAGGCGGATCGCGTCGCCGCGTACCCAGGCAGGGCGGGTCAGGTCCAGCACAGTGCCGATGTTCTCGTCGCGCAGGCGCGCGTCGAGCAAGTGCAGGGATTGGTCGACCACGGTGGCCAGGTCCAGGCGTTCGCGCAGGCCGCTGGGGCTTTTACGCGCAAAGGTCTTGAGATGGCCAGTGAGCGCGGCCATGCGCGTGAGCATATCGTCCAGCGGCGCAAGAGCCTTGTAGGCGTCGTCCACGCGGCCATGGTCGAGCAGCAGGCGCAGGGTGGCCAGTTGCATGCGCTGGGCTGTCAGCGGCTGGTTGATTTCATGGGCCAGGGCCGCCGACATCTGCCCCAGGGCCGCCAGCTTGGCGGACTGCACCAGGCCATCCTGAGCAGTGCGCAGGGCTTGGGTGCGCTCTTCCACCAGGCGCTCCAGCTCTTCGCGACTGCGCTGGCGCAGGCGTGCCAGGCGCCAACGCTGGGTCAGGAACAGCACCAGAAACACCAGCGCCAGCCACGAACCGGCAGCAGCCAGACCGGCATTGCGTTGGTCTTCGAAAGCGAACTGGGGTTTGCGCAACAGGTGCAAGGTCCACCCTTCGGCCTTCAGCGGCAGGGATTCCCAGATGTAATTGGCACTGCCGTCTGGGCCGTTGACGCGCATCAGGTGACTGTTTTCGTCGAAGCGTTGCAGGGGCTGAGTGTCCAGCGGCTGCAGCTGTTTCTTATCGTATTGGCGGGTGGCCTTGAGTTCGGCGAGGTCGCTGTCCGACAGCGGTCGCAGGTTGCGGTAGCGCCAGCCCGGCTGGTTGGCGATAAATACGATGCCACGCGCATCGCTGACCAGCAGCAGATCATTGCCCTGGGCCCATTCGCGCTCAAGCTCGGGAAACTCCAACTTGACCACCATGGCGCCGAGGAACTGCTCGTGCTCGTCCAGTACCGCGCTGGACAGGAAATAGCCGGGAATGCCCGTGGTCACCCCCACCGCATAAAAACGCCCGGTGCCCTGGCTGCGGGTCTGGCTAAAATAAGGCCGGAATGCGTAGTTGTGGCCAACATAACTGCTCGGCAAGTTCCAGTTACTGGCCGCGACGGCCAGACCGGTGCGATCCATCAATTCCAGGGTGGACGACTGCGCGGCGCCGTTGATGCGTTCCAGCTTGCGGTTGAGCAAGTCCTGGGTGGCGCCGTCCAGCGGACCTTTCAAGGCGTTGATCATTTCCGAATCCAGCGCCAGCACCGCAGGCAGGGCGCGGTAGCGTTCGATCAGGGTGTGCAGGGAGTTGGCATACAGCGCCAATTGCTGATTGGCACGGGCGGCATCGTCCACCAGGGCTTGGCGTTCGGCATGCCGCGTGGCCAGGGCGGCGGCCAGTACCGCACCGGCGATGATCAGCAGGGAGTAGAAGGTCAAACGCAGGGGGCGAGGGATCACGATCATACGGTGATGAACAGGCACGGTAAGGGGAGTGCACCATAGCATGAGCAGCAGCGGTCTTGGGGTGCGCCAGGTCATTGTAAATGGGCAGGTTGCGCAGGTTTTGCGGCAAGCCCGTCATTGAGAAATCGGCAGGCAATAAAAAAGCGACCGTGCTGATCGCAGCGGTCGCTTTTTCTGTCGCTCAGGCAGTGCTTATTGCACTTCTACCGCCAGGCTTTCACTGATCTTTTTCTGCCAGATGGCAGGACCGGTGATGTGGACGGATTCGCCCTTGCTGTCCACCGCCACGGTGACCGGCATGTCTTTGACCTCGAACTCGTAGATCGCTTCCATGCCCAGTTCGGCGAAGGCCACCACGCGGGACTTCTTGATAGCTTGCGCCACCAGGTAGGCAGCGCCGCCCACGGCCATCAGGTACACGGCTTTGTGGTCCTTGATCGCGTCGATGGCGGTCGGGCCGCGTTCGGATTTACCGATCATGCCCAACAGGCCGGTCTGATCAAGGATCTGACGGGTGAACTTGTCCATCCGCGTGGCGGTGGTCGGGCCGGCTGGGCCGACTACTTCTTCGCGCACTGGATCAACCGGGCCGACGTAGTAGATGAAGCGACCCTTGAGGTCCACTGGCAGGGTTTCACCCTTGTTCAGCATCTCGACCATGCGCTTGTGCGCCGCGTCGCGACCGGTGAGCATCTTGCCGTTGAGCAACACGGTTTCGCCCGGTTTCCAGCTCTGCACGTCTTCCGGGGTCAGGGTGTCGAGGTTGACGCGGCGGGCAGACGGGCCGGCCTCCCAGACGATTTCCGGGTAGGCGTCCAACGGTGGTGCCTCCAGCGACGCCGGGCCCGAACCGTCGAGCACGAAGTGCGCGTGACGGGTGGCGGCGCAGTTGGGGATCATGCACACCGGCAACGAGGCTGCGTGGGTCGGGTAATCCATGATCTTCACGTCGAGCACGGTGGTCAGGCCACCCAGGCCCTGGGCGCCAATGCCCAGTTGGTTGACCTTCTCGAACAGCTCCAGGCGCATCTCTTCGATACGGTTCTGCGGGCCGCGTTTTTTCAGCTCGTGGATGTCGATGGATTCCATCAACACTTCCTTGGCCATCACGGCGGCTTTCTCGGCGGTGCCGCCGATGCCGATGCCGAGCATGCCAGGTGGGCACCAGCCGGCGCCCATGGTCGGAACGGTCTTGAGCACCCAGTCGACGATCGAGTCGGACGGGTTGAGCATGGCCATTTTCGACTTGTTCTCGGAGCCGCCGCCTTTGGCCGCCACGTCCACTTCCACGGTGTTGCCCGGAACGATGGAGTAGTGGATGACCGCAGGGGTGTTGTCCTTGGTGTTTTTACGCGCGCCGGCCGGATCGGCGAGAATCGAGGCACGCAGGACGTTTTCCGGCAGGTTGTAGGCGCGACGCACACCTTCGTTGATCATGTCGTCCAGGCCCATGGTGGCGCCATCCCAACGTACGTCCATGCCCACGCGCACGAACACGGTGACGATACCGGTGTCCTGGCAGATCGGGCGATGGCCGGTGGCGCACATGCGCGAGTTGATCAGGATCTGGGCCATGGAGTCACGGGCCGCTGGCGACTCTTCGCGCAGGTAGGCTTCGTGCATCGCCTGGATGAAATCCACGGGGTGGTAGTAGGAAATGAATTGCAGGGCGTCGGCAACGCTCTGAATCAGGTCGTCTTGCTTGATCACGGTCATGAGTCGCGCTCCTCTATAAGACGGGAACATTCAATAAAGGTGGCATCAGTGGGGTGCATCGGTCGGCTGAGGCCACCTTTCCAAGGCACGCCAAGTGGTGCAGGCGCGACGCTAAAAAGGCGCGGCAGTATAACCCGGCGCGGTGGCCGATACACCCGACTATGGTCAAACTGTGCCGAGCGTGATTCCCTGTGCACGCCTTTTGATGCGAGATGTTCCATGCCTGAACTGCATGTCGGCGAACGCCATTGGTCGGTACCCACCGGCAGTAACCTGTTGGATGCCTTGAACCAGGCGGGCGTGGCCGTGCCTTACAGTTGCCGGGCCGGCAGTTGCCATGCGTGCCTGGTACGGTGCGAGGGTGAGGTGGATGATCGCCAGCCGGAGGCTTTGAGCCCTGCGCAACGCCAGGACGGCTGGCGCCTGGCGTGCCAATGTCAGGTGAGCGGGGACGTGCAGGTCGAGACATTTGATCCGCTGCGCGATGGCGTAACGGCCGAGGTCGTGGCGACGGATTGGTTGACCCCGAGCGTTTTGCGCCTGCGCGTGCAAGCGCAACACAACCTGCGTTATCGGGCCGGGCAGCACCTGGTGCTGTGGGCGGGGCAGGTGGCGCGGCCGTATTCCCTGGCGAGCTTGCCCCAGGAGGACGGGTTCCTGGAGTTTCATCTCGATTGCCGCCAGCCCGGTCAATTCAGCGATATCGCCCGCCGGTTGCAGGTCGGCGAGCGTTTGGTCCTGGGCGAATTGCGCGGCGGCGCCTTGCACTATGACCCTGATTGGCAATCCCGGCCGCTATGGCTGCTGGCCTCGGGGACAGGGCTGGGCCCTTTGTGGGGCGTGTTGCGCGAGGCGTTGCGCCAGGATCATCAAGGGCCCATCCGCGTGATTCACCTGGCCCATGACGCCAACGGCCATTATCTGGCCGAACCCCTGGCGGCGCTGGCCGCCCGCCACCCGCAGTTGACCGTGGAGCTGTGGGCCGCGGCTGAGTTGACCCAGGCATTGGCGCAACTGCGGCTTGTTTCCCGGCAAACCCTGGCCTTACTCTGCGGGAGCCCTGCCAGTGTCGAAGCGTTTTCCAAGCGTCTGTTCCTGGCCGGACTGCCGCGCAATCAACTGCTGGCCGATGTGTTCCTGCCCCGTGGTTGAGCGCTAAATTCCACCGCCGCGAGACTCGCCATGACCGACGCCATCCTCCAGCAACGTGACGGCGGGCTGCTGACCCTGCAGCTCAATCGCCCGGACAAGAAGAACGCCCTGACCCGCGCCATGTACACCCGCTTGGCCGAGGCGCTGGAACAGGCCGATGCTGACCCGCAGATCAATGCCGTACTGATCCAAGGCAGCAGCGAATGCTTTACCGCCGGCAACGACATCGGCGACTTTCTCGACCAGCCGCCCAGCGACTTGGACACCCCGCCGTTTCACTTTATGAAGAGCCTGCTCAATTGTCGCAAACCGGTGATCGCCGCCGTGGCCGGAGCAGCGGTGGGCATCGGTACGACCCTGCTGCTGCACTGCGACCTGGTGTACGTCAGTCGTGATGCGCATTTGCGCATGCCGTTCGTCAACCTGGGGCTGTGCCCTGAGTTCGGTTCCAGCCTGATCCTGCCTCGATTGCTGGGGCACGCCAAAGCCGCCGAGCTGTTGCTGTTGGGCGAAGGGTTTACCGGTGAGCTGGCCGCGGCATGGGGCATCGCCACCGAAGCCTTGGGCAGTGGTGAGGCGACGTTGGCCAAAGCCAGGCAAATCGCTGAGCGTTTCGACACCTTGGCGCCGGGGGCAGTGCAGATCACCAAGCAACTGATGAAAAGCGTGGACCGCGAGCAGTTGCGTCAGGTGATCGAAGAGGAGGGGGCGTTGTTTACACAACGGTTAAGGTCGCCGGAGGCGATCGCGGCGTTGTCCGGGTTCGTCACTCGACGCTGATCGTAAGCAAGGCCTTCTATCACGAAAAGCCAAAAGCCCCGTCACTTGCATGACAGGGCTTTTGTTTTCAGCGATCGATCACTCAGACCATTGGGTCGCCAACGTGCAGGATCTTCATGCCGTTGGTGCCGCCGATGGTGTTGTAGCTGTCGCCCTTGGTCAGGATGACCCAGTCGCCTTTCTCCACAACGCCGCGCTTGAGCAGCTCGTCGATGGCCGCCTGGCTGACTTCATGGGGTGGCAACGACGCCGGGTCGAACGGTACGGTGTAGACACCCCGGAACATGGCCGCGCGGGCCTGGGTTTCGCGGTGCGGGGAGAACGCGTAGATCGGTACCGACGAACGGATGCGCGACATGATCAACGGTGTGTAGCCACTTTCGGTCAGAGCGATGATCGCTTTCACGCCTGGGAAATGGTTGGCGGTGTACATCGCAGCCAGGGCGATGCTCTGGTCGCAGCTTTCGAACACTTTGCCGATGCGGTGGCTGGAGGTCTTGCTGGTCGGGTGCTTTTCGGCACCGACACAGATACGCGCCATGGCCTGGACGGCTTCCAGCGGGTACGGGCCGGCGGCGCTTTCGGCCGACAGCATGACGGCGTCGGTGTAGTCCAGCACGGCGTTGGCCACGTCGGACACTTCGGCGCGGGTCGGCATCGGGTTCTGGATCATCGACTCCATCATCTGGGTCGCGACGATCACCGCTTTATTGTGGCGACGTGCGTGCAGGATGATTTTTTTCTGGATACCGATCAGTTCGGCGTCGCCGATTTCAACGCCCAGGTCGCCACGGGCAACCATCACGGCGTCGGAAGCCTTGATCAGGCCGTCGAGGGTTTCGTCATCGGCCACGGCTTCGGCGCGTTCGATCTTCGCCACCAGCCAGGCGGTACCGCCGGCCTCGTCGCGCAGCTTACGGGCGTATTCCATGTCAGCGGCGTCGCGGGGGAAGGACACTGCGAGGTAGTCCACTTCCATTTCGGCGGCCAGCTTGATGTCGGCTTTGTCTTTTTCGGTCAGGGCCGGTGCGGTCAGGCCACCACCGCGACGGTTGATGCCTTTATGGTCGGACAGTGGCCCACCGATGGTCACGGTGCAGATCAGCTCAGTGCTGGTGGCGGTGTCGACGCGCATGACCACGCGGCCATCATCCAGCAGCAGCTCGTCACCGACGCCGCAGTCTTTGACCAAGTCCGGATAGTCGATACCCACGACTTGCTGGTTGCCTTCGGTCAGCGGGTGGCTGGTGGAGAAGGTGAAGGTGTCGCCGATCTTCAGTTCGATTCGCTTGTTAGCGAATTTGGCGATACGGATTTTCGGGCCTTGCAGGTCGCCCAGCAACGCCACGAAACGGCCGTGCTTGGCGGCGAGATCACGCACCAGCTTGGCGCGAGCCTTGTGCTCGTCGGGGGTGCCGTGGGAGAAGTTCAGACGGGCAACGTCCAAACCAGCCAGAATCAGCTGTTCGAGGACTTCCGGCGAATTGCTGGCCGGGCCAAGGGTGGCGACGATTTTGGTACGACGGACGGACATGCACAGACTCCTGAGTTCAAGCGCTGAGGAAGGCTACTATGCTCTTTCGTTGTAGTCATTGTTCGTTTGCACTACTTATCGAACATTCACTTGTTTTGGCGGCGGGCTAAAAGATGAACGACCTTGAAGATTTTCGACGAAGGGTCGATACACTCCACAAGACAGGAGAACCCTCATGCGAATTTTGCTCGTTGCTGCCCTGGCCGTCAGTGTTGTCGGCTGCACCCGCTGGTCGATGGACCATCATTTGAATAACGCCTACCGGGCTTATGGGGTCGGTGATTGCCAGCGCGTCACCCTGGAATTGTCCCAGGTGGACCGCGAAAGCCGCAGCCGTCGGTACGTGCAGCCGGAGGTCTCGATGTTGCGTGGGCAGTGTCTGGAACGGCAGAAATTGTTCGTCGATGCGGTGCAAACCTATCAATTCATCATTACCCAATACCCGTCCAGCGAGTACGCCTACCGCGCCCGCGCGCGTCTCGACACCCTGCAACAACTGGGGCATTACCCCGGCGCCAGTGCTGCTCAGCCACGTCCTGCGTCCTTGTGAGGATATTTACCGTGGGTTAACTGGCCCGTTGCCAGTCTTGGGCTATCCTTTGGATGATCGTTTGTACAAGTTTCTATTCGAACGAATGAGGGGCCCGGATTCGGCGGCTGTCTAGTGCACAACGCAATGTGTTGTCACACCGAGATCCAGGGAGAGCGAGCGTTTATGCTCGTTCCGAATCACTGGCACGGCCAGAGTCATGGCCACTGGATGGCGATCTCACCATGTTTACCGACCGACGGATCGAGCGGCATCAATTACCGAGTTTCTTGCAAGTGTTTAACCGTCTTACCGACAAGCCCATTGGTTTTCTGGGCAATGCCTCGGAAGACGGACTGATGTTGATCAGCCTATTGCCCATGATGATTGATGTGGATTTTGAGCTGCGGTTAAAGATTCCTGCGGCGGATGGCGACTTTCATGCCATTGATCTCACCGCGACGTGTTTGTGGAGTCACGAAGACATCAACCCGCAGCACTACGATTCCGGCTTTCGCATCATCAGCGCCAGTGAGGAATATGGGCAATTGATCAGCGTTTTGGTGCATTACTTCAGCTTTGATCCTTTGCAGGCGTCTGCCTAGCATCAAGCGTTGTCGACTCGGCATGGGCTTCAGAGCCCCTGTCGTGCCGAGCTCAGCTTTTAGAACACACCAGCTTTCTTCCAACCCAGATAACGAGTCACCAGGGCCGCGCCCATCTCCGAAGGCAAGGTATCCAGTACTGACAGGCCATGTGCGCCCAGCCGGTCATGCAATTCGTCGCGTCTGGTGAGGTAATCCACCGTGCCGCTGTAAACCAGGGCCTCAGGTAAGGTTTGCACGGGGGACTGCCGCAATTGGTCCAATACCTCCTCGCGCAAACTCGCCACCAGCACTCTATGTTGGCGGCCGATACGTTTGACGGCCGCCAGCAGCGCTTCATCGTCCTCATCCCGCAGGTTGGTGACGATGATCACCAACGCCCGACGCTTTTGCCGAGCCAGCAATTGGTTCGCCGCTGCGAGGTAGTCGGCCGACCGGCGAGTTGTGTCCAGGTCGTATACCGCGTTCAACAACAGACTCAACTGGCCGCTGCCTTTAACCGGTGCCAGGTAGCGGGGCTGATCGCCAGCAAACGTGCATATCCCCACCGCATCGCCCTGGCGCAAGGCGACATAGCTAAGCAGCAGGCAAGCATTGAGGGCATGGTCGAAATGGGACAGTTCATCGTCCTGGCTGCGCATGCGGCGGCCGCAATCGAGCATGAACACGATCTGCTGGTCGCGTTCGTCCTGATACTCCCGGGCGATCGGTGTGCGTTGTCGCGCGGTGGCTTTCCAGTCGATCTGACGCAGGCTGTCGCCTTCGCGAAATTCACGTAATTGATGAAACTCCAACCCCAGGCCGCGTCGTTGACGCTGGCGAACCCCCAACTGGCTCAGCCAGTTATCCACACCCAGTAATTGGGCGCCGTACAACCGGGCGAAATCCGGGTATACGCGGGTGACATCCTGGGTTTCGATAAAGCGCCGTGCCGACCATAACCCCAAAGGGCTGGGGATATGGATTTCACAGCGGTCGAATGGGAAGTGGCCACGGCGCAAGGGGCGCAGGCGATACCCCAGTTCACTGCGTTCGCCGGGACGTAGTTCGATGGTTTGCGGCAGGTTATCGACGTTCAGCCCATCGGGAACATGGTCGAACACCTGTACCTTCAGTGTTTGTGCAAAAGCGTGTTCCAGGCTCAGGCGAACGTCGCCCCAGCGTCCTAGCGCCAGACTGCCGGGCATTTGCCGTTGCAATCGCGGAGTAGGCCGGTGGCGCAGGCGCAGGGCATCCAGCACGGCCAGCAGTAACAATGCTAGGAGCAAGCCCCAGGCCACCGAGTGCAGTGTGTCGGGCACCTTCAGGTGCAGCGCTGCCGTGGCGCCCAGCAGAATGCTCAGGCCCAGCAGCACGCTGAGCCAGGTTAATAGCAGACGGGTCGGTTTCATGGGCGATTCATTGCCGCGGAGCCGGGATCTGGTCCAGCAGTTGCTTAAGTACCTGGTCGACTTCCAGCCCGTCGATATCCAGTTCTGGCGCAATACGTACCCGATGCCGCAACACCGCCAGGGCACATCCTTTGATGTCATCCGGAGTGACGAACTCGCCGCCGCGTAGCAAGGCTCGGGCACGGGCGCCACGCACTAGCGCGATTGAGGCTCGCGGCCCCGCGCCGATGGCCAGCCCTGGCCAGCTTCGGGTCGCTCGCGCCAGGCGCACGGCGTAGTCGAGTACGTGTTCGTCCAGGGCCAGTTCGCTGGCGATCTGTTGCAGTTGCATGACATCGTCGGCCTGCAGCACGGTGCGCAAGGGTTGCACATCCAGCATATCGGCCCGGGATGAACGCGTAACCTCGCGCACCATATCCAATTCCTGCTGCGCTTCTGGATAGTCGATGCGCACTTTGAGCATGAAGCGATCCAGTTCCGCCTCCGGCAGGGGATAAGTCCCTTCCTGTTCGATGGGGTTCTGGGTGGCCAGTACCATGAAGGGCTGACCGATGGGCAGCGCCTCGCCTTCCAAGGTCACTTGCCGCTCTTGCATGGCTTCGAGCAGAGCGGCCTGGGTCTTGGCCGGGGCGCGGTTGATTTCGTCGGCCAGTAACAGGTGGGTGAAGACCGGGCCTTTGCGCAGCTTGAATTGTTCGGTGTGCAGGTCATACACGGCATGGCCGGTGACATCGCTGGGCATCAGGTCCGGCGTGAATTGGATGCGCGCGAAATCGCCATCGAAGCAGCGTGCCAATGCGCGTACCAGTAAGGTCTTGCCGAGGCCGGGTACGCCTTCGAGCAATACGTGGCCGCCGGCGATCAGGGCGGTGAGCACATCATCAATGACCTGATCCTGCCCAATAACGGCCTTGCGCAGTTCGACGCGCAAGGCCTGGGCCTGCTGGCTGGCGCGATGCAGGGTTTCGCTGGGCAAGGCGGTGGCGCTTGGAAGTTCGCTCATAGGGCATTCCTGAGGGTTTGCAGGCGTGCCACCTGCCGGCTGAAATCGGCGCTGGAAAGCCGCTTTTCCGGGAGTGGGCCGAGGGCCTGGCTGATGACATGAAAAGGTTGATGCGTCAGGTGTTCGAGCACCTGCCACTGTTGTGCATCATTGAGGTGTTCGAAGCCGGGATGGCGACGCCTGGCGGCGCGCAGGATATCCCGTTGCAAGGCCTGCACCAGCGTGCGTTGGCCATTGCGGCGCAGCAGGAAGTCGGCGCTGGCTTTCAGATGTTCCTGCAGTTGCCGACGAGCCTTGGGCGCGGGTGCCTGGATAGGTCCCTGGCGCATACCCGCGTGCCACAGGGCCAGGGCGATCAAGGCCGTCAGCGCTACCAGTGCTTGGGGGAAATAGCGCAGCAGCAGGCTGAACAGATCGTCCACATCACCGTTGGCCAACAGAGTCACGGCCGTGCCCTGTGTCAGGTACCACAGCAACCAGGCATTGTCGTGCTTACCGATATTTGCGGTTTTCCACAAGTCGCTGTCGGTGATCACGGTCACGCGACCCTGGCCGAGGTCGAGTTGCATCAGATGACTCGACTGGGCGCTGTTGGCGGAAAATTGCGCCAGATGCTTGGGGTCGGTGAGGTTGAAAGCGGTATCGAAACCGAAATAGGCCGGGGCGGTTTCATTATCGATATAGAGCCTGGTCAGGTCGGGTGTTTTCTCTTTGCGCGCTGGCGCGGGCTCTTCGGGCTCGTCGCTGAGCACTTGGCGTATCTGCAGGCGGTCGAGTAAGAGATCGCCACTTTTGCCGGTTTCTTCATCCCACAGGGCTTCTGCTACCACCAGCAGGTGGCCGCCGGAGCGGGTCCAGTCCAGCAACTGCTCAACCTGACGGGGAGACATATTGCTGCGCTCCGTCAGTAGCAGAAGACTATGGTGTTCAGACGGGAGGTCGGCCAGGCGATCAAGGCCAAAGGCATGGTCCACGGGCAGGCCCTGCTTACGCAGAAAGTGCTCGGCGGCCAGATAAGGGTTGGCTTGCGCTTCAGGGGAAGGCCCGCGGTCGATTACCTCGTCGTAGGGCGTGGCTTTGCTCCAGGCATAAAAACCAGCCGCTGCGAGTAAACACACCAGCAGTAGCCCTGCCCACATTAAAAGCCGGTTCATTGGGGCCCCCCCGAACTGAACAGGGCACGCCAATCGCTGCAGAGTTTTTGCTGGATCGTGGTGGGTGGAAGGCGGTGGCCGTAAGCGAGGTTCTGCCAGTGCCGGGTCAGTTCATCACTGAAGGCCAGCAATTGCGGCTGTTCCAGTTGGTGAACGCGTTCCAGCACTTGCCCTTCGGTGTCGGCACTTTTAAGGGGGAGATTGAAATCATGCAGTAAACGGCTCAATAGGCCGCGATAAAGCAGACCGAGAGCTTCCCTGGGCTGGGTGGCCCAAAGTTGCTCGGCGGTGCTGGCAATATCCGTGGGCAAGGTCTCGGCGCCCAGCGCCAGGCCGAACAGTTGCGTGGGGGCAGGCTTGACGACTTTGGGGCTGGCAGGCGCGCGCCGGCTGACAAAAGTGCGCAGCCAATCACGATAGCGCCACGCCACTAGGGCCAGGCCGCCAATCAGCAGGCTCCATAGCAGTACTTCCAAGGCCTGGGCAAAATGCTTGAAGGTATCGCTGTTAAGGTTGTCCAGAAGCGCCTGTAGCCACGCTGGAAGTTTGCTATCACCGCGGTCCTTGTTCTTTACGGTGGGTTTGTCATCGCCAAAGCGATAACGGGTGACGGTTTCCGGGTTCTTGAACGGGGGCTTGTCCAGCAGCGCCTTGACTGACTGGCTTGCACTCTGAGTGCTCAGCGGCTTCGATTCATCGGCCATGGCGGGCGGATTGATGGGCAGCAATGTCAGCCCGATCACCAGCAATAGCAGAGGGGCCGCTGTGCTCAGCCGTTGGCGCAGACGCCGGAATACCAGTTCCAGATCCCAAGCCTCCAGCACGGTGCGGCGGTTGAGATAGAGGCTGAAACCACAGGCCACATAGATCGGTTCCCAGAACACCAGTATCACGGCATAAAACGCGTTACTCAGATGCTCCAGCCACAGCCCTTCAGAGCTGGTGGCCAGTATCAGCCGCTGCCAATCCCAGCTCTGTTCGACGTTTTGCGGAATGAAGAGATAGAACAGGGCCATGCAACCGAACCAGAGCCCGATTTCCAGATGCACTCCAACGGTGGTCAGCCAGCGCGCGGCGCCGGCGTCACGCTGTTGCAAAACGCCCAGGCGCTTTTGACGCGCCTGGCCATCCAGACCTTCCAACTGGGTGACCGGCATGACGAAGCTGCGGCTGAGACTGAGGCGGCGCCAGGTCAGGCTGGCCAACAATTGCCCCTTGAGCAGACGCGGCCACTGGCGTACCGCCTGTTTAAGGCTGGGCGTGTCACCGAACAGCGCCTTTGACAGGATATAGAGCGGCAGGCGATCGAATGCCGGCTTGAACCACCAGAACAGGAATATGGCGGTGGAGGGGTATTTCCACAGCGCTGCGCTGAGCAGAATGAACACCGGCAAGGTCACCAGCGCCCAACTGGCCGTTAGTAATAAACGATGTTCCCTGGCCATCAGGACACCAAGGTCCATGGCTTCCCAGGCGGTACGCGGACGAATCGCCACGCTGACATCACTCAGGCGCATGTTGAGTCCGCCCTGCAAAGATCAGGTACGCCGCGACCAGCAGCCACAATACGGCGCCCACCAGGTATTTGACCCATGCCGCGATGACCGTGGTGGACGACCAGTAGGCTTCAATGAACGCGGCAATCAGCAGGAAGACCATGACACCACAGAGCAATTGCACGCTCTTATGTGCCGCGAGCCTCAAGGATTCGCCCCGCGTCAGTCGCCCCGGCGAGATCAGTGCCCAGCCCAGTTGCAAACCCGCTGCCCCGGCGAGGGCAATGGCTGTCAACTCGAATGCACCATGACCGACGACGAATGACCAGAAGGTCTGCCCGTAACCGATCTCGGTCAGGTGTCCGGACACCGCGCCGATGATCAGCCCGTTGAAGATCAGGAAGAACACGCTGCCCAGGCCAAACAGCAAGCCGGCGGCGAATGTCTGGAAGGCGATGCCAATGTTGTGCATCACGTAATAGCCGAACATCATCCAGTCCTCGCTCGATGCGCGCTCGGCGGCGCGGCCCAGGCGACTGGCATCGGGGTCGTACATGTCCTGCATCTCAGCCACCTGCTGGGGGCTGATGATGCTGTAGATCAGTTCGGGAAACAGGTAGACCAGCAGCGCTATGCCCAGCAGGCTGCCAAAGAACAGCACGCTGGCCACCGCTACAAAGCGCCACTGTTCGCGTACCAGCCGCGGAAAACCGGCCAGGACAAAACCCAGCACGCTGGCGCCCAGTTGGCTGCGATGACGATAAAGTTGCTGATGGCCGCGCAGGGCCAGTTGCTGCAGCGGGTCCACCAGATAGCTGCTGTAGCCGCGCTCCTGAGCCAGCGCCAAGTGCTGGCAAAGGCGCCGGTATTGATGAGGGAAGTCGGCAACATCGCTCGCTTTAGCCGTGCCTTGTTCCAACCGATTGAGTTGTTCGGCAAAAGCTTGCCATTGGGGCTGGTGACGGCTTTCGAACAGGCTCTGCTTCATGTTGGCCCCAGGAGGCCGCGGGCCACGCCGTTGAGTTGTTGGGCCGCGCGAGCTGGGGAAACCTGCAGGGACGGCGCGAGGATAGCGGCCAGTTCGTGTACCCGTTCAGCGGACAATTCACCCTGGCGTTCGGCAAAACCCAGAATGGCCCGTTGTTCATTCAGGTCCAGGGCAAAGGGCAGGCACAGGGCTGCCGCCTGAGGAATCTGAGGACGTGGTAGAGGGCGTTCGCGGTAGACCACCAGCGTGCCGGCGGCGAGGTCGCCGAGGCGTTTGAAATGGGGATGTTGCAGGCAGCTGATGGCGCCAAGAAAGTAGCCAAAAGGCAGCATGTCGACAAACCGCAGCAGGTTGCGGATCAGCGATGCCGACCAGCCGACGGGTGTACCGTCGTCCTGTACCACGCGCAATCCCATGACTTGCTTACCCGGCGAACAGCCTTGGTTGAGCACTTCGAACAGCACCATGTACCACCAACTGACCAGGAACAGCAGCAACGCGCCGAGGCCGAGACCTACATTGCCGAGCAACGCCAGCGGCACCATGAGCACGCCCATGATCACGCCGCGCGCCACCAGGTCGAAGGCAAAGGCCAAGACCCGGGGTACCAGGCCGGCCGGGCGCAACGGTAGGTCGATACCTTCCGGGGTTTCGATCTGGTAGCGCGTATCCAGTGGGGTTGATGGCATTGCGATCCTTGGCAGTGCAGAGCGGCTGGGAGAGACGGATGCTAGCAGTGTCGGCGATGGAAGCAACCATTCAAGATTTTGCTGGATGTTTATACAGTTAAATTGCTGCTGGCCGCGGATGTGGTTCCACGCCTAGACTTTGTCGATCTTCAGTACAGGAACAGCCCGTGACCTCCATTTTCTGGTACGACTATGAAACCACCGGCATCAATCCGCGCAGTGATCGACCTCTTCAGGTAGCCGGAATTCGTACGGACCTCGAACTCAACGAGATCGGCTCTGCGCTCAATATTTATTGTCAGCCCGCCGACGATATCCTGCCTCATCCCGCCGCCTGTGCGATCACCGGTATCACCCCGGCGATCCTGGCGCAAAAGGGCTTGGCCGAGGCCGACTTCATGACCCGTGTACACGCCGAGCTGGCCGCTCCTGGGACTTGCGGCGCAGGCTACAACACCTTGCGGTTCGATGATGAGATGACGCGCTACAGCTTGTATCGCAACTTTTTCGACCCTTACGCCCGCGAGTGGCAGGGCGGTAACAGCCGCTGGGACCTGATCGATGTGGTGCGCACCGCCTACGCTTTGCGCCCGGACGGTATCGAGTGGCCGCAGCAGGACGGGCGCGTGACGCTCAAGCTGGAACGCCTGACTGCAGCCAATGGAATCGATCATGGCCAGGCCCACGATGCGTTGTCCGATGTGCGCGCCACTATTGCTCTGGCACGGTTGGTCCGCGAGAAACAGCCCAAGCTCTATGATTGGCTCTTCCAATTGCGTAGCAAGCAACGGGTGATGGATCAGGTGCGCCTGTTGCAGCCGATGCTGCACATCTCCGGGCGGTTCTCCGCCGAGCGTCATTATTTGGGCGTGGTATTGCCTTTGGCCTGGCATCCGCGCAACCGCAATGCGTTGATCGTCTGCGACCTCGGGCTCGATCCGCAGGGGCTGCTGGACCTGGATGCAGAGACCTTGCGTCAACGCCTTTACACCCGCCGGGATGAGTTGCCCGAAGGTGAGCTGCCGGTGCCGCTCAAGCTGGTGCACATCAACCGCTGTCCAGTGGTTGCTCCGCTGAGCGTGCTGCGGGCCGAAGACCGTGAGCGCCTGCAACTGGACTTGGAGATCTGCCAGGCGCGGGCGCTGCGGCTATCTGACGCACAAGAAGTTTGGTGCGATAAGTTGGCGGCCATTTATGCGCAGGAAGAATTTTCTTCGACGACAGATCCGGAACAGCAGCTGTATGACGGTTTTATCGGTGATCGTGATCGGCGGTTATGTGAACAAGTCCGCCTGGCTGAGCCTGCTCAATTAGCGCGTCAGCAGTGGCCGTTCGATGATCAGCGGTTGCCTGAATTATTGTTCCGTTACCGTGCGCGTAACTTTCCCGACACCCTGAACAATGAGGAGCAACAGCGCTGGAAACTCTTCTGTCAGCAACGATTGTCCGACCCTCAATGGAGTGCGCCAATTACCTTGGATGCATTTAAGCAGGCCAGTCAGGAGTTGGCTGTAAATGCGACACCGTTTCAGCAGCAGGTGCTGGTGCAGTGGCAGGAATATGCTGATGCTTTAGCGACTCGTGTGAATCTGTAGTCGATTTCGCGCAATAGTGCGTGCAATAAAAAAACGCCAGCAAGCTGGCGTTTTTAATGTGTTGCTTATCTAGCATGGGCCCGGTGAGCTTAGCCCAGCAGGGTAGCCCAGCCTTCAACCACGTCACCGCCCCACTTGGCTTTCCACTCTTTCAGCGTTTTGTGGTTGCCACCTTTGGTTTCAATCACTTCGCCGTTGTGCGGGTTTTTGTATTGCTTGACCTTGCGCGCACGCTTGGTGCCGGTAGTTTTCACGGCGCCGCGAGGAGCTTTAACTTTCGAATCCGGATCCAGCAGCGCGATGATGTCACGCAGGGATTTGGAGTATTCGCCCATCAGGGTGCGCAGCTTGCTTTCGAATTCCATTTCACGTTTCAGGCTGCCATCTTTTTCCATTGCTGCCAATTGGGCTTGCAGCTCTTTGATGGCTTCTTCTTTAGCACGGTATTGGGTGATCAGAGACATATGGCTACCTTATGTAGAGCGCTGATTGACAGGGATAATGGCCCAATAATAGTCAGGCGGTTTGTCCAAGTAAACATTTAAGCATGCATTTATGTGAATTACTTTGAATGTTTGTAGTGATGCCCTGCAATCGACTTAATTACAAGGGCGCAATGCTACATATCAATCCCGCGAATTCTTGACGGCGCTCCAGATGTAGCCCTTGATTCATATAAGGGTGGTAAAACCATAGGGCATTAAGGGGCAAAGCCAGGCCGACCATCAGAATAAACGTTAACCAATACTGCAGTTTTTCTTCGCAATCGCTAGAATGGCGGCCTTTGCGAAGTTCTGGAGTTCCCCCCTAATGCGCACTTTTCGGCTGGTGATTGCTTGCCCGGACCGGGTCGGCATCGTTGCCAAAGTCAGTAACTTTCTGGCCTCCCATAACGGTTGGATCACCGAGGCGAGCCATCACTCGGATAACCTCAGCGGTTGGTTCTTCATGCGTCACGAAATCCGTGCCGACACGCTGCCCTTTGGTCTTGAAGCCTTCCGCGAGGCCTTTGCGCCGATCGCAGAAGAGTTTTCGATGACCTGGCAGATCACCGACACCGAGCAGAAGAAACGCGTGGTGCTGATGGCCAGCCGCGAATCCCACTGCCTGGCGGACCTGTTGCACCGCTGGCACAGCGACGAGCTGGACTGCGAGATCGCTTGTGTGATCTCCAACCATGACGACCTGCGCAGCATGGTCGAGTGGCATGGCATCCCTTATTACCATGTGCCGGTCAACCCGCAGGACAAGGAGCCGGCGTTCGCCGAAGTGTCGCGCTTGGTCAAGCATCATGACGCCGATGTCGTGGTACTGGCGCGTTACATGCAAATCCTGCCGCCGGAACTGTGCCGCGAATATGCCGGCAAAGTCATCAACATCCACCATAGCTTCCTGCCTTCGTTTGTCGGGGCCAAGCCTTACCATCAGGCGTCCCTGCGGGGGGTGAAGTTGATTGGCGCAACCTGCCACTACGTCACCGAAGAGTTGGACGCTGGTCCGATCATCGAGCAGGACGTGGTGCGCGTCAGCCATAGCGACAGCATTGAAGATATGGTGCGGTTTGGTCGCGATGTCGAGAAGATGGTTCTGGCCCGTGGCCTGCGCTACCACCTCGAAGACCGCGTATTGGTGCACGGCAACAAGACCGTTGTGTTCTGATTCAAGCGCGCGGATTGAATATCGAAGGGTCTGGGCGTTAAATCGTTCCAGGCCCTTTTTATTTATCCGCACGTCAGGACTGCACCATGACCGACCCACTCGATAAAGCCACCTCCAAAGCGCCTGCGACGTTGGGCGAGGGATGCTTGAGTCGGTACGATCCTGATGCGCTGGATGCCGAAGACGGTACCGAGTTTCCAGGGGCGGCTCAGTTGTGGGAACAGATGCAGGAGGCAGAGAAGCTGCCCGCTTCTGATCAGCAAGATTCTTGAGCACTCGTCCCGTCGCCATGGCGGGGCATTACGGCTGGGTTGCGAGCCAGTCCACTTTGGTCAATGGCGTACGCCCCGTCTGCAGTAGGTGTTGCAAGGTATCGAGCCAATAGCGACGAGCACCTTCGTAACGCAGGTCGACCGGATGCACGCCTAGGCGAATGACCGGTGCCGACCGCCAGCGCCGTTGCCTTTGATCGCTGAGATGTTTGGACAGGCTTCGGCGCCAAGCGCTGCGGGCGCTCCACACCAAACCTGGGGCGCCGACGCGGGTAAAGTCGGGCAGCCGATAAAGCTGTTGCGGGTCGCTGGTGTAGTTCAGCGGCAACTGCCGCAAGGCGTCCTTGGTACCCTGGCTCATCAGCCAGGCCGGAGCGACGAACCCATGCAGCGGCCAGTCGTTGCGTCGGAAGACCTCGATGCCGTCGCTTAACCGCTGCAGGGCCTGGGCCTCTGACAACTGGTAAAACTCTCCCTCATGGGTATAGATGCGGCGCATGAACCAATCTTTGGGCGTACGCGGTGGCGGCTGGTCGTCGCTATGGAAATAGCCGTGCAAGGCCAATTCATCGCCCTTGGCCACGCGGCGGTCCAACAGGCGGCGAAATTCGGCGTGGTCGGCCAAGGTGCCGCGATGATGGAAATCCGGAACCACCAACCAAGTGATGGGGATGTCGCCCAGAGCGTCCACCGCCTCCACAAAGGGGCGATAGTCGGACCAGGTTTGCGGGGCCACATCGTGCAATACCAGCACTACCGAACGCCTAACCATGGGCAAGCATCGGTTTGTGGCTATCGAGCACCGCGTAGTAATGGCCCAGCAGGCTCTCGACCACGGTGTCCCACGCATACTGCTGCTCCACATGGCGTCGAGCCTGTACGCCGAGACGCTGAGGATCGCGGCTGAACAACTCGCGCACCGCATCGGCCATCGCTCGTGGATTGTTGGGCGCGCAGAGCAAGCCGCAATGCTCGTCGACGATTTCAGTGAAGGCACCGGCGGCCACGGCGACCACTGGTATGGCGCAGGCCATGGCCTCAAGAATGACCAGGCCGAACGTTTCCTGATCGCCGCCATGCAGGAGGGCATCGGCACTGGCCATTAAACGCGCGACTTGCGATGCCGGCTGGAAGCCGTCAACCACGGTGACATTCTCCGGCACCTTAGCCGGCATGCCGGACCCCACCAGCAGCAGGTGATACCGATCTCCCAAGCGCTTCATGCACTTAAGCAGCACCGGCAGGTTCTTCTCCTTGGAACCGCGCCCGGCGAAGATCAGCAGTCGCGTATCCTCAGCGATTCCCAACTCAGCGCGTAAGCCGGGGTCGCGTACCTGCGGGGTGAACGTCTGCAGGTCCACACCCAGCGGCTGTACAAAGACGTTTCTGACGCCCAACCCCATGAGCTTGTCGGCCATAACCTGACTAGGCGCCAGTACTCGGTCAAAACTCCCATAGAGTTTGCTGATATAGGCTTCAACATTTGGCGTGAACCACGGCCCCATACGGTTGCTTACCAGCAACGGCAAGTCGGAGTGATAAAAGCCGATAACCGGAACATCAAGCTGGCGCCTGGCATCCAGAGCGGCCCAGGCCGTGAGATAGGGATCGCCGACCTCGATCAGATCGGGCTGTAAATCGTGCAGGACATTTCGCCATGGCGTCAGCCGCAGCGGGAATCGATAACCTTTGCCGAAGGGCAGGGCAGGTGCGGGTACCTTGAACACCCCATCCTGTTCGCTCAAGTGGGCGCCAGGGATCAACAGGCTGTGGCGAATGCCCGGCTTGAGCGTCAGGCGCCGGTGCTTGGCGTCCAGGTAAGTGCGTACGCCGCCACTGGCCGGGGCGTAGAACATGGTGATGTCGGCGATATGCACGATGAACATCCCTCCTATCCAGGCTCTCCTAACGTGGACATTAGGCAAGAATAGATGTTCGGTCGGGATGTCGGGTGCGGCGTTTTGCCTTGCTGCCGCCCTGGGAGGCGGTATGAGCCGCTGCCCAGGGCGAGAACTGTCAGATGCGGAAACTACCGACCAAATGCTTGAGCCGTGCGGCCTGTTGCTCCAAGTCGGCGCAGGCGCGCAAGGTCGATTGCAGGTTTTCCACGCCTTCCTGGTTGAGGGTGTTGATCTCGGTGATGTCCATATTGATCGACTCCACCACCGACGTCTGTTCCTCGGTAGCGGTGGCGACCGATTGGTTCATACCATCAATCTCGCCGATGCGCTGGGTCACGCTGTTGAGACGCTCGCCGGCCAGGTTGGCGATTTCCACGCTGTCATGGCTGTGGCGCTGGCTTTCGCTCATGGTGGTCACCGAATTCCGCGCGCCCACTTGCAACTCTTCGATCATGGTTTGCACCTGTTGCGCCGATTCCTGGGTGCGATGGGCCAGGTTGCGTACTTCATCGGCTACCACGGCGAACCCGCGCCCGGCCTCTCCGGCACGGGCGGCCTCAATCGCGGCGTTCAACGCCAGCAGGTTGGTTTGTTGAGAGATGCTGGTGATCACCTCAAGAATCTGACCAATATTCACGGTTTTGCTGTTAAGTGCTTCGATATTGCTGCTGGATGCGCTGATCATCGTAGAAAGGTCAGTCATGGCTTTGATGTTCCGTTCCACCACCTGCTGACCGTCTTCCGCCAACTGCCGCGCATCGCTGGCCTGGCTAGAGGCCTGCGCCGCATTGCGGGCGATTTCCTGGGCGGCTGCACCCAGCTGGTTGATGGCGGCCGCTACGCTATTGGTGCGGTTGGCCTGCTCGTCGGAGTTGACCATCGATGAGTTGGAGGCACTGACCACCCGTAGCGCCACTTCGTTGACATGTTCGGTGGCCGAGGACACTTCGCGAATCGATGTGTGAATCCGCTCCACGAAGCGGTTGAATGCATTACCCAGAGTGCCGAATTCATCGTGATTCTGGATGGTCAGACGTCGTGTCAGGTCACCCTCGCCGTCGGCGATATCCTGCATCGCGCGGGTCATCACATGCAGCGGTTGCAGCAGCACGCGGATCAGCATGCCAAGCAGAGCGATGATGATGGCCACCGCAATGAGGGTGGCGATCACCGCCGACGTGCGGAACTCGCTGAGCATGGCGAAGGATTTGTCTTTATCCACCGAGATACCCAAGTACCACTGCACTGACGGCAAGCCTTTGATCGGCGTGAAGGTCAAGATGTTGTCTTTGCCGTTGGCTTGGACTTCGCTGAAGTCGCGGCTGATCTTGGGTGTATTTTTCGGATACAGATCGGCCAGGGTTTTCATCACCAGGGTTTTGTCCGGGTGCACCAGCACTTTGCCGTCGGCGCTGACCAGGAAGGCATAGCCCATGCCGCCGAAGTCCAGTGCGCCAATGGTATCCACCAGGGTTTGCAGGCTCAGGTCGCCGCCGACCACGCCGATGCTTTGGCTGCCCTTGCTGCTGGGGGTGGCGATGGAAATGATCAATTGCCCGGTGGCCGCGTCGATATAAGGCTCAGTCAGGGTTGAACCGTTGCTGCTTTGCGCGCCTTTGTACCAGGGGCGCACACGTGGGTCGAAGCCATCTGGCATTTTGGTGTCGGGGCGGATGGTGAACGCGCCCTGGCTGTCGCCCACGTAGGTGGCCATGAAGGAGGACGTCAGGGCTTTCTGTTCCAGCAGGCTGGCGACGACACCCGGTTCCGGGTTGATCGCGATGTTCTGGGCGGCGTTTTCGACCAGGGCAATGCGCCCGGTCAGCCAGGTTTGGATGTTGCTGGCGGTGACATCGCCCATTTCATGCAGGTAATTGTTCAGATCGTCGCGAATGGCGTTGCGCTGCAAGTAGTCGTTGTACAGCGTGAATAATGCAAAAGCGGCGATGACGATAAGGGAGGCCGCAAGCAGGATTTTGTGGCTGAAACGCAGATTTTTATTCATGGCTTGTAGGGTCCGCTAAGGTCTTTATATCCAAAGCGCGTCCTCATGGGATGCGCGAAATGACAGTAGGAAAAAAGGTGTGCTATTTGTTGTCGCAGTTCCGTGGTCCCTGTGGGAACTATCTGACCTATTTTTCGACTTTATGGGTCTCACTCTGTCTGTATCGACCTTGCCGCATTAAAGATTAACCATGGGTGACGAAATGCCTGACTCCACGCAACTTCTTATCGGCGCTGACCTGTCCGGCGATCCTATTGCCCAGGCCATGCGCCTGGCTAACCGCCACGGGTTGATTGCCGGCGCTACCGGCACGGGCAAGACCGTCACATTGCAGCGCTTGGCCGAAGCCTTCAGTGATGCGGGGGTTGCGGTATTTGCCGCAGACATTAAGGGCGACCTGTGTGGCCTGGGCGCGGCGGCAAACCCTCAGGGCAAGGTGGCCGAGCGTATCGCCGGCATGCCCTTCCTTAATTACACCGCTAAGGCTTATCCGGTAACGCTGTGGGACATCCACGGTCAGTCCGGTCATCCTTTGCGCACCACTATCAGCGAAATGGGCCCGTTATTGCTCGGCAGCCTGCTGGAACTCACCGACAGCCAGCAATCGGCGTTATACGCGGCGTTCAAAGTGGCGGATCGCGAAGGCTTGCTGCTGCTGGATCTGAAAGATCTGAAGGCGCTGCTCAACCACCTGCGCTATCACCCCGAGCTGTTGGGCGAAGACGCGGCGCTGCTGACCACCGGCTCTAGCCAGGCCCTGTTGAGGCGTCTGGCGGTGCTGGAACAGCAGGGTGCCGAAGCATTATTTGGCGAGCCGGCGTTGCAGCTTGAAGACATCCTGCAACCCAATGCCGATGGGCGCGGCCGCATCCATCTATTGGATGCCAGCCGCCTGGTGCATGAGGCGCCCAAGGTGTACGCGACATTCCTGCTGTGGCTGTTAGCCGAGTTATTCGAGCAACTGCCGGAGCGCGGCGATGCGGACAAACCGCTGCTGGCGTTGTTCTTCGATGAAGCGCATTTGCTGTTCGCCGACACACCCAAGGCCTTGCAAGAGCGTTTGGAACAGGTGGTGCGGCTGATTCGCTCCAAAGGGGTAGGGGTGTACTTTGTCACACAATCCCCAGGCGACCTGCCCGACACCGTGCTCGCACAACTGGGCCTGCGGATTCAACATGGATTGCGGGCGTTCACCACCAAGGAGCAGAAGTCCCTGCGGGCGGTGGCGGAGGGCTTTCGACCCAACCCGGCGTTTGACGCTTTGTCGGTGTTGACCGAGTTAGGTACGGGTGAGGCATTAGTAGGCACCTTGCAGGAAAAAGGCACGCCGGAAGTCGTCCAGCGCGTCTTGGTGGCGCCGCCGCAATCGCGGATCGGCCCACTGAGCGAGGTAGAGCGCGCAGCGCTGGTCGCCGCGTCGCCCCTACAGGGTCGCTACGATAAACCGATTGATCGCGAGTCGGCCTATGAGGTGCTGATGGCGCGCAAAGAGCTGGGCCCGACCGAAGGCGCCGGCCAGGCCGCTGAAACGCCGAGTTTTACCGACAGGGCAGGGGCGTTTCTCGGCACGGCGGCAGGTAAGGCGCTCAAATCGGCTATGCAGCAGGCGGCCAATCAGATGGGGCGGCAGTTGGTGCGAGGGTTGCTCGGCTCGCTACTGGGGGGCAGCAAACGCAAATAGACGGTCAGGGTTTGGGCTTGGCGTGGGCAGCCAACCGCTCAAGGGCGCCGCGCAAACCCGGATCGCGGATCCCCTCGGCCGTGGCCTGAATGCTCTCGGCCGCGTTCACCGACAGGTCGTGCGAGTGCACGGCAGTACTTGGCTGGACAGTCGGCGGTTGTACTTTGAACTGGATGCGCGTCAGGTTGGCGAATTCATCGAACGCCATCAACTGACGCTGCAGGCGTTTTTGCTGATAGCGCAAGCGAGTGGCCCAATGGCCATCAGTCACGATCAGCAGCAGATTGCCTTCGCGCCAAGAGGCGACACGGCAGTGCTCGCGCGCAGCCGGTTGCAATTGGCTTTCCAGCAGACGTTGCAACAGGCCCAAGCGTTGGGCATGGCCGAAAATGGCTTTCAACGGTTTGGCTTCGCGAAGCAACACGCCGGGGGCGCGGGCGGCGACAGGGCGAAATGCCATGATTGGACACCTTAAGTAACAGAGCCGCCATCTTAGCAGAAAGCGTCGGCCGGCCCTCAGGCCCTGCGTCGACGACACTTAGCCAACGAAATCAATCGGTAACTTCTGCGCCCGATGGGTTGAAGTTCGCGTAAAAGCCCTTATTTTAAACAAGCCCTCTCACCGCCCCATGCCTGCATCGGGGAACAACGCCACTTTCCTCACCCACGATTCCGGGTAGAATGCGCGTTCGCATGCGGCCGTGAGGGCTGCTCGGGCCACTGACGGTGCGCCCTCCATCCCTATGTGTGGAAGAACCTGCCGATATGTTTGCGCCTTTGTTAAAGAAACTTTTTGGAAGCAAGAATGAGCGCGAAGTCAAACGCATGCTCAAGACGGTGCAGCTGGTCAATGCCTTCGAAGAGCAGATGGTTGCCCTTTCGGACGAGCAATTGCGCGCCAAGACCCAAGAGTTCAAGGCCCGCATAGCCAAAGGTGAAACCCTCGACAAACTGCTGCCCGAAGCCTTTGCGGTTGCCCGTGAAGCCGGAAAGCGCGTCATGGGCATGCGCCACTTCGACGTCCAGTTGATCGGTGGCATGACCTTGCACGAAGGCATGATTGCCGAAATGCGTACCGGTGAAGGCAAGACCCTGGTAGCGACCCTTGGCGTTTACCTCAACGCGCTGTCCGGCAAGGGCGTGCACGTTGTGACGGTGAACGACTACTTGGCTCGCCGGGACGCCAATTGGATGCGCCCGCTGTATGAATTCCTCGGCCTGACCGTCGGCGTTGTAACGCCGTTCCAGCCGCCGGAAGAAAAACGCGCCGCCTATGCCGCCGACATCACCTACGGCACCAACAACGAATTCGGTTTCGACTACCTGCGCGACAACATGGCGTTCAGCATGGAAGAAAAATTCCAGCGCGAACTCAATTTTGCCGTGATCGACGAAGTCGACTCCATCCTCATCGACGAAGCCCGTACGCCGCTGATCATCTCCGGCCAGGCCGAAGACAGCTCGCGCCTGTATACCGAAATCAACAAGCTGATTCCGCGTCTGACCCAGCACATCGAAGAAGTGGAAGGCGTGGTGACCAAAGAAGGTCACTTCACCATTGACGAAAAGACCCGCCAGGTCGAACTCAATGAAGCCGGTCACCAGTTCGTCGAGGACATGCTCACCCAGATCGGCCTGCTGGCCGAGGGCGAGAGCCTGTACTCGGCGCATAACCTGGGCCTGTTGACTCACGTCTACGCCGGTCTGCGTGCTCACAAGCTGTTCCACCGCAACGTCGAATACATCGTGCAGGACGGCCAGGTCGTACTGGTTGACGAACATACCGGCCGTACCATGCCGGGTCGCCGTTTGTCCGAAGGTTTGCACCAGGCCATCGAAGCCAAGGAAATGCTCAACATCCAGGCGGAAAGCCAGACGTTGGCGTCCACCACGTTCCAGAACTACTTCCGTCTGTACAACAAGCTGTCCGGCATGACCGGTACGGCCGACACCGAAGCGTTCGAATTCCACCAGATCTACGGTCTTTCGGTGGTGGTCATTCCACCGAACAAGCCATTGGCACGTAAAGACTTCAACGACCTGGTGTTCCTGACCGCCGAAGAGAAATACGCGGCGATCATCAACGACATCAAGGACGGCATGGCCAAGGGCCGTCCGATCCTGGTGGGTACCGCCACCATCGAGACTTCCGAGCATGTGTCCAACCTGCTCAATAAGGAAGGCATCGAACACAAGGTGCTCAACGCCAAGTTCCACGAAAAAGAAGCCGAAATCATCGCCCAGGCCGGTCGCCCAGGCGCACTGACCATCGCCACCAACATGGCCGGTCGTGGTACCGACATCCTGCTGGGCGGCAACTGGGAAGTGGAAGTAGCGTCCCTGGACAACCCAACCCCTGAGCAGATCGCCCAGATCAAAGCCGATTGGCAGAAGCGTCATCAGGCGGTACTGGAGTCCGGCGGTCTGCAAGTGATCGCTTCCGAGCGTCATGAATCGCGCCGTATCGACAACCAGCTGCGTGGCCGTGCCGGTCGCCAGGGTGACGCCGGTTCGAGCCGTTTCTATCTGTCCCTCGAAGACAGCCTGATGCGCATTTTCGCTTCGGATCGGGTGAAAAACTTCATGAAGGCCCTGGGCATGCAGTCCGGTGAAGCCATTGAGCACCGCATGGTGACCAATGCCATCGAGAAGGCACAGCGCAAGGTTGAAGGGCGCAACTTCGACATCCGTAAGCAACTGCTGGAGTTCGACGACGTCAACAACGAACAACGTAAAGTGATCTATCACATGCGTAACACGTTGCTGGCCGCCGACAACATTGGCGAAACCATCGCCGATTTCCGCCAGGACGTGCTCAACGCCACCGTCAGCGCGCACATTCCACCACAATCGCTGCCTGAACAGTGGGATGTGGCCGGTCTGGAAGCTGCATTGAAGAGCGACTTCGGTGTGGATCTGCCGGTCCAGCAGTGGCTCGACGAAGACGACCACCTGTACGAAGAAACCCTGCGCGAAAAACTGATGGCCGAGTTGCTCGCCGCGTACAACGAGAAAGAAGAGCAGGCAAGTGCCGAAGCACTGCGTACCTTCGAGAAGCAAATCGTATTGCGCGTGCTGGACGACCTGTGGAAAGACCACCTGTCGACCATGGATCACCTGCGTCACGGCATCCACCTGCGTGGCTACGCCCAGAAAAACCCGAAGCAGGAGTACAAGCGCGAGTCGTTTACCCTGTTCTCCGAGCTGCTGGATTCGATCAAGCGCGATTCGATTCGCGTGCTCTCCCACGTCCAGGTACGCCGCGAAGACCCAGCCGAGGAAGAAGCACGCCTGCGCCAGGAAGCGGAAGCCTTGGCCGCGCGCATGCAATTCCAGCACGACGAAGCGCCAGGCCTCGATCAGCCGGAAGCGTTGGGTGAAGAGGTCGAAGTGGCCTTGGCGCCAACGCCGGTTCGCAATGAGCAGAAGCTGGGCCGCAACGAGCTGTGCTGGTGCGGTTCGGGCAAGAAGTTCAAACACTGCCACGGCGAAATCAACTAAGATTTTTGCCTGACGCTGCAGCACCCCGCGCCGCGACCGGCCTTTGCCGTCGCGGCGTTTTGCCATTAATTCCCACCGTCGATAGCGACGGCACAGACATCACCTTATTTTAGGAGCGCATTCATGGCTGTTGGTCTTGGTCCTTTGCCCACATTGCACCCGGTTGCCGGTTTTGAACTCGGCATCGCTTCGGCCGGTATCAAGCGCCCGGGCCGCAAGGATGTGGTGGTGATGCGCTGCGCCGAAGGCTCGACGGTGGCAGGTGTGTTTACTCTCAATGCGTTTTGCGCCGCGCCGGTGATCCTGGCCAAGCAACGCGTTGCCGGGCCGATCCGTTACCTGTTGACCAACACCGGCAACGCCAACGCGGGTACCGGTGAGCCTGGCCTGGTGGCCGCCGCGCGCACCTGCGCCAAGCTGGCCCAACTGACCGGCGTGGACGCCAGCCAGGTGCTGCCGTACTCCACGGGTGTGATCGGCGAGCCTCTGCCTGTGGAAAAAATCGAAGGTGCCCTGCAAGCGGCGCTGGATGACCTGTCTGTGGATAACTGGGCCGCGGCCGCCACTGGCATCATGACCACCGACACCCTGCCAAAAGGCGCGAGCCGTCAGTTCGTGCACGACGGTGTGACCGTAACCGTGACCGGTATCAGCAAGGGCGCGGGCATGATCCGACCGAACATGGCGACCATGCTGGGCTACATCGCCACCGACGCCAAGGTTTCGCGCAGCGTGCTGCAGAATCTGATGCTGGACGGTGCCAACAAGTCGTTCAACCGCATCACCATCGATGGCGACACTTCGACCAACGACTGCTGCATGCTGATCGCCACCGGTAAGGCTGATCTGCCGGAAATCACCGAGGCCAGCGGCGCTTATTTCGCCGCCCTCAAGCAAGCAGTGTTCGAAGTGTGCATGGACGTGGCCCAGGCCATCGTGCGTGACGGCGAGGGCGCTACCAAGTTCGTTACCGTGCAGGTCAACGGAGGCGGCAACCATCAGGAATGCCTGGATGTCGGCTACACCGTGGCCCATTCGCCGCTGATCAAAACCGCGCTGTTCGCCTCGGACCCGAACTGGGGACGTATCCTGGCCGCTGTTGGCCGTGCCGGTGTGCCAGACCTGGACGTGAGCAAGATCGACGTATTCCTCGGCGACGTGTGCATCGCCAGCCGTGGTGCCCGTGCTGAAAGCTACACCGAAGCCCAGGGTTCGGCGGTGATGCAGCAGGAAGAAATCACCATCCGCATCGAGCTGGGTCGCGGCGATTGCAGCGAAACCATCTGGACCACCGACCTGTCCCACGAATACGTGAAAATCAACGCGGAATACCGCACCTGATAGCCGGAGGACACACACGGTGAAACGCGTGCATGTAGCAGCAGCAGTGATCCGCGGCGCCGACGGCAGAATCCTGCTGGCGCGACGTGCCGACACCCAACACCAGGGCGGCCTCTGGGAGTTTCCCGGAGGCAAGGTGGAGGCCGATGAATCTGTCGCCGCCGCATTGTCCCGCGAGTTGCAGGAAGAGTTGGGTATCCAGGTCACCACGGCGCGACCGCTGATCAACGTGCAACATGACTATCCGGACAAGCAGGTGTTACTGGATGTCTGGGAAGTCTCGGCCTTCACCGGCGAGCCCCATGGCGCCGAAGGGCAACCGTTGGAGTGGGTGGCCCCGCGGGATCTGCTCAACTATGAGTTCCCGGCGGCCAACGCGCCGATCGTTGCGGCCGCACGGTTGCCGGCTGAATACCTGATCACCCCCGGCGAGCTGGACGCCGCGCCCCTGTTGCGCGGTATCCAAAAAGCCATCGCCGGTGGGATCAAGCTGGTGCAACTGCGTGCGCCTAATGGCTACGACCCCAAATACCGTGACCTGGCGGTGGATGCGGTGGGGCTTTGCGCCGGCAAGGCGCAATTGATGCTCAAAGGGCCGTTCGAGTGGCTGGGGGATTTCCCTTCCGCCGGCTGGCACATGACCTCGGCCCAACTGCGCAAATATGCAAGCAAGGGCCGCCCTTTGCCGAAGGATCGCTGGTTGGCGGCTTCGTGCCACAACGCTGAAGAACTGGCGTTGGCTGAATTGATGGACGTGGATTTTGTCACCCTGTCGCCGGTTCAGCCGACCCAGACCCATCCCGATGCGCAGCCATTGGGTTGGGAGCAGGCGATGGAATTGATCCGTGGGTTCAACAAGCCGGTATATTTGCTGGGTGGGGTCGGGCCTGCGGAGCGGGAGCGGGCTTGGGAAGCCGGTGCCCAGGGTGTGGCGGGTATCAGGGCGTTCTGGCCGCAGGCTTGAGGTTGCTCCGGCGGGCCTTATCGGGGGCAAGCCCCCTCCCACATTGGAATGTTTTTACAGATCAAAGGTGGGAGGGGGCTTGCCCCCGATAGGCCCTCCCGGTCACCGAATCATGATCAATGGGGCTTCGCCGCAGCCTGCCACAAAACCTCCGCGACACCCTGGCGCTTGGCGATCACCCGCGCTGCCACAAACAGCAGATCCGACAAACGATTGATATACGCCAACCCCACGCCTTCCAGCGGCTCGATAGCATTCAGGTGCTGACACCGTCGCTCGGCACTGCGGGCCAGGCTTCGGCACATATGGGCCTGGGCAATCAGCGCGGAACCACCCGGCAAGATAAAGTTTTCCAGTGGCCCGACTTCTTCGTTCCAACGATCGATCGCTGCTTCCAGGCGATCCACTTCCGCCGCATTCAACGCTTTGTACACCGGCATCGCCAGCTCACCACCCAGGTCGAACAGCCGATGCTGGCAAGGCGCGAGCACTTCGATCACATCATTGAGCGCCGGATGCTGCCCGCTCTGCTCTTCAAGGCCGGCCAGCAGTAATCCCAACTGGCTGTTCAGCGTATCGACTTCGCCAATGGCTTCGACACGTGGGTGGTCCTTGGGAACGCGGCGGCCGTCGCCCAGGCCGGTTTCACCTGTGTCGCCGGTGCGGGTATAGATTTTCGACAGGCGAAAGCCCATGGTCATTGCTCCAGTGGGGTCAGTTCGTGGGCCGGCAGTTGGCTGCCGGCCAAGGGGAGGCGCAGGGTAATACAGGTGCCTTGGCCAAGGGTGGACTGCACTTCCATCTGGCCTTTGTGGTTGTTGGTGATGATGAAGTACGACACCGACAGCCCCAGCCCGGTGCCCTGGCCGATTTCCTTGGTGGTGAAAAAGGGCTCGAACGTGCGTTTGCGCACGTTTTCGCTCATGCCGATGCCGTTGTCTTCCACCTGGATCTCGGCCCAGGGCGGATTCAGGCGGGTGCGCAGGATGATGCGGCCCGGCTCGCGGTCATCCTCACGCAGGTGAATGGCTTGAGCTGCGTTTTTCAGCAGGTTGAGCAGCACCTGTTCCAGTTCGTTGGCAGTACCGGGTACCGGGCCCAGTTGCGGATCGAACTGACGGATGATCGCCTGGCCCTTGAAGTCAAAGCCGATGGTCAAGTCGAAGTCATTGCCGGCAATTTCCACGGCCTGATCGATCAGCGCCGGCAAATCGCAAGGGGCCATCTGTCGATTGCTGCGGCGGCTGAAACTGAGCATATGGGTCACGATCTTCGCCGCCCGCGCGCCCGCTTGCTGGATGCCATCGAGCAATTGCGGCACTTCGCGGCTTTGCAGGTAACGGTTGACCATGGCCAGTTCGACGCCGACCTGTTCGGCGTGTTCAAGGTTCTTGGGCAAGTCCGCGGACAGGCGGCGGCGGATGTTCTGCACGTTGTGCAGGATCGCCCCCAGCGGGTTATTGATCTCGTGGGCCATTCCGGCGGCAAGCCCGCCGACGGAGAGCATTTTTTCCGACTGCACCATCATTTCTTCAAGGGACAGGCGCTGGGTGATGTCATCGATACGGATCACGACGCCACGACCGGCACCGCCTGTCAGCGGGTAAAAGGTCAGAGCGTAATGTTTGGGCTCATCGTCCTTGACCCAGGTCACCCGTTCGATGCGCTCCACGGTGTGTTGCTCGACCGTGGCCTTGATCTGCGGCAGGAACGGTTTGAGCGGCTGAAAGGCCAGGTAGATCGGCTGGTTCAAGGCTTCATCCAGCCGCGTACCGGAAAGTGCGCTGGCTTCCTGGTTCCACTGGGTGACGTAGAGCTGTTCGTCCAGGGCAATCAGCGCCGAAGGCATCGAGTCGATGATGCTGTTGAGGTAATTCTGGAAACCGGTGAGTTTTTTCTCGATCTTGCTGCGTACCTGGACTTCCAATTCCAGTTTGCGATTGGTATGACGCGTCTCTTCCGCCAGGCCTTGGGCTTGATCGTAGGCGGCCTGGGAATCGTCGCGGGCACGCTTGAGTTGTTGCTCGCGGGCTTCGATGCGCGAAAGCATGGTATTGAAGGCTTCGGCCAGGCTGCCGATCTCATCGTGATTGCCACGCCGGGCGCGCAGGGAATAGTTCTCTTCCCGGGTCACTTGGCGCGACAGTTCTTCCAGTTCGTGGATCGGTTTTGTGATCAGGCGTTTGATCTGACGCGCGATGACCAGCCACAGCAGCACACTGAAAATCAGGATGCCAAGGCTGGCGGTCAGCGTACCGGTGTAAAACGCTACAGGCAGTTCGCTACTGGCGACCAGCAGCAGATGCCCGGATGGCTGCCCAGGGCGGGGCAGGGTGATCACTTGGTTAGTGCGAAACTCAGTCACGCGCCAGGCTTCGATATGCCTGTAATTGTCCGGCAGGTGCAGGCGATCACCGTGTTGCATCTGTGCCAGGCGGTTGCCTGCGCTGTCATATAAAGCGGCGGCGCGCAAAGGTGAGTAGCTGGTCAACTCATTGAGCAGGGCATTGGCCTTTTCGGGAGATTCGAGCGCTTCGGCGGCCAGCGCCGGGTTGGAGACCAGTCGCCCGATAGCCTGCAAGGCCTGGGGGGCCATGCTTTCCTGGGAGATCCAGTAGGCGGCGCTGATAAAGGTCAGGTTGGCCACCAGCAGGACGGTGGTCAGCAGCACCAGCAAGGCCGCCAGCAGTTTCTGCCCGACCGGTAGGTTTTCTAGACGCTGGCGCAGCGGCATCAGGGTTTTTCCAGGAGATAGACAGGCGGGCAGGGTAGCGCGTGGTTCAGTCGCGGGGCAATCCGCGCGCGCGCAGCTCGTCGACCAGACGCTCGTGCAACTGCTGCAAGTGAGGCAGCTTCAATTGATGACGGGCTGCCGCCTGGCAAGCATAGCCCAACAGATAGCTGATTTCGGTGCGTCGGGCATTGGCGACGTCCTGATACATGGACGAATAGTTGGCGGCAGTGGCGTGAATCACCCGCTCCACTTCATCCTGTAAATCCAGGGCTGCGGCAGGCTGGCCAGCGCATTCCAGCAGTTCGCTCAACTCCCCACACAAGGTTGCCACTTCACAGCGATGGTTTTGCAGGCCACCGTTACGGCATTGGTAAAGCACGGTCAGTGGGTTGATCGCGCAGTTGAGCGCCAGCTTGCGCCACAGGCGCGTCAGGATATCGGTGCTCCAGGCGTGGGGGATGCCGGCGATGTGCAGGTCATCCAGCCAGAGCGGGGGCGTCGGGTGGCGGGCGTCTCCCAGCCAGGTGTAACCATGGCCGGCGAATACCACGCGCCAGTCGCCGTCGCGGAAAGCACCCTCGGTGCTGGAGGCAAAGATGCAACGCGCCAGGGGCAACTGCGCGGCCACCGCGTCCTGACTGCCCAGGCCATTCTGCAGCAGAATTAACTCGGCATCCGGTACCAGGCGCGGTTGCAGCTGTGCGATTGCCGCTTGGGCGTCGTAGGCTTTGCACGCGACCAGAAGGCGACGGATCTGCGTCGGGCTGTCGGGCGTTTCGCCAATCACCGGGTAGGTATGTGCTTCACCATGCTCCACCAGGGTCAGCCCGTTGCCCGCCTGATAACTGGCCAGGCGCGTCTCGTCGCGCAGGATCAAGCGCACAGGCACGCTCGCGCGCGCCAGCCGTGTGGCCCAGAGTGTGCCCAGGCTGCCGGCGCCGAGAATATGCCAGGTGGTCGACATCAGTTTGTACTCCGCAAGGTCGCTCACAGTGAACGGGACGAAAGAACCGCTATAATGCCCCGGCATTTTAGCTCGGGCGCGCTCCATCTCTACTGAACCCGCCCCTTATATTGGAGAAATCACATGCCTTCGTTCGACGTGGTATCTGAACTGGACAAACACGAAGTCACCAACGCCGTCGAGAACGCCGTCAAGGAGCTGGACCGTCGCTATGACCTGAAGGGCAAGGGCAGCTTCGAATTCAAGGAAAAGGAACTGACCGTCAACCTGACCGCTGAAGCCGATTTCCAGCTGGAAGCGATGATCGAGATCCTCAAGCTGTCCCTGGTCAAACGCAAGATCGACGCGCAGTGCCTGGAAATCAAGGACGCCTACGCCTCTGGCAAGCTGATGAAGCAGGAAGTCATCCTCAAAGAAGGTATCGACAAGGAGCTGGCGAAGAAAATCGTCGCGCATATCAAGGACGCCAAGCTCAAGGTCCAGGCCGCCATCCAGGGCGAGCAGGTACGCGTCACCGGTAAGAAGCGTGACGACCTGCAAGAGGCCATCGCGGCCCTGCGCGCCAAGTCCTTCGACATGCCGCTGCAGTTCAATAACTTCCGCGACTGATGGCTGCCTGGGGAACCCAAGGGCGTTTTTGACGTCCCACCCCCCAATAATTGCGCCTACTCTTGAGCCCTACGGGGCTCAATTGCTTTAAGCGCCGACCGTCCATAAACAGGAGAACAGCAATGGACTTGAACGCTGAAGTAGATCGTCTGGTCAAGACTTCCCAGTCCTGGATTCCGATGATCATGGAATACGGCAGCCGGGTTTTGCTCGCCGTTATCACCCTGGCCATCGGCTGGTGGCTGATCAATAAATTGACCCATCGCGTGGGCCGTTTGCTGGCGGTACGCAACGCTGACCTGGCGTTGCAGCATTTCATCACCAGCCTGGCGAACATCGTGCTCAAGGTGATGCTGATTGTCAGCGTGGCCTCGATGATCGGTGTAGAAACCACCTCCTTCGTCGCCGCTATTGGTGCCGCCACCCTGGCCATTGGTCTGGCGTTGCAAGGCAGCCTGGCGAACTTTGCCGGTGGGGTGCTGATTCTGCTGTTCCGCCCGTTCCGCATCGGCGACTGGATCGAAGCCCAAGGTACCTCTGGCACCGTCGACAGCATTCAGATTTTCCACACGGTGCTGCGTACGGGCGACAACAAAACTGTCATCGTGCCGAATGGCATCCTGTCCAACGGGATCATCACCAACACCAACCGTCAACCGACCCGCAAGGTGGTGTTCGACGTCGGTGTGGACTATGAAGCCGACCTGCAGAAAGCCCGCGACGTTCTGCTGGAGCTGGCCAAGGACCCACGCGTACTGGAAGACCCAGCCGCTGTAGCCGTGGTTTCCACCTTGGGGGATAGCTCGATCACCGTTTCGCTGCGCTGCTGGACTAAAACGGCGGATTATTGGGATGTGATGTTTATGCTCAATGAATTCGCACGTGACCGTTTGAAAGCGGCGGGGATTGATATTCCATTTCCGCAGCGGGTTATTCGTGTAATGCAGGAAGCGGCGCCGAAGTAATAAAAAGAGCGAAAGTTTAACTTGGCCATTCGGTCAGGTTAAACGTCTCACCTTAATCTCGTTAGTTAGCTTGCTAGTTATTTTTCCGATGTAATAATTTTGCAAAAAAAAGCCGGCCTTCTGGAAACAGAAGGCCGGCTTTCTATTTTACGGCCGAGGCCTTAAGTCATCGTTGTAATTAAACCGACAATTACAAGATGTTCAGCGGGTATTGCGCGATCAGACGCAGTTCGTCGAGAGAGCCCGAGTAAACCTGATCAGACGAGCGATAGGTCGCTTGACGTACGCGCAGGCTCAGGTCTTTGGCTGGACCGCTCTGGATCACGTATTTGGCTTCGATATCGCGTTCCCACTCTTTACCATTGTTAGTGGTCGAGGTGTTGGCGCCAGTACCTTTCACATAACGAGTCATGAAACTCAGGCCTGGGATGCCAAAGGTCGCCATGTTCAGGTCATAGCGAGCCTGGTAGGACTTCTCGTCTTCAGCGTTGAAGTCGGAACGGGCGATGGAGTTGGCCAGGAAAATCGTGCCGCCGCCGTCTACGCCGTAACCGTACTGGCCGTCGCCGCTGACCTTCTGTGCTGCCAGGGTGAAGGTGTGAGCGCCAATGGTGTACGCGCCTTGCAGGCTGAACGCACGGTTGTCGAGCTTGGTGGTGCTGTCTTTGTCAGCACGTACCAGGCCGGCGCCGTCGCTCTTGGTGTCGTAGATGTTGAAGTCGACAGCCACGGACTGGTCGTCGCTGAGCGCGTGGGTCCAGTTCACGTTGGCGTAGATCTTCTTCCAATAGTCTTCCACTTTGGAGTAGTAGAGGCTGGTGGTGACCTCAGGGGTCCAAGAGTACACGCCGCCCAAGAAGTTGGCATCGCGCAGGCCGCGTTTCGAGCCTGGTTCAGAGCTGGCGATACTGTCGCGATAGGTTTGATCCTGCGCAACGATCGAGGTGAAATGACCGGCTTCCAGTTTCAGATCTTTGATTTCGTTGCTGGTGATGGAAACGCCCTGCGGCAGTTCCGGCAGCAGGCGGCTGTCATCGGAGGCGAATACTGGGGCGGTAGTGTATTGATCACCAACCTTCAGGACGGTGTTGGAAATACGGAATTTCACGGCAGCGCCGGCTTTGGAGTAGTCATCTTGCGAACGACCGTCGGACCCTTCTGGGAAAAGGCCGGTACCTGCACGACCTTTGCCGCTATCGAGCTTGACGCCCAGCAGGCCGATGACATCAACACCAACACCGATGGTGCCTTGGGTGTAGCCTGAGCTGAACAGACCATGGAAGCCCAGACCCGTTTCTTCGATACGGCTTTGCTCAGCATCGTGGTTACGGCGGTCACGGCTGAAGTACAAAGCACGCGTCAGAATGCTTGCTGTACTGTCTTCGATAAAACCCTTGGAATCGTCCTGGGCGGACGCCATTGCGAACTGCGAGGTACCGGCTGAAACAGCCAGTGCGATCATGCTCCACTTCATCACGCGCATCGTGATTTGCTCCTTTGGTTTTCGGAAGAGTACTGCCGTCCCACCTGTATTTTTATCTGGGCGGCTCTTTCTTTTTTGTGTCGGCGCAAAGTTATATCACGCAGACCCTATTGACGATACTTACCCATCTTTCCTTTCAGCTTCTTTACGAGGCTGTCGTAAATTGCTAGCTCCATGTCGCAAATTCACAGCCCAAAATGTATCTGGACTGACAACTTCAATACTGTTTCAAAACTCCCTTAGAAGTTCGAATGCATCCTTGACCCGTACTGACTCGCTGTTGTTTTTTATCGCGAAACACCGGTTTCCGAACCCGTGTCGTTGCCGACGATGTGGGTGTGAATGCAACAAGCGTGCTCAAAGCGGTAACCCAATGTCATTTTTTCGTGAAAAAAGTTCCGCAGCTGTAAAAACCGCATAAACACAGGCTTTTTACGCCGTTTGGTTAGGGCTTGACCTCTCTGTGGAATGCCTGTTGCCAGGTGTAAAAAATCCGTTCATGTGTGAAGCGTTACCGGTTCACCCCGATAAGTGGGTAATCGGCGGATCCCTTTGAGGCACGGGTGAGTCATTTTGGTGCGTCTCGGCAGGGCCCGTTCTAGCGTAGCTCAAATATTTACCTGCATCGAAAGGGTGCAGGTTTTTTGGCCGGTTGCCTCGAGGGCTTATCTTCAATCGTTGTGAAGCGGCCGGCATTCGAAGGTATGCTGGGGCCTGATTCTGACTTGCCGAATGGAGTGCCCGCGGTGTTCGCCCTAGATCAACGCCTGCAACAAGACACACTGGTCATCGGGGACTTCCCGTTATGCCGCCTGCTGCTGTCCAATGACTCGAACTACCCCTGGTTTATCCTGGTCCCACGCATCAACGGTATCAGCGAGGTGTTTCACCTGGATGTCGCAGATCAACAAAAGCTCTGGGAAGAGACGACCGGTCTGGCGCAGTTGCTCAACGATGGTCTGGGCGCGGATAAAATGAATATCGGCGCGCTGGGTAACGTCGTCAGCCAGTTGCATGTGCATGTGATCGTGCGCAAACGCGACGACACCGCCTGGCCTGCTCCGGTATGGGGCAAGCATCCGGCTCGTCCTTATACGGAAGAACAGGTGGTGGCCTTGCGTGCGCGTCTGCGCGAGCTGCTGCCTGCCGATTTCAATTTTGCCCAGGACTGAATCATGGACTTGCAAGACCGTGTTACCGACCTGGAAAGCCGCCTGGCCTTTCAGGATGACACCATCGAGACCCTTAACGACATCCTGGTCACCCAGCAACGCGCGGTCGAGCGTCTGCAGCTGCAGATAGCCGCGCTGCTCAAGCGTCAGGAAGAGATGGGCGGCCAGTTCGAAACGTCCGAAGAGGAAGCGCCACCGCCTCACTATTAAAGAGGGGCCATGAAAAAACCGCGACTCAGCCAGGCTGGATCGCGGTTTTTTTTGTTGCCAGGGCTGGAGTCAGCGGCGCGGCAGTGCAGCGATCACGTCTTCGGCTTGCAAGCCTTTGTCGCGATTCATTACGGAGAACTCCACGCGCTGGCCTTCCACCAGGACGCGATGGCCTTCGCCGCGAATGGCCCGGAAGTGGACGAAGATGTCGTCGCCCGAATCGCGGGAAATAAAGCCGAAGCCTTTGGAGGTGTTGAACCACTTGACGGTACCGGTATCCCGATTGGTCATGTCGTAGGTTTGCGACGCGGCCGCCGGAGATGCACGGTAGAAGCTGATGGCCAGATGAAGAGCGATGGCGACCACAGCAATGACCAGGCTGAGCAGGATGGCCGGGTGGCCGCCCACTTCAGGCATGGGTGCCAGGAGGGTGAGGGTTTGTACGACAACGGTCAGAACCAACAGCGCGCTGACCAGGTTTTGCAGTTGATGACGAGTGCCCTTGTTCCAGTAAGGGACCACGGGTGCCAACGTCAGGTTAAGAAGGCCGAACAGTGCCAGGTACAGCGCGTCGTGTTGTTGCAGGTACGGCAGGCTCTCTGGTTGCAGGCTCGGTATAAAGGACAGCAGCAAAGCTGCAACGCCCGTTAGCAGGTGGACGATTTTCAACATTTTGATTAACTCACGTTAAGACGGATCACTAGGAAGAGCTGACTGGCACGGTTCGCTTCTGAACAATGGGAGGCGTTGGGCACGTGCGCGGGTATCAGCCTATGCCGGCCATCGCAGACATTAACGATGGCGACACGCTGCCTATTTAACAGCAAAGGCCGTGCCTTCTCAAATCAAGCATTTCGGGGTGTTGCAAGGGGCGGGGCATTTCCTTGGCAAACGCTTGTCCTAGACAGGTGTGCTTGTTTTGGAATGGCTTTTTAGGATATTTCCTACCTTGATTGGCGAATTACCACTCAAGGGCGATTTGTCGCACCTCGCTCGCTGCGCGTCACCTGTGCGCTTGCTAGAGTGGTGTTGCACCTGATCAATGAATGCTTGTCAATTGAAGGGGATAAACATGGCAATCGATATCGGTATCAGTGAAGAAGATCGTAAATCCATCGTCGATGGGCTTTCGCGTCTGCTTTCCGATACCTATGTACTGTACTTGAAGACCCACAACTTCCACTGGAACGTTACGGGCCCCATGTTTCGAACGCTGCACCTGATGTTTGAGGAACAGTACAACGAGCTGGCGCTGGCGGTGGACTCCATTGCCGAGCGTATCCGCGCATTGGGCTTCCCGGCGCCGGGCGCTTATTCGATCTACGCTCGTCTTTCTTCGATCAAGGAGGAGGAGGGCGTGCCGAGCGCCGAAGAGATGATCCAGCAACTGGTGGCGGGCCAGGAGGCCGTTACGCGTACTGCCCGCGGCATCTTTCCGTTGCTCGACAAAGTCAGCGATGAGCCGACTGCGGATCTGTTGACGCAACGTATGCAGGTCCACGAAAAGACCGCGTGGATGTTGCGTTCCCTGCTCGAAGCCAAGTAAGTCGAGTCTGAGCGGCGCCGTCCTGGCGTCGCTCGCTCGTTTCTGCACGCTTCCTGGCGTTGTCCTACAGGTATCAACTCCCTGTCTTCTGGCTGAGCCCGCGCTTCCTGCTGTTTGATAAGCCCACTGTCCAATGGGAGCGACCCATGGGCTGCTGTTTGGCAATGGAGTGTCAGGTGTATGTCACGCGCAGTGAGTAATGGAGTCATGGAATCCTGTGGCTTTCATCAGATAAAGATCGATCCCTTTGCCAAAGGGTTCGATATGGGGTTGGCAAGGCCATTGTCCCGATCAGTCAGGCTCAACGGGTTTTCGACGTGCCTGCGGCTTGAGCAGATCTATTGGAATATCCTTACGGAAATCGCCAGGATCAACGCCTGTTCAGTCAGTGCGTTACTGTCTTACGTCGATCGGGAAGTGCACTTGCGTTATGGAGGTGTGAAAAACTTCAGTGGTCTGGTCAGGGTGGTGTGCGTGGTTCACCTGTTAAAAGGCCGTACGGCTGCGCCCGACCCGGAGTAAACAAAGGTGCCCGGGGTCGGCTCGCTGTGTTGGCGGGCTGGCTCCCGGGCAGAAAGCCGGCTGCGCTGGCTCGATTTACCAGATATAATCCCGCGCTTTGCTGCGCAGGCCGGGGCTTTACCCTTCGGGCAGGCGTGGCGCAGTAACGATCTGTTCGCCGAGACATCGCCATGCCCATGTACGACTATCAATGTGCTTCCTGTGGTCATCAGTTGGAAGCCATCCAGAAGATCAGCGCCGCGCCGTTGGTCGATTGCCCGGCCTGCCAGGCTCCTGAACTCAAGAAGATGTTGTCCATGCCGGGCTTTCGCCTCAGTGGCAGCGGCTGGTACGAGACCGATTTCAAGACCGGCGCCAAGAAGAATCTGGCGGGCGGCGACAAAGCAGACTGAGTTGAACTCTACGCGCAGGCTCCTGCATTATCCGTCACCTGGCTTATATGAACGGTGACGAGGCAGGCCTCCACCGAATTTCGAATTACGAGAAGTGAAACCACGACCATGATGCGCAGCCACTATTGCGGCCAACTGAACGAGACCCTGGAAGGTCAGGAAATTACCCTTTGCGGATGGGTTCACCGTCGCCGCGACCACGGCGGGGTGATCTTCCTCGATATCCGTGATCGTGACGGTCTGGCCCAAGTGGTGTTCGACCCGGACCGCGCCGAGAGCTTTGCCGCCGCCGACCGCGTGCGCAGTGAGTACGTGGTGAAGATCACCGGCAAGGTGCGTCTGCGTCCGGCAGGTGCCGTGAACAAGAACATGGCCTCCGGCGGTATCGAGGTGTTGGGCTACGAACTGGAAGTGTTGAACGAGTCGGAAACCCCGCCGTTCCCACTCAACGAATACTCCGACGTCGGCGAAGAAACCCGCCTGCGCTACCGCTTCCTGGACCTGCGTCGTCCGGAAATGGCCGAGAAGCTGCGTCTGCGCTCGCGCATGACCACCAGCATCCGTCGCTTCCTCGACGAGAACGGCTTCCTCGACGTTGAAACGCCGATCCTGACCCGGGCCACCCCGGAAGGCGCGCGTGACTACCTGGTGCCTAGCCGCACCCACGCCGGTAGCTTCTTTGCCCTGCCGCAATCGCCGCAGTTGTTCAAACAGTTGCTGATGGTGGCCGGCTTCGACCGTTACTACCAGATCGCCAAGTGCTTCCGCGACGAAGACCTGCGCGCCGACCGTCAGCCGGAATTCACCCAGATCGACATCGAGACCAGTTTCCTCGATGAAAAAGAGATCATGGGCCTGACCGAGCAGATGATCCGCAACCTGTTCAAAGAAGTATTGGGCCTGGAATTCGGCGAATTCCCGCACATGACCTTCGAAGAAGCCATGCGTCGCTACGGTTCCGACAAACCAGACCTGCGTAACCCGCTGGAACTGGTGGACGTGGCCGATCAGCTGAAAGAAGTCGACTTCAAGGTGTTCAGCGGCCCGGCCAACGACCCTAAATGCCGCATCGCTGCCCTGCGCGTGCCTGGCGGCGCGAGCATGCCGCGCAAGCAGATCGACGACTACACCAAGTTCGTCGGCATCTACGGTGCCAAGGGCCTGGCGTACATCAAGGTCAACGAGCGCGCCAACGGCGTTGATGGCCTGCAATCGCCCATCGTGAAGAACATCCCGGAAGCCAACCTGAACGTGATCCTCGATCGCGTGGGTGCGGTCGATGGCGACATCGTGTTCTTCGGTGCCGACAAGGCCAAGATCGTCAGCGAAGCGCTGGGCGCGCTGCGGATCAAGCTGGGCCACGACCTGAACCTGCTGACCTGCGAATGGGCGCCGATGTGGGTCGTTGACTTCCCGATGTTCGAAGAGAACGACGACGGCAGCTTCAGCGCCTTGCACCACCCGTTCACCGCGCCGAAATGCTCCCCGGCCGAGTTGGAGGCCAACCCGGCGGGCGCACTGTCGCGCGCTTACGACATGGTGCTCAACGGCACTGAGCTGGGTGGCGGTTCGATCCGTATCCACCGTAAAGAGATGCAGCAAGCGGTCTTCCGTCTGCTGGGCATTGATGAGGCGGAGCAGGAAGAGAAATTCGGCTTCCTGCTCGACGCCTTGAAGTACGGGGCCCCGCCCCACGGTGGCCTGGCCTTCGGTCTGGACCGTCTGGTGATGCTGATGACCGGTGCCCAGTCGATCCGTGAAGTGATCGCCTTCCCGAAAACCCAGAGTGCCGCGGACGTCATGACCCAGGCACCGGGCGTAGTGGATGCCAAGGCATTGCGCGAGCTGCATATCCGCCTGCGCGAGACGCCGAAGGCTGAGTAAAGCTGCTGCGTGAAAGCGCACTGAGGTTTACGCGGTCTAAAAAGGCGCATCTTCGGATGCGCCTTTGCGTTACAAGGGTTGTGTTTTTAAAGAGAAAGGTCCGGCCTGGGGCGGGATTGATCAGGTTTCTAGAGAATTCGGAGTTGTGTTATGGCTGGCCATTCCAAGTGGGCGAACATCAAGCACCGCAAAGAGCGTCAGGATGCCAAGAAAGGCAAGATCTTCACCAAGTGGATTCGCGAATTGACCGTCGCTGCCCGTCAGGGCGGCGGTGATCCGGGCTCCAACCCGCGTCTGCGCCTGGCGTTGGATAAGGCGCTGGGCGCCAATATGAGCCGCGACATTATTGATCGCGCCGTGGCCCGTGGTGCCGGTGCTGCCGATACCGACGACATGGTCGAGCTGACCTACGAAGGCTACGGCCCGGGCGGCGTGGCGGTGATGGTCGAGTGCATGACCGATAACCGTAACCGCACCGCGGCTGCCGTGCGCCATGCGTTCAGCAAGTGCGGTGGCAACCTCGGTACTGACGGGTCGGTGGCGTACCTGTTTGAGCGCAAGGGGCAGATCACCTTCGCGCCGGGCACCGATGAAGACGCGCTGATGGAAGCGGCGATGGAGGCGGATGCCGACGACGTGGTCACCAACGACGACGGTTCCATTGATGTTTTCACCTCGTTTGCCAGTTTCTACGCTGTGCGCAATGCGTTGGAAGCTGCCGGCTTCAAAGGCACCGACGCAGAAATCGTGATGCTGCCGACGACCAGTGCCGAATTGGACCTGGAAGGCGCGCAGAAAGTGTTGAAGCTGCTGGATATGCTTGAAGACTTGGACGATGTACAAAACGTCTATTCGAATGCCGATATTCCAGAGTCAGTGGCCGAACAGCTAGGCTGAAGCACGATGTGGATTGATGGTGGGAGGGGGCTTGTCCCCGATAGCGGTGTATCAGTCGCTGTATGTGGCGACTGATACTCTGCAATCGGGGGCAAGCCCCCTCACACATTGAATCTTCCCTGTATCAAAAAATGTGTTTAACCCAACCCGCAGGCGTTATGACTTTAATCCTAGGTATCGACCCCGGTTCGCGCATCACCGGTTTTGGCGTGGTGCAGCAGACTCCGCGTGGCTGCGTCTACGTTGCGTCGGGTTGTATTCGTACCGGTTCGGGGGAGTTGGCCGAGCGCTTGCAGATCGTCTATCGCGGCGTGCGTGAAGTGATCCAGACCTACGGGCCGGTGACCATGGGTATTGAAAAAGTGTTTATGGCCAAGAACGCCGACTCGGCGCTCAAACTCGGCCAGGCCCGTGGTGCGGCCATTGTTGCTGGCGCGGAGGAGGGCATGGAGATCGCCGAATACACCGCGACCCAAGTCAAGCAGGCTGTGGTCGGTACTGGTGGTGCCAATAAAGAGCAGGTGCAGATGATGGTCATGCACATGCTCAAACTCACGGCTAAACCGCAAATCGACGCCTCCGACGCCCTGGCCATTGCCATCTGCCATGCGCACACCCGTTCCAGCCTGCTGCCTCATGGCCTGGGTACGGCACGCAGTCGTGGCGGTCGCCTGCGTCTCTGATAGCATCAGCGCAATCGTGATTTCCGGTCAGGCTTTGATCTGACCCTAAGTGTTAAGGATCTGTACCGTGATTGGACGTTTGCGCGGCACCCTGGCTGAAAAACAGCCGCCGCACCTTATTTTGGATGTCAACGGGCTGGGCTATGAGCTGGAAGTGCCCATGACCACTCTGTATCGCCTGCCGTCGGTCGGCGAGCCGCTCACGCTGCATACCCATCTGGTGGTGCGCGAAGACGCGCAATTGCTCTATGGTTTCATTGGCAAGCGCGACCGTGACTTCTTCCGCGAACTGATCCGCCTCAATGGCGTGGGACCGAAACTGGCGCTGGCCTTGATGTCGAGCCTGGAGGTGGATGAACTGGTGCGTGCCGTCTCGGCGCAGGACACCTCGGCCCTGACCAAGGTGCCAGGCGTCGGCAAAAAGACCGCCGAGCGCTTGCTGGTGGAACTCAAGGACCGCTTCAAAGCCTGGGAAGTGGTGCCGAGCATGTTTGCCTTGGTGCCGAACCAGCCTGATATGCCGGCGTCCCAGGTTGCCAGCGCCGAAAGCGATGCAGTCAGCGCGTTGATTTCCTTGGGCTACAAACCCCAGGAAGCGAGCAAAGCGGTATCGGCCATCAAGGATAAGAACCTGAGCAGTGAAGACATGATCCGCCGCGCCCTGAAGGGAATGATTTAAGTGATTGAAGCTGATCGTCTGATCGCGGCCACCGGCCCGCGCGACCGTGAAGAAATCCAGGACCGGGCCATCCGCCCCCTGAGCCTGGCTGAATACATCGGCCAGCCCACCGTGCGCGAGCAGATGGAGCTGTTCATCCAGGCGGCGCGCGGGCGCAGTGAGTCCCTGGACCACACGTTGATCTTCGGTCCGCCGGGGCTGGGCAAGACCACCCTGGCCAACATCATTGCCCAGGAAATGGGGGTGTCGATTAAGTCCACCTCAGGTCCGGTGCTGGAACGTCCCGGTGATCTGGCAGCGTTGTTGACCAACCTAGAGCCGCACGATGTGCTGTTTATCGACGAAATCCACCGGCTTTCGCCGATTGTCGAGGAAGTACTTTACCCGGCAATGGAGGATTTCCAACTCGACATCATGATTGGCGAAGGCCCGGCGGCTCGCTCGATCAAGCTCGATTTGCCGCCGTTCACTCTGGTGGGCGCCACCACGCGAGCGGGGATGCTGACCAATCCGCTGCGAGACCGTTTTGGGATTGTTCAACGTCTGGAGTTCTATAGCACGGCGGATCTGGCCACGATCGTCAGTCGTTCGGCGAGCATCCTTGGCTTGCCGCTGGACCCTGAAGGCTCGTTTGAAATCGCGCGGCGTGCCCGGGGCACACCGCGTATCGCCAACCGTTTGCTGCGTCGTGTGCGTGACTTCGCCGAAGTGCGCGCCAAGGGGCACATTACCAAGGCGGTGGCTGACCTGGCGCTCAACCTGCTGGATGTGGACGAACATGGCTTCGATCATCAGGATCGGCGTCTACTCTTGACCATGATCGAGAAGTTCGACGGTGGCCCGGTAGGCGTGGACAGCCTGGCTGCCGCCATCAGCGAAGAGCGCCATACCATCGAGGATGTGCTTGAACCGTACCTGATTCAGCAGGGCTATATCATGCGCACGCCAAGGGGGCGGGTGGTGACGCGTCATGCTTATCTGCATTTTGGATTAAACATTCCGTCACGATTGGGCGAAATGCCCGTAGTAGACGAATTCCTCGATGCAGTGGACGATTAAAAGCGCTCGGCTCGACGATTTATTCAAGGTTTGTGCTGTCCCAGTGACTGGCGTCGTCATTCTGTCAGTGAAAATGTTTCAGAGAATGAAAAAACAGTTGCCTGGCCGGATTGGCAACCTCAGGAGTAAGCACTAGAGTATGCGCGCGCAAAACGGGGATCAGTCGTTCGCACATCGCTGTCGCGTTTATTACGAGGACACCGATGCCGGCGGCATCGTTTATTACGTCAATTACCTTAAGTTCATGGAGCGGGCTCGAACCGAGCGGCTACGGGAGCTGGGCTTTGCCCAATCCCAGCTGGCAGGGGAGGACCTGTTATTCGTCGTGCATTCCAGCGAGGCGCGTTATCACGCCCCGGCGCGACTGGATGATGAACTGCTGGTTAGCGCTGAAGTCATCGAATTGAACCGTGCCAGCCTGCGCTTCAAACAGCAGGTCAGGCGGGCAACGGATGCAACGCTGCTCTGTGAGGGGCAGTTTTTGGTGGCGTGTGTACGCACCAACAGTTTGAAACCTCGGGCCATTCCCGAAACTCTACGTGTGGCCTTTGCCGCCGTGAGCGGCGCGGGTAAACAATCAAAGCAGGAGATTTAGCGTGGAACCTACCGTCGTCGACCATTCCTCCATGTGGAGCCTGGTCAGCAATGCCAGTGTTGTGGTTCAACTGGTCATGCTGACCCTGGTAGCCGCATCGGTTACCTCTTGGGTCATGATTTTTCAGCGCAGCAACCTGCTGCGTGCCGGTCGACGTGCCCTGGAGAGCTTTGAAGAGCGCTTCTGGTCGGGTATCGACCTGTCCAAGCTCTATCGCCAGGCCGGCAGCAATCCAGACCCGGATTCGGGTGTGGAGCAGATCTTCCGTGCCGGCTTCAAGGAATTCTCCCGTCTGCGCCAGCAGCCTGGTGTAGACCCGGAAGCGGTGATGGAAGGCGTGGCCCGCGCCATGCGCGTCGCCATTTCCCGCGAAGAAGAGAAGCTTGAGCAGAGCCTGCCTTTTCTTGCCACCGTTGGCTCCGTCAGCCCGTATATCGGCCTGTTCGGTACGGTGTGGGGGATCATGAACTCCTTCCGTGGTCTGGCCCAGGCTCAGCAAGCGACTCTGGCCACCGTGGCTCCCGGTATCGCCGAAGCACTGATCGCCACTGCGATCGGTCTGTTTGCCGCCATCCCTGCGGTGATCGCCTATAACCGCTTTGCCGCACGCGGCGAGAACCTGATTGGCCGTTACTACACCTTCGCCGATGAATTCCAGGCGATCCTGCACCGTAAAGTGCACACCAGCGAAGAATAAGCAGGTACCTCCCGATGGCTTTAATCACTCGAGCTCGAACCAAGCGCAAGCCGGTCGCCGAGATGAACGTAGTGCCTTACATCGACGTGATGCTGGTGCTGCTGGTGATCTTCATGGTGACCGCGCCGATGCTCAACCAGGGTGTGAAGGTTGATCTGCCCAAGGTTTCCAGCGAAGCCTTGCCGCAAGACAACAACACTCAGGTGCTGACCATTTCGATCAAGTCCGACAAGACCTATTACTGGAACCTTGGCAGCGAAGTCGACACTCAGAAGCAACAGGACAAGGCCTTGACGTTGCCGGCGATGACCGATGCGGTGACCAAGATCATTCGCGCCGGTAACGAAGGTGGCAAGCACACCCAAGTATTTATCCGCGGTGACAAAGCAGTCGACTATGGCTCCGTCATGGGTGCCATGGGCGGGCTGCAGAAGGCCGGCGTCGGTAATGTTGGCTTGATTACCGAGGCGCCCTGATGCACCAACAGCGAGAGCCGTCCGCCTCGGAAAGCTACTTCTGGCCTAGCGTTTGGGCGATTGCCCTGCATGTGCTGGTGTTTGGCATGTTGTTCGTCAGCTTTGCCATGACCCCGGACCTGCCGCCAGCCAAGCCGATCGTGCAGGCGACCCTGTATCAGCTGAAATCGAAAAGTCAGGCCACTACCCAGACCAATCAGAAGATTGCGGGTGAGGCTCAGAAGTCGGCTGCGCGCCAGACTGAAGTCGAGCAGATGGAACAGAAGAAGGTCGAGCAGGAAGCGGTGAAGGCTGCTGCGGAACAAAAGAAAGAAGAGGCGGCTCAAAAGGCCGAGGAATCGAAAAAGGCTGACGAAGCCAAGAAGGCCGACGAGGCGAAAAAGGCTGATGAAGCCAAGAAAGCCGAGAAAGCTGCCGAAGCTAAAAAGGCTGAAGAGAAACAATTGGCTGATATAGCCAAGAAGAAATCTGAAGAAGAAGCCAAAAAAGCTGCCGAAGAAGAGGCCAAGAAAAAGGCCGCTGAGGAAGCTAAGAAGAAGATAGTCGAGGACGCGAAGAAGAAAGCCGCCGAAGACGCCAAGAAAAAAGCTGAAGCAGACGAGGCGAAGAAGAAAGTCGCCGACGACGCGAAGAAGAAAGCTGCCGCTGATGCCCAGAAGAAGAAGGCTCAGGAAGCAGCGCGCAAATCCGCCGAAGAGAAAAAGGCCCAGGCCTTGGCAGATTTGCTTTCCGACACGCCGCAGCGTCAGCAAGCCTTGGCCGATGAGCGTGGCGATGAAGTCGCGGGCAGTTTCGACGACCTGATTCGGGCGCGGGCGGCGGAAGGCTGGACACGTCCACCTTCGGCACGCAAAGGCATGACAGTAGTGCTGCAGATCGGCATGTTGCCGGACGGTACGGTGACTTCGGTCAGCGTAGCCAAGTCCAGTGGTGACGGTTCGTTCGACAGTTCGGCGGTTGCCGCGGTCAAGAACATTGGCCGGTTGACCGAGATGCAGGGAATGAAACCAAGCGACTTCGCTCCCTATCGTTCATTCAAGATGACATTCACACCTGAGGATCTAGCCTTGTGAGAAACCTTCTTCGAGGAATGCTTGTCGTTATTTGCTGTATGGCAGGGATAGCGACGGCGGATGAAAAGAACATCCTGGTTACCAGCGGTAGCGATCGGGCCACTCCGATCGCGGTAGTGCCGTTCGGTTGGCAAGGCGGCAGTGTATTGCCGGACGACATGGCACAGATCGTCAGTGACGACCTGCGCAACTCCGGTTATTACGCGCCAATTCCAAAAGGCAACATGATCAGCCAGCCAAACCAGGCCAGCGAAGTCGTGTTCCGTGACTGGAAAGCCGTTGGCGCCCAGTACCTGATGGTCGGCAACATTGTGCCGGCTGGCGGCCGCTTGCAAATCACCTACGCGTTGTTCAACGTGGCCACCGAGCAGCAGGTCCTGACCGGCAGCGTGTCGGGCACCACCGAACAATTGCGTGACATGGCCCACTACATTTCGGACCAGTCGTTTGAAAAGCTCACCGGCATCAAAGGTGCTTTCTCTACGCGTCTGCTCTATGTAACGGCTGAACGCTTCTCGGTAGATAACACTCGCTACACTCTGCAACGTTCGGACTACGACGGTGCGCGGGCAGTGACCTTGCTGCAATCGCGCGAGCCGATCCTGTCGCCGCGCTTTGCACCGGACGGCAAGCGTATTGCCTATGTGTCCTTCGAACAGAAGCGCCCACGTATCTTTGTGCAGCATATCGATACCGGTCGCCGTGAGCAGATCACCAACTTCGAAGGCCTTAACGGCGCGCCTGCCTGGTCACCGGATGGCTCGCGCCTGGCGTTTGTGCTGTCTAAAGATGGCAATCCGGATATCTACGTGATGAACATGGCTTCGCGTCAGATCACCCGTGTTACCAGCGGCCCGGGCATCAATACCGAACCGTTCTGGGGCAAGGATGGCTCGACCATCTACTTCACTTCCGACCGTGGCGGTAAGCCACAAATCTACAAGTCCAGTATTGGCGGTGGCGGTGCGGAACGAGTGACCTTTATCGGTAACTACAACGCCAACCCTAAACTTTCGGCTGATGAAAAGACGTTGGTGATGATTCACCGTCAGGATGGTTTCACTAATTTCCGGGTTGCGGCCCAGGATTTGCAGCGCGGAACCGTAAAAATCCTTACAGATACCAACCTTGATGAGTCAGCTACTGTTGCGCCCAACGGCACCATGGTAATCTACGCCACCCGCCAGCAGGGCCGGGGAGTCTTGATGCTCGTGTCCATTAATGGACGCGTAAGGCTCCCGCTTCCTACCGCACAAGGCGAAGTCAGAGAACCATCCTGGTCCCCTTACCTGAACTGACGCGGCGCTACAAAAAGATTTGCTTAACACACTGGGGTTCATTAGGAGTTTCACGATGGAAATGCTGAAGTTTGGTAAGTTTGCTGCTCTGGCTCTGGCTCTGTCCGTAGCCGTTGGTTGCTCGTCCAAAGGCGGCGACAATGCCGGTGAAGGCGCAGCTGTTGATCCAAACGCTGGTTATGGCGCTAACACTGGTGCAGTTGACGGCTCCCTGAGCGAAGAAGCTGCTCTGCGCGCGATCACTACTTTCTACTTCGAATACGACAGTTCGGACCTGAAGCCAGAAGCCATGCGCGCTCTGGACGTTCACGCGAAGGACCTGAAAGCTAACGGCGCTCGCGTTGTTCTGGAAGGTAACACCGACGAACGTGGTACTCGTGAGTACAACATGGCACTGGGCGAGCGTCGTGCTAAAGCCGTTCAACGCTACCTGGTCCTGCAAGGCGTTTCGCCAGCTCAGCTGGAACTGGTTTCCTACGGTAAAGAGCGTCCAGTTGCTACTGGCCACGACGAGCAGTCCTGGGCTCAAAACCGTCGCGTCGAACTGCGTAAGTAATTCGTCATGCGAACGTGCCGTCGTGCTCTAACTGTATTGGCTCTCAGCTTCGCACCGCTTGCGGTGTGGGCTGCGGTTCCTGTGGAAGATAGCAACTCTGGCTATAACAATAGCGGGAGCAGTTATCCGCCAGCGGGTTATGGCACGAACGGCGCCTATGCTGGGGGGGCGGCTACGTCCGCGCCCTCGGCACAGGGCGAACTGTTCAATCAGCTGCAACGCATGCAGGATCAACTTGCGCAGCAACAAGGCGCGATTGAAGTTCTGCAGAATCAAGTGAACCAGCTCAAGCAAGAAGGCCTGGAGCGATACCAGGATCTTGATCGACGTATAGGAGCCGGCGTTACACCTGCCGCCACTCCTGATAATTCTTCTGCCGGTGGCGCGCCAAGCGCTGCTGCCGGTGGTGCAGCAGCCGGGGCGGCCGCTAGCCAAGCCCCCGCCGCCAGCAGCGAACCGGGTGACCCAGCGAAGGAAAAGCTCTATTACGATGCTGCCTTCGACCTGATCAAAGCCAAGGACTTCGATAAAGCCAGCCAGGCTTTTACCGCATTTCTGCGCAAATACCCCAACAGCCAATATGCGGGCAACGCTCAATACTGGCTTGGCGAAGTCAACCTCGCCAAGGGTGATTTGCAAGGTGCCGGCCAGGCATTTGCCAAGGTCAGTCAGCTGTACCCCAAGCACGCCAAGGTGCCGGACTCGCTGTATAAGCTGGCTGACGTAGAGCGCCGCCTGGGTCATACCGACAAGGTCAAAGGCATTCTGCAGCAAGTAGTGGCCCAGTATCCGGGGACGTCCGCTGCCCAGTTGGCTCAACGCGACCTGCAACGCTTGTAAGCGAAGCTGCCCGTTTAGAAGAAACCCGCGCCTGGCGCGGGTTTTTTCGTTAGAATCCACGCCCTTTTATGAAACACGCTTCTTGGGGTCTACGCGTTGGCGGGGTTCCTAGAAGTGCCTGACGGAGGCGGACAGCCTGTTTAGCTGTTACGCCCGTGGCGATTATGCAAGACACATTACGTATTACCGAAGTTTTTTACTCGTTACAGGGTGAAACGCGAACCGCAGGCCTGCCTACTGTATTTGTACGGCTGACAGGTTGCCCTTTGCGTTGCCAATACTGTGACAGCGCTTACGCCTTCAGTGGCGGCACCGTGCGTACCCTCGACGATATCCTGGAGCAGGTGGCAGGTTTCAAGCCCCGTTACGTCTGCGTGACGGGCGGTGAGCCCCTGGCACAGCCCAATGCCCTCCCGTTGCTCAAGCAGCTGTGTGACGCAGGTTATGAAGTGTCTCTGGAAACCAGCGGCGCCTTGGACATCTCTGCGGTAGACCCTCGCGTGAGCCGCGTGGTCGACCTCAAGACCCCGGATTCAAAAGAGGCGCATCGCAACCGCTACGAAAATATGGATCTGCTGAGCGTCAACGATCAGGTCAAGTTCGTGATTTGTTCTCGTGATGATTACGACTGGGCAGTATCAAAGCTGATTCAGTATGGTCTTGAGCGGCGCGCAGGTGAGGTGCTGTTTTCCCCAAGCCACCATGACCTGAATGCCCGCGACCTGGCCGACTGGATAGTGGCAGACAATCTGCCGGTGCGCTTGCAGCTGCAGCTCCATAAATACCTGTGGAACGACGAGCCGGGTCGTTGAAATTCAGCTTCTCGGACTCGGCCTTGGTGGGTTGTATGGGGCTTGCAAATAGCCTGAATCACGGCGATAAGGTGTTTTTTCTGATTTATTTTAAATAAGGTGTTGAATAGTCCTTAGAAATCAGTATTATACGCGCCACCACACAGCGGGTCGTTAGCTCAGTTGGTAGAGCAGTTGGCTTTTAACCAATTGGTCGTAGGTTCGAATCCCACACGACCCACCATTTTTAGCGGTTTAGAAAATCCGGAAGGCCCACGTAAGTGAGGATTTCCGGGTTTTTTTTTGCCTGCGATTTGGGGGGCGGACGGAGTCGGAAGGGTTTGAAAGACGCCTCGGGCAGTACTACAGCGATGATCCCGGAGGTTCCCATTTTTTACCCGACAGGCACCCCCGCGAATACCAGATTAGGCTTTTGAATCCATTCGATATTCTGTAGCCTTGCCCAGCTTCTGTTTCACCCGTGCTTGATGAACACAATCACTTCGTCCGGCGGTGCCCGAAGGGCTCCAGAGCCGGTGGTACACTCGACTTTCGCGCTTCTGCGCCTGCAGGTCTTGCGAACATGACGCACATTTCCGAACGCTTACTGGTTCAAGCCCATCTCGACGGCAAGCAGCCTAAGGCTCTCAGCGCCGAGGAAGAGGCGAGCCTGCGTACCGCCATCGCCGCTGAGCTCAAAGCTCAAGACGCGGTGCTGGTAGCCCACTTTTATTGCGATCCGGTGATTCAGGCCCTGGCCGAAGAGACCGGTGGCTGTGTCTCCGACTCCCTGGAAATGGCTCGCTTCGGCGCCGCGCACCCGGCCAAGACCGTGCTGGTTGCCGGCGTGCGTTTCATGGGGGAGACGGCCAAGATCCTTACACCTGAAAAACGCATTCTCATGCCTACGCTTGAAGCGACCTGCTCTTTGGACCTGGGCTGCCCGGTAGATGAGTTTTCGGCGTTTTGCGATCAGCATCCCGAGCGTACCGTGGTGGTGTACGCCAATACCTCGGCTGCGGTAAAAGCGCGGGCTGATTGGGTGGTGACGTCCAGCTGTGCGCTGGAAATTGTCGAGAGTCTGATGGACAACGGCGAAACCATCATCTGGGGCCCGGATAAACACCTGGGCACCTACATCCAGCGCCAGACCGGCGCCGACATGCTGCTGTGGGACGGTGCCTGCATCGTCCATGAAGAGTTCAAGTCCAAGCAGCTGGAAGATATGAAGGCGCTGTACCCGGATGCAGCCATCCTAGTGCACCCGGAGTCTCCCACGTCGGTGATCGAGCTGGCCGATGCGGTGGGCTCCACCAGCCAACTGATTGCCGCCGCGCAGCGTTTGCCGAACAAGACTTTCATCGTGGCGACCGACCGCGGGATCTTCTACAAGATGCAGCAGCTATGCCCGGACAAGGTCTTCGTAGAAGCGCCTACGGCCGGCAACGGTGCGGCATGTCGCAGTTGCGCACACTGCCCGTGGATGGCCATGAATACGCTGGAGCGCACGCTGCAGTGCCTGCGTGAGGGCAGCAACGAGATCTTCGTCGAACCCTCAGTGATTCCACAGGCTGTGAGACCGCTTAAGCGCATGCTGGATTTTACTCAGGCTGCGCGCCTGAAGCTGGCCGGTAACGCATAGTCGAGTGCGGTAAAAAACGTGGGAGGGTATGGCCCTCCCACATTTTGATCTGTACCAGGCACGGGGTTATTTTTTCTGCTTCGGAATCCGCACCAACTGCGTATCCGAGTAGATGTCATGCCAGCTGCGTTTCTGCTTGTCGAACAGCGACCAGAGAAACCCTAGCCCCACGCACAGCCACGACGCAATTGACACCACAAAGCGCAGCAGCGCTTGCCACAGGCTGATCCGCGAGCCGTCGGCGTTCTGCACGCGTACGCCCCACACCTGCATGCCCAAGGTCTGGCCGGAATGGGTCCAGAACTTGGCGAAGAACCCAAACAGTACAAACAACAGAATCGTCGACAGCAGTGGGTCGCCATCCAAGGCGCCCGATTCGGTCAACGTGCGCATCCTGGCTTCGCCCATGAACGCGATCCAGATCAGTTTGTAAATAAACGCGGTGACGATCATCAGGGCGGTGCACAACAGGAAGTCATAGAACATCGCTGCCAAACGACGACCCAGGCCAACGGCGGGAAATTCGCCTTGGGGGCTCAGCAGGGGTTTGGACATGGCAGGGCTCTCGGAAGGAAAAAGCCATTTTACGGAATTGCGCCCATAAAAAAGCCCCTGATGTCATATCAGGGGCTTTTTGTCGCAGAGGAATCAGCCTTCTGCTTGAACTTCGTCAGCCTGCATGCCTTTTTGGCCTTGCACCGCAACGAAGGTCACTTTCTGGCCTTCTTTCAGGCTCTTGAAGCCGTTGCCCTGAATAGCGCGGAAATGCACGAACAGATCCGGACCGCTTTCTGGAGTGATAAAACCAAACCCTTTCTCGTCGTTAAACCACTTGACGGTACCGCTCTGACGTTCAGCCATTTTCTTATTTCCTTGACGCTAAAAAATTAATGACAGCCCCTTTCACGCGAAAGAGTACTGGGCTGGGTTGCAGGAAAGTAAGAGACGTCGAACGGGTTGTAGCAAAACTACTTCAGCTACTGCCCAGGTCCAGGTTCCAAGCGACCCATGCAAACACAGTGGGCAAACTCTACGCCAACTAATACGATAAAAACAAGCCCTGCCGGACGCCCCGCATTGCGCGGGCTGATGACACTTCGTTGAATATAATGGAACCGACTTATTCGATAGTCCTAATCACTTGATATAGGCAGCCGCCAGTCATATTAACTATCGTAAATGCACTGTTTTATGGCGGTCGCGTTACAGTTTAGTGCACCTTGGCGCGACCGCGTTACTTATAGGAACAGTCAATCAGCCACGGTAGTAACGCTGTGGCACAAATGGCATTTTACTTACACGAAGTGGCACCTTTTTCCCACGCACCAACGCAGAGACTTCTGTATCCAGAGCGGTAAAGGCGCTGTCGAGGTAACTCATGGCCAGTGGGCCGCCCAGGCTTGGGCCGAAGCCGCCGCTGCAGACGCTGCCAATCACGCTGCCGTATGCGTCGACGATCTCAGCGCCTTCACGTACTGGCGTGCGTTCCTGGGGCAGCAAGCCCACGCGCTTGCGGCTCACGCCAGTCTGTTGCTGGGTGAAGATCCGGTCCGCCCCCGGGAACCCCCCGGCGCGGGCACCGTCGGCGCGGCGTGCCTTGGAGATGGCCCATAGCAGGCTGGCCTCGATAGGCGTGGTGTCGGTGTTCATGTCATGACCGTACAGGCACAGGCCGGCTTCCAGACGCAGGGAGTCGCGGGCGCCCAGGCCGATGGGTTGTACTTCGGTTTCGGCCAGCAGGCTGCGGGCCAGGCTTTCAGCGCTGGCCGCAGGCACGGAAATCTCAAAGCCGTCCTCGCCGGTGTAGCCGGAGCGGCTGACGTAGCAATCCACACCCAGCAGGCGCACGGCGGCGAACTGCATGAAGGTCATCTTGGTCACTTCCGGCGCCAGTCGCGCCAGCACCTTCACCGCTGCAGGGCCTTGCAGCGCCAACAGGGCGCGCGCTTCGAACAGCGGCTCGATGGTGCACTGATCACCGATGTGTTGGCGCAGGTGGGCCAGGTCTTGATCCTTGCAGGCCGCATTGACCACCAGGAACAGCTCATCGTTGCCCAGATTGGCCACCATCAGATCATCGAGGATGCCGCCCTGATCGTTGGTGAACATCGCGTAGCGCTGCATGCCCACCGGCAGGTCGATGATGTCGACCGGCACCAAGGTTTCCAGGGCCTTGGCGGCATTGGCGCCACTCAAACGGATCTGACCCATATGGGACACATCGAACAACCCGGCCTGATCACGGGTGTGCTGATGCTCCTTCATGACACCGAGCGGGTATTGCACCGGCATGTCGTACCCGGCGAAGGGCACCATGCGTGCGCCCAGCTCGATATGCAGGGCATGCAGCGGGGTTTTCAATAGGGTTTCGGTGGACATGTTCAGCTCCTGAAAAAACGTGCTGGCGCGCCTTTAGGCGTCAGCACTCGATAATGTTGACCGCCAAACCGCCACGGGCGGTTTCCTTGTATTTGCTTTTCATATCGGCGCCGGTCTGGCGCATGGTGCGGATGACCTTATCGAGGGACACGAAGTGCTGCCCATCACCACGCAAGGCCATGCGCACAGCGTTGATCGCCTTCACCGAGCCCATTGCGTTGCGCTCGATGCAAGGCACTTGCACCAGGCCGCCAATGGGGTCGCAGGTCAGGCCGAGGTTGTGCTCCATGCCGATCTCGGCGGCGTTTTCCACTTGCGAAACGCTGCCGCCCAACACCTCACACAGTGCGCCGGCGGCCATGGAGCAAGCCACGCCGACCTCACCTTGACAGCCCACCTCGGCGCCGGAGATCGACGCATTTTCCTTGTAAAGAATGCCGATGGCGGCGGCGGTGAGCAGAAAACGCACCACGCCGTCTTCGTTCGCTCCTGGGATAAAGCGCATGTAGTAATGCAGCACCGCCGGAATGATCCCGGCCGCACCGTTGGTGGGCGCTGTGACCACGCGCCCGCCGTTGGCGTTTTCTTCGTTGACCGCCAGGGCGTACAGGTTGACCCAATCAAGCACCGACAACGGATCGCGCAACGCCGATTCCGGGTTTTTGCACAGTTGACGATGCAGGGCCGCGGCGCGGCGCTTGACCTTCAAACCACCGGGCAAAATGCCTTCGTTGCGACAGCCAGCGTCGACACAGTCTTGCATGACCTGCCAGATTTTCAGCAGGCCGGCCCGGGTTTCCGCCTCTGGACGCCATGCGCTTTCGTTGGTCAGCATCACTTGGCTGATGGACAATCCGTACGTCGCACAATGCCCAAGCAGGTCCTTGGCGCTCTTGAATGGAAAGGTCAGGGGCGTGGCGTCTTCGACAATCCGGTCAGCGCCGGCGGCACCTTCATCCACCACGAAGCCACCGCCGACTGAGTAGTACTCGCGGCTGCGGATCTGCAGGCCGGCGGCGTCGAAGGCGCGGAAGATCATGCCATTGGGATGATAAGCGAGGGGCTTGCGGATCATCGCCAGGTGTTCTTTCTCGTTGAACGCAATGCTGTGTTCGCCAAGCAGGTTCAAGCGACCGTCGCTGCGCATCTGCGCCAGGCGCGTGGCCACGGTTTCGGTGTTCACGGTGTCCGGGTGTTCGCCTTCCAGGCCCAGCAGCACGGCTTTGTCGCTGCCGTGGCCTTTGCCGGTGGCGCCGAGGGAGCCATAGAGTTCCACCTTGACGTGAGTGGTGGCGCTCAACAGCGCGTCACGCTTGAGCCCCTCGACGAATCGAGCGGCGGCGCGCATCGGGCCGACGGTATGGGAACTGGAGGGGCCGATGCCAATCTTGAACAGGTCGAACACGCTTAAAGACATGAGTGGTTCTCCGGTTTCTTGTTATAGGAGCAGCGGCAAGCTCCAAGCCACAAGCGGTAAGAAAGAGCCTCTCGGCTTTTAACTTGCAGCTTGTAGCTTGCCGCTTCCAACTGCTTTAGGCATAAAGCTCTATCGACGGGCACGCACACACCAGGTTGCGATCGCCAAACACGTTGTCGACCCGGCCCACCGGCGGCCAGTACTTGCCTTCGATCAACGACGCGACCGGGTACACCGCCTGTTCACGGCTGTACGGATGGCTCCACTCACCCACCAGTTCGGCGGCGGTGTGCGGGGCGTTTTTCAGTGGGTTGTCGTCTTTATCCAGGGTGCCGTTTTCCACCGCGCGGATTTCTTCGCGGATGGCAATCATCGCGTCGCAGAAGCGGTCCAGTTCTTCCTTGGATTCGCTCTCGGTCGGTTCGATCATCAGGGTGCCCGCCACCGGGAACGACATGGTCGGGGCATGGAAGCCGAAGTCGATCAGACGCTTGGCCACGTCATCCACGCTGATACCGCTGCTGTCCTTGAGCGGGCGCAGGTCCAGGATGCACTCGTGTGCCACCAGGCCGTTGCTGCCGGTGTACAGCACGGGGTAGTGCTCTTCGAGGCGACGGGAAACGTAGTTGGCGTTCAGGATCGCCAGCTGCGAAGCGCGCTTGAGGCCCGCGCCGCCCATCATGCTGATGTACATCCAAGTGATCGGCAGGATGCTCGCGCTGCCGAATGGCGCCGCGCACACCGCGCCTTCCTTGCGCTCCATGGCCGCATGGCCCGGCAGGAAAGGCGTGAGGTGCGATTTGACGCCAATCGGGCCAACGCCTGGGCCGCCACCGCCATGGGGGATGCAGAAGGTCTTGTGCAGGTTCAGGTGGGACACGTCGCCGCCGAACTTGCCCGGTGCGCACAGGCCTACCATAGCGTTCATGTTGGCGCCGTCGATGTACACCTGGCCGCCGTTGTCGTGGATGATCCCGCAGATTTCGCGGATGCCTTCTTCGAACACGCCGTGGGTGGACGGGTAGGTGATCATCAGCGCGGCCAGGTGCTCGCGGTGCTCGATCGCTTTGGCGCGCAGGTCTTCGATGTCCACGTTGCCACGGGCGTCGCAGGCGGTGACGACCACGCGCATGCCGGCCATGTTGGCGGTGGCTGGGTTGGTGCCGTGGGCGGACGAGGGGATCAGGCAGATATCGCGACGGGCTTCGCCACGGCTCTGGTGATAAGCACGGATCGCCAGCAGCCCGGCGTATTCGCCTTGGGAACCAGCGTTCGGTTGCAAGGAGATGGCGTCATAACCGGTGGCCGCGCAGAGCATGGCTTCCAGGTCGGCGGTCAGTTGCTGGTAACCGGCGCTTTGTTCGGTTGGGGCGAACGGGTGCAGGGCGCCGAACTCGGCCCAGGTCACCGGGATCATTTCGCTGGCGGCGTTGAGCTTCATGGTGCACGAGCCCAACGGAATCATGGTGCGGTCCAGCGCCAGGTCCTTGTCGGCCAGTTTGCGCAGGTAGCGCATCAGCTCGGTTTCGGAGTGGTAACGGTTGAACACTGGGTGGCTGAGGATCGGCGATTGACGCAGCAGCGCCGCCGGCAGGCAGCTGTCGGCTTGGGCGTCGAAAGCGGGCAGGGCCTTGCCGTCGGCGAAGATCGCCCACAGGGCCTGGATATCGGCCTGGGTAGTGGTTTCATCGACCGACAGACCAACCCGCTCAGCGTCGACCACGCGCAGGTTGATGCGCTGGGCGCGGGCCTTGTCGTGCAGGGCAGCGGTGGCGGCGCCGGTGTTGAGGGTCAGGGTATCGAAGAACTGCGTTTGCTCGACCTTCAGGCCCAGCGCGCTCAGGCCTTTGGCGAGGATGGCGGTCAACTGATGAATGCGTTGGGCGATCTGCGTCAGGCCTTTGGGGCCGTGATACACCGCGTACATGCTGGCGATGTTGGCCAGCAGCACTTGGGCGGTGCAGATGTTGGACGTGGCTTTCTCGCGGCGGATGTGCTGCTCGCGGGTCTGCATGGCCAAACGCAGGGCCGGCTTGCCGAAACGGTCAACGGACACGCCCACCAGACGGCCTGGCATATCGCGCTTGAACGCATCTTTGGTGGAGAAATAGGCCGCATGCGGGCCACCGAAGCCTAGCGGCACGCCGAAGCGTTGTGCGCTGCCGATGGCCACGTCGGCGCCGAATTCACCCGGTGGGGTCAACAGGGTCAGGGCCAGCAGGTCGGCGGCCACGGCCACCAGGGCGTTGGCGGCATGGAAGCGCTCGGTGAGTTCGCGGTAGTCGAACACATCGCCATTGCTGGCCGGGTATTGCAGCAGGGCGCCGAAGAATGGGCTGAAGTCACTCAGTTCGCGCTCATCGCCCACCACCACATCGATGCCCAATGGCTCGGCACGGGTGCGCAACACGTCGAGGGTCTGCGGGTGGCTGTGGATCGAGGCGAAGAAGGCATTGCTGCCTTTGTTCTTGCTCAGGCGTTTGCAGAAAGTCATGGCTTCGGCGGCGGCGGTGGCTTCGTCGAGCAGGGAGGCGTTGGCGATCGGCAGGCCGGTGAGGTCGCTGATCAGGGTCTGGAAGTTCAACAGCGCTTCCAGGCGGCCCTGGGAAATCTCCGGCTGGTAAGGGGTGTAGGCGGTATACCAGGCCGGGTTTTCCAGGAGGTTGCGCAGGATCGGCGCCGGTGTGTGGCAGTTGTAGTAGCCCTGGCCGATGTAGGTCTTGAACAGTTGGTTCTGGCTGGCGATGGCTTTGATTCGCGCCAGCGCCTCGGCTTCGCTCAGGCCGTCTTCCAGGCCGAGCACGCTGGTGCCCTTGATGCTTTCCGGGATCACGCTGGCGCTCAGGGCTTCCAGGGAGTCAAAGCCCAGGCTGGCGAGCATGTGTTGCTCGTCTGCCTGGCGCGGGCCGATATGGCGGGCGATGAATTCGTTGGCGGTGGTGAGATTAACGGTCATGGCGTGCTCCTCAGGCTTCGGCGTTGGCTTTGATCAGGCGGTCGTACGCGTCCTGATCCAACAGCGTAGTCACTGCATGTGCATCGGCCGGTTTAAAGCGGAAGAACCAGCCATCGCCCATCGGGTCTTCGTTGACCAGCTCCGGGCTTTCGCTGAGCTTGTCGTTCACTTCGAGCACTTCACCGTCCAACGGCATGTACACGCCGCTGGCGGCTTTGACCGATTCCACGGTGGAGGCTTCGTCGCCCTTGGTGTAGGCCTGCAGCTCTGGCAGTTGCACGTAAACCACATCACCCAGTGCATTCTGTGCGAAAGCGGTGATGCCCACGGTGACGCTGCCGTCGGCTTCGGCGCGCAGCCATTCGTGATCTTCAGTAAAACGCAACTCGCTCATGCAAACTCCTCAGGGCCAGAATTCGTCTGGTGGACGGAATGGGAACAGTGGCAGTTGCTTAGCAAAATCGCGGCCAATGTTATTTAAGTCATATGAATCAATGGGTTATAGAAAATTGACGATATGAGGTGTGCGTGAGGTGTAGCGATTTCGCTACAGTCGAGCGGCTGAAAAAAAGCCTATGTGGATCAAAGCCTTGCATGGCGCGTAAAAAGCAGGGTTGTAGCGATATCGTTACGCTGTAGCGCTTTCAGTACAGTGGATGTCGTTCTCAGACCAAACCGTTGCGGTGCATTCAATGTGGGAGGGGGCTTGCCCCCGATGACTACCGATCAGCCAACTAACCTGTGACTGACCCGCCGCCATCGGGGGCAAGCCCCCTCCCACATTGTCTGTGTTCCATAGTCAGATCCCATGGACCTGTTCAGGGCTTGTTGGGAATACCGTACTTACGCAATCGATGGGCGATGGCCGTGTGCGAGGTGTGCAGACGGCTGGCCAGTTGGCGAGTCGAGGGGTAGCTGGTGTAGAGCTTTTCCAACAGGTCGCGCTCGAAGTCTTCCACGGCCTGTTCCAGGCTGTCGATTTCCACGTCGCTCTGGCGCGCCACCGAGGTGCCGGCGATGTCCAGGTCGCCGATGTCCACCAGGCTGCTTTCGCAAATGGCTGCGGCACGAAAGATCACGTTCTGCAATTGGCGTACGTTGCCCGGCCAGCGGTTGCCCAGCAGCGCCGGGTAGGTGCCTGGCGCCAGGCGGCACACTGGGCGCTGGATCTGCGCGCAGGCCTGCTGCATAAAGTAGCGCGCCAGCAGCAGGATGTCCTGGCCGCGCGCGCGCAGGGGCGGCACTTCCACGTTGAGCACATTGAGGCGGTAAAACAGGTCTTCACGGAAGGTGCCTTCGCTGACCATTTTTTCCAAGTCGCGGTGGGTGGCGCTGAGGATGCGCACGTTGACCTTCACCTCACGGTCACCCCCGACCCGGCGGAAGCTGCCGTCATTGAGAAAACGCAGCAGTTTGGCCTGCAGGTACGGCGACATTTCGCCGATCTCATCCAGGAACACCGTGCCCTGGTTGGCCAGTTCCATCAGACCCGGTTTGCCGCCGCGTTGGGCGCCGGTAAAGGCACCCGGTGCGTAACCGAACAGCTCGCTCTCGGCGAGGTTTTCCGGCAGCGCCGCGCAGTTCAAGGCCAGGAACGGTGCACTGGCGCGTGCGCTGATGGCGTGGCAGGCGCGGGCCACCAGCTCTTTGCCGGTGCCGGTTTCACCCTGGATCAGCAACGGAGCATCCAGCGCCGCCACCCTTTGCGCGCGGGCCTTGAGGGTGCGGATCACCGGGGACTCGCCCAGCAGCGCATCGAAGCCCTCTGCATGGTCGTGGTGCAGGGCCGACAGCTGTTCGCCGATACGGTTGGGCTGGTAGAGGGTGAGCAGAGCGCCGGCATCGGTGATCGGCGTGGCGTCGAGCAACCAGGTCTGGCCGTTCACGCTGATCTCGCGCAGCGGCAGGCGAAAGCCCTGTTCCAGCAGGGTTTCCAGCAAGGCCGGGTCATTGAATAGCGCGCTGATGCTTTCGCCGGCCGGTTCGCGGCCGTACAGCGTGATCAATGCCGGATTGGCCAGCAGGATCTTGCCCGCACTGTCCACGGCCAGCACTGGGTCGGTCATGGCGGCCAGCAGGGCATCCAATTGCAGGTGACGGCGTTGGCCAGGGAGGATGTCCACCACGGTCACCGCCTGCACGCCGTGCACGCTGAACAGGGCGTCGCGCAGTTCTTCCAGCACTTCGGCGCTCAACGTCGGTGCATCGATATAGACGTTGGGCGGCACCATCTCCACCGCATCCAGATTCAGATTGCGCCCACCCAGCAGGGCCAGGACTTCCTGGGTGATGCCGACGCGGTCGATGAAGCTGACGTGGATACGCATGGGATGGCGTTGGGTTCTGGGGTGCGGAGGGTGCCAAGTATGCCTTGCAGGCGATAGAGATCAAACTGTGAAAGGGGGCTTGCCCCCGATCACGACGTGTCAGCCAAGGTATCGGTGGCTGATTCGCCGCTATCGGGGGCAAGCCCCCTCCCACAGTTTTAACGGTAGTGTGTCCGTGCGACCGGATTATGCCAGGTGTTCGGGTTTGACCGGGTCGCCCGATTTCACATCCAGCTGGTGCCGCACATCCTCGAACATCAGGTCGTACTGTTTGTGCATCGAGCCGTTCAATACCGCTACCTTGGGCATGCCGTATTTCTGCGCAATATTCATCGCATGACGGGCAAAGTCGAATGCCTGGTCCTTGGGCAGGAAGAACGTCTCCTTGAGTTCATTGCCCTGTACCGAGCCATGAATCGTGAACTGCATGCCCTTGCCTTCCTTCGGGTCCTGCTCAACCTGATAGTCGATACAGAGGTTGTAGCTGTAGTCGTCCTTGTTCAGCGCATGTCGCTCGATATGCAAGTGACCGGATTCAAAGGTGGCCATAGGCGAATCTCCTCTACTTCACAGATAGGTGATGCCAGGTGTTGCCGTGCTGATGCGTGTGCCGGCGGTGCCCTGGACGATCGCTTCGATGTCCGAGAGTGAACCGATCACGGCGGTTTTGCCAGTGCGGCGGGCGAACTCGCAGGCGGCCTGAACCTTGGGCCCCATGGAACCGGCGGCGAAGCCGAGTTTTTCCATGTCGTCGGGATGGGCCTGGCCGATGGCCTTTTGCGTGGGTTTGCCATAGTCGATGAAGGCGGCGTTGACGTCGGTGGCAATCACCAACAAGTCGGCGTCCAGTTGCGAGGCCAGCAGCGACGAGCACAGGTCTTTGTCGATCACGGCTTCGATGCCCTTGAGTTTGCCGTCTTCGCCATACATCGTTGGGATGCCGCCGCCGCCGGCGCAGATCACGATGGCGCTTTTTTCCAGCAGCCACTTGATCGGGCGAATTTCAAAGATGCGTTTGGGCCGTGGGCTGGCGACTACGCGGCGGTATCTATCGCCGTCCGGTGCAATCGCCCAGCCTTTTTCAGCGGCGAGTTTTTCCGCTTCGTCCTTGGAGTACACCGGGCCGATGGGCTTGGTGGGGTGCTTGAACGCTGGGTCGTTGGCGTCCACTTCCACTTGGGTGAGCAAGGTGGCGAACGGCACTTCAAAGTCCAGCAGGTTGCCTAGTTCCTGTTCGATGATGTAGCCGATCATGCCTTCGGTCTCGGCGCCCAGCACGTCCAGCGGGTAGGGCGAGACGCTGGTGTAGGCCGCCGCCTGCAATGACAACAGGCCGACCTGCGGACCATTGCCGTGGGCGATTACCAGTTCGTTGCCAGGGTGGATCTTGGCGATCTGTTCGGTGGCGATGCGGATGTTGGCGCGTTGGTTGTCCGCGGTCATGGGTTCACCACGGCGGAGCAGGGCGTTGCCGCCCAGGGCTACGACGATGCGCATAAAGAATGTCCTTCTAGAGTTCGATGATGCGAACACAGGACCAAATGTGGGAGGGGGCAAGCCCCTCCACACTTAACCCGTGTAGCCTTTAGATATCCGCCAGCGCCGATACCAGAATCGCCTTGATGGTGTGCATGCGGTTTTCCGCCTGCTCAAAGGCAATGTTGGCCGGCGACTCGAACACCTCTTCGGTCACCTCCACACCATTGGCCAGGTTCGGGTAGCGCGCGGCGATATCTTTGCCGACCTTGGTTTCGCTGTTGTGGAACGCCGGCAGGCAGTGCATGAATTTCACCCGAGGGTTGCCCGAGGCTTTCATCATCTGGGCGTTGACCTGGTACGGCAGCAGTTGCTCGATGCGCTCATCCCAAGCTTCCACCGGTTCGCCCATCGACACCCAGATATCGGTGTGGATGAAGTCCACGCCTTTCACGGCTTCTTTGGGGTCTTCGGTGATGGTAATGCGAGCGCCACTTTCTTCAGCGAAAGCCTGGCACTGCTTGATGAAATCTTCGTGCGGCCACAAGGCCTTCGGTGCGCCGATGCGCACATCCATGCCGAGCTTGGCGCCGATCATCAGCAACGAGTTGCCCATGTTGTAACGCGCGTCGCCCAGGTAGGCATAGCTGATGTCATGCAGCGGTTTGTCGCTGTGTTCGCGCATGGTCAGGGTGTCGGCGATCATCTGGGTAGGGTGGAACTCGGCGGTAAGGCCGTTGAATACCGGCACGCCAGCGAACTTGGCCAGCTCTTCGACGATTTCCTGTTCGAAGCCACGGTATTCAATGGCGTCGAACATGCGGCCGAGCACGCGCGCGGTGTCTTTCATGCTTTCTTTGTGGCCGATCTGCGACGAGACCGGGTCGATGTAGGTGACGTGGGCGCCCTGGTCATGGGCCGCCACTTCGAACGCGCAGCGGGTACGGGTGGAGGTTTTTTCGAAAATCAGCGCAATGTTCTTGCCTTGCAGGTGCGGACGCTCGGTGCCGGTGTACTTGGCGCGTTTAAGGTCGCGGGACAGGTCCAGCAAGTAATGCAGCTCACGGGTGGTGTGGTGCATCAGCGACAGCAGACTGCGGTTGCGCATATTGAAAGCCATGATGGATCTCCTTCTGTTTAGGTTATCCCCATGGCCGACGCCTTATGAGCGGCGGCCATGGCTTGAAAATTAGTAGTCGATTGGGTCGCGGATGATCGGGCAGGTCATGCAGTGGCCGCCGCCACGGCCGCGGCCCAGTTCACCGGCGCTGATGGTGATGACTTCCACGCCGGCCTTGCGCAGCAGGGTGTTGGTGTAGGTGTTGCGGTCGTAGCCGATCACCACGCCCGGCTCCACGGCCACCACGTTGTTGCCGTCGTCCCACTGCTCGCGCTCGGCGGCGAAGCTGTTACCGCCGGTCTCGACCACGCGCAGGGCCTTGAGGTTGAGCGCCGCGGCCACGGTGTCGACGAAGTTGGTTGTTTCCCGTTGGATATCGATGCCGTGGGGCTTGCTCTCGTCGGGGCGCAGGGTGAACGGCACGATCTGGTTGACCACTTCGGGGAAAATGGTGACCAGGTCGCGGTCGCAGAAGCTGAACACAGTGTCCAGGTGCATTGCGGCGCGGGACTTCGGCAGGCCGGCCACGATCACCCGTTCCACCGCTTTGTTTTTGAACAGGTTGCGCGCCAGTTGGCCGATGGCCTGGTGGGACGAACGCTCGCCCATGCCGATCAACACCACGCCGTTGCCGATTGGCATCACGTCACCGCCTTCCAACGTGGCGGCGCCGTGTTCCTGGTCGGGGTCGCCGTACCAGATCTGGAAGTCGGCGTTGGTGAACTCGGGATGGAATTTGTAGATGGCGCTGGTCAGCAAGGTTTCCTGGCGTCGCGCCGGCCAGTACATTGGGTTGAGCGTCACGCCGCCGTAGATCCAGCAAGTGGTGTCGCGGGTGAACTGGGTGTTGGGCAGCGGCGGCAGAATGAAGCTGGAATGGCCGAGGAAGTCGCGGAACATCTCGATGGTTCGGCCGCCGAAACTGCTTGGCAGGTCATCGGCGGACACGCCGCCGATCAGGAATTCGGCGATCTTGCGCGGCTCCAGGCTGCGCAGCCAGGAATTGACCTCTTCGACCAGGCCCAGGCCGACCGTGTTGGCGGTGATTTTGCGCGACAGGATCCAGTCCAGCGCTTCGGGCATCGCGACGATATCGGTCAGCAGGTTGTGCATTTCCAGCACATCAATGTCCCGCTCGCGCATCTTGGTGACGAAATCGAAGTGGTCGCGCTTGGCCTGGGCCACCCACAGCACGTCATCGAACAGCAGTTCATCGCAGTTGTTGGGGGTCAGCCGCTGGTGGGCCAAACCTGGGGAGCACACCATGACTTTGCGCAGTTTGCCGGCTTCGGAGTGGACGCCGTACTTCACTTTTTCCGTGGTCATTTCAGATCCTCCAATGAACAACAATTACAAGGTCAGGAAGCCGTCGTAGAGTCCATAGGCCGCCACCAGGGCGCCAATGACTACCGCGGCGAAAATCAGCTTCTCGACGTTGGTGAAAATCGGTTTGCCCAGTTCATGCTTGGCCTTGGCGAACAGAATCGCGCCGGGTGCATAGAGCAGGGCGGACAGCAGCAGGTATTTGGTACCGCCGGCGTAGAGCAGCCAGATCGCGTAGATCAGCGCGATGGCACCGATAAACAGGTCTTTCTTGCGCTCGGCCAGGGCGTTTTCGTAAGTTTCGCCGCGCACCGCCAGCAGCAGGGCATAAGCGGCCGACCACAGGTAGGGCACCAGAATCATCGAGGTGGCGAGGTAGATCAGCGACAGGTAAGTACTGGCCGAGAACAAGGTGATGATCAAGAACAGTTGCACCATCGCGTTGGTCAGCCACAGGGCGTTGGCCGGTACGTGGTTGGCGTTTTCCTTGCGCAGGAACTCCGGCATGGTGTGGTCCTTGGCGGCGGCGAACATGATCTCCGCACACAACAGTACCCACGACAGCAATGCCCCCAGCAGCGAGATGATCAAGCCGACACTGATCAACACCGCGCCCCAGTGGCCCACCACGTGCTCCAGCACGGCAGCCATCGATGGGTTCTGCAACTTGGCCAGTTCCGGTTGGGTCATGATGCCCAGGGACAACACGTTGACCAGCATCAGGAACAGCAGCACGGTGATAAACCCGATCACTGTGGCCTTGCCCACATCGGTGCGTTTTTCCGCACGGGCCGAGAAGATGCTTGCGCCTTCGATGCCGATGAACACCCATACGGTGACCAGCATCATATTGCGCACTTGGTTCATCACGCTGCCCAGGTCCGGGTTTTTTACGCCCCAGATGTCAGCGGTGAAGATGTCCAGCTTGAACGCGAACAGGGCGATCAACACGAACAGCACCAGCGGCACCACCTTGGCGACGGTGGTCACCAGGTTGATGAACGCCGCTTCCTTGATGCCGCGCAGCACCAGAAAGTGCACGGCCCACAACAGCACCGAGGCGCCGATTACCGCAGCCGGGGTGTTGCCTTCGCCGAAGATCGGAAAGAAGTAACCGAGGGTGCTGAACAGCAGCACGAAGTAACCGACGTTGCCCAGCCACGCACTGATCCAGTAACCCCAGGCTGAGGAGAAACCCATGTAGTCGCCGAAACCGGCCTTGGCGTAGGCGTACACACCGCCGTCGAGGTCGGGCTTGCGGTTGGCCAGGGTCTGGAACACGAACGCGAGGGTCAGCATGCCGATGGCCGTAATGACCCAACCGATCAATACCGCACCGACATCGGCGCTGGCGGCCATGTTTTGCGGTAATGAGAAAATGCCGCCGCCGATCATCGAGCCGACGACAAGTGCAACCAAGGCGCCTAATCGAAGTTTTCCGGGAGATTCAGACATTGCATAACTCCAATGCAGGAGAAGAGAGACCACAGAATAAATCCGTGCGCTAATCAAACAGCTGACTCAGATCACTTCATTGGCACATTCCATTGTGAATTAATGACTTAAAGGCAAACCGATGAACCTTGGCTTGCCCCGCAAAAGCGCTTTCTAGAGCGCTTTGTACGTGTGGTTAATCATTTGTTGCGATATATGAACGTTTGAAGCTAGACCGGATTCCTGAATGTGCAAACTTTTTCAGAGCCGCCTGCGAACTAGCGAGCAATACTTGGTGTGCCCAGTCGTATTTAAATTCTAAATAAGCCTAAACTCTATTAACTGTCATGCCTTTGCGTTATGAGCATGGCGGTTAAATTACGCTCGGTAATAAGCGCTACACTCGAACGATTAAATAAGTTGAGTGCACAGTTGTTGGCTCAAGTGGTTTCAGTCAGGAGTACTCATGTCTCAAACAACCCAGAAACTTCGCCTCAGTGGCCTGATCGCTTTGGTGGTGGGGTCTATGATCGGTGGGGGGATTTTCTCGTTGCCCCAGAACATGGCCGCACGCGCCGAAGTCGGCGCCGTATTGATCGGTTGGGCGATCACTGCCGTAGGCATGCTGACTCTGGCTTTCGTATTCCAGACCCTGGCTAACCGTAAACCCGAGCTTGACTCCGGGGTGTATGCCTACGCCAAGGCCGGGTTTGGCGATTACATGGGTTTCTCATCAGCCTGGGGTTACTGGATCAGTGCCTGGCTGGGCAACGTCGGTTACTTCGTGCTGCTGTTCAGCACCCTCGGTTACTTTTTCCCGGTCTTTGGCCAGGGCAATACCCCGGTGGCCATCGGCTGTGCCTCGTTGTTGCTGTGGGCTGTGCATTTTCTGGTGCTGCGTGGGATCAAGGAGGCGGCGTTTATCAACCAGGTCACCACCGTCGCGAAAATCGTACCGCTGCTGATGTTTATCGTGATTGCCGCCCTGGCATTCAAGGCCGACGTGTTCACCCGGGATATCTGGGGCCTGGGCAACCCGCAGATCGGCGGGGTGGTGGAGCAGGTGCGCAACATGATGCTGGTCACCGTGTTTGTGTTTATCGGCATCGAAGGCGCCAGCGTGTATTCAGCGCGGGCCGAGAAGCGCTCAGACGTCGGCCGGGCCACGGTGATCGGCTTTCTCGGCGTGTTGGCGTTGCTGGTGCTGGTGAATGTGTTGTCCTTGGGGGTCATGAGCCGGCCGGAGTTGGCGGGGCTGCAAAACCCATCGCTGGCCGGCGTACTCGAGCGCATCGTCGGGCCGTGGGGGGCGCTGTTGATCAGCGTCGGGCTGGCGGTGTCGCTGCTCGGTGCGTTGCTGTCGTGGGCCTTGTTGTGCGCGGAAATTCTCTACGCCACCGCCCATGACAAGACCATGCCGGCCTTCCTGAAAAAGGAAAACGCCAACCAGGTGCCGGTCAACGCGCTGTGGCTGACCAATCTGATGATCCAGGCTTTTCTGGTGATCACGCTGTTTTCCCACAGCACCTACACCAAGCTGATCTACTTGGCGTCGTCGATGATTCTGGTGCCTTACCTGTGGTCGGCGGCGTATGCGGTGTTGTTGAGCGGGCGCGGCGAGACCTACGAAGGCGCCCACCGCCAGCGTCTCAAAGACTTGCTTATCGGCCTGGTCGCCCTCGGCTACGCGGTGTGGCTGCTGTACGCCGGCGGGTTGAAGTACTTGCTCTTATCGGCGCTGCTGTATGCGCCGGGTGTGATTCTGTTCGCCCTCGCCAAGCGCGAACAGGGCCTGCCGTTGTTCACCCATGTGGAAAAAGGCATTTTCAGCTGCGTGATTGCCGGCGCGGGGCTGGCGGCCTATGGGTTATACAGCGGGGTACTGTCGTTGTGACAGTGAGCAGCGTGGCGCAGCCCTATCGGCATCTCAACAAGGGCAGACGATCACCACTGTGGCCGATGTGAACCCAGTTCTCCGGCCGGCAGATCCCACTGCAACGGTGTGCCGTTGATGCTGACGGGGGGCAGCAGCCGATGCGCCGGGCCCCAGGCGGTTTGTTCAACCAGCAGCCCTTGATCGTCAGGCTCCTCGGGCCTCAGCGCCGGTTGCTGCGGCGCCTGCCCGGCGTCTACCAACAGTTTCGCCGTGCGCGCCAGGGACAAGCGCGCCGATCCACCCCGGCCGGACTTCAAGCGTTCGCTCAAGGCTTGTAGCGCGCTGGCGGCCATCAGGTAACCGGTGGCATGGTCCAGCGCCTGCAAGGGAAGCGGCACCGGTTTGTCGGCCTGCTGCCAGGCCATGCCCGCCTCGGCGATGCCGCTGCTCATTTGCACCAGGCTGTCGAACCCTCTGCGGTTGCGCCATGGGCCGCTCCAGCCGTAGGCATTGAGGCTGACGTCGATCAGACCGGGGGCGATGCGTTGCAAGCCTTCGGCGTTATAGCCCAAGTGTTCAAGGGCGTCGGCGCGATAACCGTGGAACAGGAGGTCGGCGTCCTTGAGCAAGGCTTCGAACCGCTGCCGGCCTTCGTGGGTTTTCAAATCCAGCCGAGCGCAACGCTTGCCCAGGGTCATTTCCGGCACCACACCCGGCTCGTCCCAGGTCGGCGAGTCGATGCGCAGCACATCCGCGCCCAGCCCGGCCAGAAAACGACTGGCCACGGGGCCAGCCAGCACGCGGGTCAGGTCCAGCACCCTGAGCCCGGCCAGTGGCCGTGCCACCGAGCCAGTCCAGGGTTTATTGATGGTGGTTGTGAAGGTCTGGCGCTGCACGAGGGCCTCGGCATTCACTGCCAGGCCTTGGGGATGTTGCTGCCAGGCCGGCCAAGCACGCATCTGCGCGGCACAACCGCCGGCCTCCACAACCGCCTGTTCCAGATCGGCGGCCTTCCACGCCGCGACTTTGTTGGCCATCTCTGTGCGATCACGGACTTTACCCAGCACCTGCTCGGCGGCGGCGCGGTGATGGGGGGCGTTGGTGTGCAGGCGAATCCAGCCGTCGGCGCTGGCGTAGTCGCCGGCTACCGGGTCCCACAGCGGCGGCACTTGCCAGCCCAGCGGGCGGATCGAGGAGGAGAACCACCAGGACGCCAAACGTCGGTCCACGCTGACGGCGGGCAAGCGTTCGGTCTGTTGCCGGATCAGCTCAGCCACGGCCTGGCCGGCGGCGCCGATGCTGGCGCAGGCCAGATCGGTCACGGCAAAGGCCGAGGGCAGGGCGCCGGCACCCGTCAGGGGCAGCGGTGTTTGCGGCAGATCGAGTGCGGCTTGGATGGGAGTCAGCAGATCAGTCATCAAAGGCCCTCCTTTTTGAGAAGAGCCACTATAGAAGATCAGCCGGCGGGAGTGACAACCCCGGGTTGCAACGGCAGGTCGAGGCTGGCGATGAAACCGCCACTTGGATGGTTGGCCAGGCTTAGGCTGCCGCCGTGGCGTTCCGCTGCGCGCCGGGCAATCGCCAGGCCCAGGCCGTGACCTTGGGCGGTCTGGCCCGGCGCGCGGTAGAACGGCTCGCCCAGTTGGCTCAAGTGTTCGGCATCGACGCCGGGGCCGTGGTCGCGCACGCTGATCACAATGCGTTCACCCTGACGCTGGGCTTGCAACTCGATGGGCTGGTCCGTTGGGTTGAAGCGCTGGGCATTGCGCAGCAGGTTATCCACCGCCCGTTCGATCATGGTCGGCCAGCCCTTGAGGTGCAGGTCGGTGTCGGCGCTCAGGTGCACCACTTGGTCCGGCGCGCTGAGCTGGGCGTCTTTTTGCAAGGTTTTGAGCAAGGGGTTGAGGTCCACCTCCTCAGCGCTGGCGTTGTCGGCGTCAACGCGGGCCAGTACCAAGATCTCGCTGATCAGCGCCTCCAGACGGTCGCATTCGCGGGTCAGGCGTGGCCAGAGTCGTTCCCGTTCATCGGGGCTGGCGCGTTCGGCCAGGGCTAGAGCGATGCGCAGACGCGCCAGAGGCGAGCGCAGTTCGTGGGACACGTCGCGCAGCAACTGGCGCTGGCTGCCGATCAAGCTTTGCAGGCGGGCGCCCATGCGGTTGAAGTCGGTAGCCAGTACGCCGAACTCGTCACGCCGATTGGCCAGGCGCGCCAGACTGTTCTGCTGGTAGGTGGCCTGGCCCAGGTCATGCACTGCGCCGCGCAGGCGGCTGAGCGGGCGGGTGATGGACAAGGTGACGAACAGGCTGAACAGCGTCAGCACCACCAGGGCGATAGCCAGCGCGCTCAAGGGCCAGGCCAGGCTGCTGCGGTGCCAGGCATCGAGTTCCGGGTGGGGGATACGATAGATCAGCAGGTAGGTGTCGCCGGTTTTTTCGCTGGTGTATTCGGCGGTCAGTCGGCGCCAGGGCAGGTGGCTGTCCTTGTTGTCGTTCTGGCGCGCTTCAAACGCGGCCGCACGGCGTGGGAAGGTGCCGCGCACCACAGGTTCACCGCTTTCATTCAGCACTTGGACGTCAATGTGGTACTGACGCTTGCGCTGTTGCAGCAAGTCTTGAGCCGCGTCCTCGCCCTGGGCTTCGTAGAGTTGGGTCCACTCTTGAGCCAGGTTACTCAGGCCGGGATGGCGACTCAGAATCCACGCATCTTGATTGAGCATATGCCCCAGCAGGATCGACAAGCCGGCAACCAGGGCGATGGCTAGCCAGAAACTTGCCAGGATTCGCCAGAACAATGAACGCACAGGACACCCTCAAACAGGAAAAGCCCAGTGGCGTTGGCCACTGGGCTGGGGGATTAACGCGGACGCATTATTGCGCTTTTTGCGGCTGTTGGGCTTTCCACGCCTGGAACTGCTGCCACTCGGCACGACGCTCGGCTTGCTTCTTGACGATCTCGTCGTACTTCTTCTGCTGGTCCGGCTTAAGTACTGCGCGGATATCCGCCTGGGTTTTCTGGCGGCCGGCGGCGATTTCATCCTGCATGGCTTTCTGCTCGGCAGGCGGCAGTTTGTCCAGGTACTTTTTGACCAGATCCTTGCGAGCGTGCCATTGGTCGCCCATCAGTTTGCCGATCTGCTCGCGCTGTTCTTTGCTCAGGTCCAGTTGGCTGAACGGGCCGCCTTTGCCGCGCGGACCGTGTTCGCCGTGACCTGGGCCACCCATCATATGGCCTTCAGGACCGCCCATTGGGCCTGGGGTCGGGCCTTCTGGCATGGCCATGGCGACGGTGGGCAGGGCTGCGGCGAACATCAAAGCGATAAGGGTCTTGCGCATGGTGATTCTCCTGTCTCTATTCCGGTGAGTCCGGATGTGAGTAGGTTACGCAGATCAAGGTCAGCGGCGGTCAGGTGTGAGTAAAGCTTCGGTAAAGAGGGTTTTGTCCGGCGCTGACAAAACCCGGCAGCCAGGTCAGAGGCTGTAGTAATAGCCACGACTACGCAGCGCCACGATCCGGGGCCGGCCATCGGGGTGGGGGCCGATCTTTTTGCGCAGGTTGCTGACGTGCATATCCAAGCTACGGTCGTATAGGGTCAGCTTGCGACCCAGGGCGATTTGCGCCAGTTCCTGTTTGTCCAGTGGCTCGCCGGGCTGACGCAGCAGGGCTTCGAGCAGGCGGCTTTCGGAGACAGTAAGGGCGAATTCCTGTTCATCGATGCTGACCACGCCGCGCACCGGGCTGAAACACAGGTCGCCCAGTTCGAGCTGGGTCGATACGGCCGTCGGGTGACTACGGCGCAGCACGGCGCGCAGGCGTGCGGTCAATTCCCGAGGATCGCAAGGTTTGGCCAGGTAATCGTCAGCGCCCAGCTCCAGGCCGAGGATGCGATCCAGCGGTTCGCCGCGCGCCGAGAGCATCAGCACGGGCAATTCCGGGTGGTCGGTGCGTAACTGCTTGAGTAACTCCAGGCCGCTGCCGTCGGGCAGCATCACGTCCAGCACCACGGCGGCGGGGGCACTGTCGGCCAGGGCCTTGCGCGCACTCAGGCCATCGTGACAGGCACGCACCTGGAAACCTTCCTGGCTTAACCAACTGGTCAGCAGCTCGCAGAGCTCCTGGTCATCATCTATCAGTAACAGCTCGCTCATGACTCACTCAATTTAGCCATTGTCGACGGCGACGGTGCCCCCCGCTGGCGAAGATCCCACACAACAGGGCAATCAAAGCAACGGCGCCACCGGTGACGAACCACTGCTGTTGCTCGGTCAGCCATCGGGTCAAGCCGCCGCCCTGTGCGTCTTTGAGTTGCTGGGCCAGGCGTTGGTTCTCTTGGCGAAGGCGACTCAATTGGGCGCTCTCGCGGGTCGCATCCGCGCTTTGCAGTTGCTTGCTCAGTTCTTCACGTTGCCGTTCGCTGTCTTTCAAGCGTTGCTGCAACTCGGTGATCTGGGCGCCGGCACTCAAGGACAGGGGCGTGGAGCTGCCGGTGTTCGAGGGTTCTTCAGCGTGGGCCGTAGCCCCGATCATTAACACTGCCAACAGACACAACTGACGTAAGCGCATCGGAACTCCTGATTCCACACGAATATTCAGAAGGTTGTCGGCAGGTTACCGGGAATAATGAGCCATTAGGAGTGTGCCGAACGCAATAGGTTCGGCACGCCTGCGGGTTAAGGCAGGACTTGCTTGAACGGTTTGATCACCACGTTGGCGTAGACGCCTGCTGCCACGTACGGATCGGCGTCGGCCCAGGCTTTGGCTTCAGCCAAAGATGGAAATTCGGCGACGATCAGGCTGCCGGTGAAACCAGCCTCGCCCGGGTCATCGCTCTCGACGGCAGGGTGCGGCCCGGCCAGCACGATGCGGCCTTCGGCCTGCAGCTGCTTGAGGCGTTCGACGTGCGCCGGGCGCACGGACATGCGCTTATCCAGGGAGTGGGCAACATCGGTGGCAATGATGGCGTAGAGCATGTCAGTCCTCGGTCTTCGGCGTGGTGGGGTCGGTGTCATGCAGGTGGCGCGACAGGTAGATACCTTGACCGATCAGGAACAACACGGTCATGCCCAGGCTACCGAACACTTTGAAGTCGACCCAGTAGTCTTGAAAGGTAAAGGCCACAAACAGGTTGGCGGCCCCGCAAAAGATAAAAAACGCGACCCACGCCACGTTCAAGCGGGTCCAGACCGGCTCCGGCAAAGTCAGCGCATGGCCCATGATCCGCTTGATCAACAGGCGATCACCGATGAAATGGCTACCGATGAACGCCAGGGCGAACAGCCAGTTCACCACCGGGGCTTTCCATTTAAGGAAGGTTTCGCTGTGGAAGGCCAGGGTCAGGCTGCCGAAGACCAGGCACGCGACCAGGGTCAGCCATTGGCTTTTTTCCAGTTTGCGCTGGGAGATGAAGAGGGCGCCATAGACCAGGATAGAGCTGATGATCAGCACTGCGGTGGCGCTGTAGATGCCTCCGACGGTCAGCTCATGGCCGGCGATATCGATGACCCTGGGGTCGAGTTTGTAAACGATGAAAAACAGCAACAGCGGGATGAAGTCGATGAATTGTTTCACAGTAAGAGCCAGAAGCTGGATGTGTCGGCATAATAACAAACATCCTTGGTAGCGAAAGCGCCAGCTGACTTGAGGTTACAACCCCCCGTGAATGTTGATTTGCACTGCCACAGCACAGCCTCCGACGGCGCCCTGGCGCCCGCGGCACTGGTTGCGCGAGCGTTTGAACACGGCGTGCGAGTCCTGGCGTTGACCGACCACGACACCCTAGAAGGCCTGGACGAAGCCCGCGCGGCGGCCCAGGCCCTGGGCATGCAGCTGGTCAACGGTGTGGAGTTGTCCTGCACCTGGGGCGGCGCCACTATTCATGTGCTTGGCTACGGTTTCGACCAAAATGCCGCGCCGCTGGTCCGGGCCATCGCCGATTTGCACGATGGGCGTTGGCTGCGGTCCGAAGAAATAAGCCGCAAGCTTGGCCTTAAAGGCATGCCCAACGCCCTCGACGGCGCGCGGGCCATCCAGCAGGAGCTGGGCGACAGCGGCAACGCGCCGGCCCGTCCGCATTTTGCCGACTGGATGGTGCGCCAAGGGTTCGTGCGGGACCGTGCCGAAGCCTTTCGCAAATGGCTGGGCGCCGGCAAGCTGGGTGACGTCAAGCAACACTGGCCGAGCCTGGAGGACACCGTCGAGACCCTGCGGGCCTCTGGGGCTTGGGTCAGCCTGGCGCATCCCTGGCATTACGATTTCACCCGCAGCAAACGTCGCAAGCTGATCGGCGACTATATTGGAGCGGGAGGCCACGCTATCGAAGTGGTCAACGGGCATCAACCCGCCGAGCAGGTTGGCAGTCTGGCGATTCTTGCCCGTGAATTTGGTCTGCTGGTCAGTGCCGGCAGTGACTTTCATGGCCCAGGCGGCTGGTCCGAGATCGGTGAGTATCGTCCGGTCCCGGAAGATTTGCCGCTCTTGTGGGGGCGATTCAAGCATGACCCCATTATTGCCACCGTCTGAACAGGTAGAGCACGTGAGTCAATTCTTCCAGATTCATCCGGAAAACCCCCAGCCACGCCTGATTAAACAGGCCGTGGAGATTATTCGCGCCGGCGGCGTGGTGATCTACCCCACCGATTCGTCCTACGCCATCGGTTGTCAGATCGGCGATAAAGGCGCGGTCGAACGGGTCAGACGTTTGCGTCAGTTGGACGACAAACACAACTTTGCGCTGATCTGCAGCGACCTGTCCCAATTGGGGCTGTTCGCCAAGGTCGATACCGGCACCTTCCGCCTGCTCAAGGCCCACACGCCGGGGCCTTACACCTTTATTCTCAACGCCACCCGCGAAGTGCCGCGCCTGCTGCTGCACCCCAAGAAGCGCACCATCGGCCTGCGCGTGCCGGAGCATCCGATTGCCCTGGCGCTGTTGGCCGAGCTGGGTGAGCCCCTGATGAGTGTGTCGCTGATCATGCCCGGCGAGACCGAGCCGCTGGAAGATCCGTACGAGATGCGTCAGCTCTTGGAAAAACAGGTGGACCTGATCATCGACGGCGGTTTCGGCGGCGCCAAGGCGTCCACCGTGATCAATCTGGCCGATGGCGAGCCGGAAGTGATCCGCGTCGGTTGCGGCGACCCCGCGCCCTTTATGGCCGAGGCCTGAATGTCCGCTGTGGAATCCGTCGATCCCCAGGCAGGCGCCCAGCAGGAACTGCCGTTCGCGATGGTGTACGGCCAGGCGGTCATGGAAATGCCGCTGGACCTGTACATCCCGCCGGATGCGCTGGAAGTGTTCCTGGAAGCATTCGAAGGCCCGCTGGACTTGCTGCTGTACCTGATCCGTAAACAGAACATCAATATCCTCGACATCCCCGTGGCGGAAATCACCCGCCAGTACATGGGCTATGTCGAGCTGATGCAGTCGGTGCGTCTGGAGCTGGCCGCCGAGTATCTGGTGATGGCGGCCATGCTCGCCGAGATCAAATCGCGCATGCTGTTGCCGCGCTCGGAGACGGTGGAGGCCGAAGAGGATGACCCGCGCGCCGAACTGATCCGACGCCTGCAGGAGTACGAGCGCTTCAAGGCCGCCGCCGAGGGCATCGACGGCTTGAGCCGCGTCGGTCGTGATGTGGTGGTGCCCAAGCTCGACGCCCCCGAGGCCCGCGCGCGCAAGTTGCTGCCGGACGTGAGCCTGGAAGAACTGCTTATGTCCATGGCCGAGGTGCTGCGCCGGGGCGATATGTTTGAAAGCCACCAGGTCAGCCGCGAAGCGCTGTCCACCCGCGAGCGCATGAGCGATGTGTTGGAGCGCCTCAAGGGCGGCGGGTTTGTGCCGTTTGTCGAGCTGTTTACCGCCGAAGAAGGGCGCCTGGGTGTGGTGGTGACGTTTATGGCGATCCTCGAACTGGTCAAGGAATCCTTAGTCGAGCTGGTCCAGAATGAGCCTTTTGCGGCTATCCACGTGCGGGCGCGAGCCGAATAAAGAGCTGACACCATGAATCTGACTGAACCTCGCGAACTGGCCCCCTTGCTGGAGGCTTTTCTTCTGGCCTCGGGCAAGCCGCAGTCCCTGGAGCGCCTGTTTGAGCTGTTTGAAGAGGCCGAGCGTCCCGAGCCGCCGGTGTTCAAGAAGGCCCTGGAGATCCTGCGTAAATCCTGCGACGGCCGTGCCTTTGAACTGCGCGAAGTAGCGTCGGGTTATCGCTTGCAGATCCGTGAGAAATTTTCCCCTTGGGTGGGGCGTTTGTGGGAAGAACGTCCGCAGCGCTATTCGCGGGCGATGCTGGAGACCATGGCATTGATTGCCTATCGCCAGCCGATCACCCGGGGCGAGATCGAGGATGTGCGTGGCGTGGCGGTCAACAGCCATATCGTCAAGACGCTGCTGGAGCGTGAGTGGATTCGCATCGTCGGCTACCGCGACGTGCCGGGCAAACCGGCGATGTTCGCCACCACCAAAGTGTTCCTCGACCACTTCAACCTGAAAAACCTCGATGACCTGCCGCCACTCGCCGAATTGCGCGAAATGGAGGCCGAACCGGTACTCGATTTCGACGACGCGCCGGTTCCGGCGGGGTTGCAGGAGCTGGCCGACGCCAGCGCCGAGCCGGAGGAGCCGAAGGACGAGACCAGTTTCCACACCCTGTTGCTGGAACTGGACGACATGGAGCAGGGCATCAAGACCGACTTCGATGACTTGCTGCGCGATGGTGAGGCCGAGCCCGAAGCCCCGGTCAGCGTGGAGGTCGAACCTGAACCTGAGGACGATATCCTCGGCGTTGCCGAAGCCCGCGAAAAACTCCTGGCCGCCGTCGCCGCCCTTGAACAACCGCCCTTGAGCGACGAAGAAGACGAAGCCCGGGCCCTGGCCGAAGCCATCGAGAACGAACGCCGCCAGTTCGAAGACTGACGCAGTCCAATGTAGGAGGGGGCTTGCCCCCTTCCACAAGGGTTCAGCGGTGCTTTGGGCATCACCGGTCGGCGGAAAAATCAATGACCTGGCGCTTATCGACTACTCTCTGATGCGCAACGCGCGCCATGCGCGTATGATTCGCGACCCTTTGCCGAGCTATTCGGCCAAAGCCCCGCTTTCAACACTCTTCAGGCCACGCCTGAATCGACCCACCGGGAGGTGCTTAAGATGAACGATAAAGACCAGAACGACAGCCAGGAAATCGGCCCAGCAGGCGAAAAGCTGCAAAAGGTGCTGGCGCGTATCGGCGTGGGCTCGCGCCGCGACGTCGAAGCCTGGATCACCCAGAAGCGCATCAAGGTCAATGGCGTGGAAGCCACCCTTGGCCAGCGCGTCGATCTGCATGATGCAATCACCATCGATGGCAAGGTCATCAAGCGCGAAGAGGCCGCCGAATCGGTGCGCCGCGTGATCATGTACAACAAGCCCGATGGCGAAATTTGCACCCGTGACGACCCGGAAGGCCGTCCGACCGTGTTCGACAAGATGCCTAAGCCGAAAGAAGGCCGCTGGATCAATATCGGTCGTCTCGACATCAACACCACCGGCCTGCTGATGTTCACCACCGACGGCGAGCTGGCCAACCGTCTGATGCACCCGTCCTACGAGATGGACCGCGAATACGCCGTGCGTGTACGTGGCGAAGTCGACGACGAGATGATCGAACGCCTCAAGGCCGGTGTGGTGCTGGAAGACGGCCCCGCCAAGTTCACCGACATCAAGCAGGCACCGGGTGGCGAAGGCTTCAACCACTGGTACCACTGCGTGGTGATGGAAGGCCGTAACCGCGAAGTGCGCCGTCTGTGGGAATCCCAGGGCCTGGTGGTCAGCCGCCTCAAGCGCGTGCGTTTCGGCCCGGTGTTCCTGAATTCCGACCTGCCGATGGGGCGCTGGCGCGAAATGAGCCAGTACGAAGTCGACATCCTCAGTGCCGAAGTGGGTCTGACCCCGGTGGCGATGCCGCAGATGAACGCCAAGAGCAAAGACAAGCTTGAGCGGATGCAGCGTAAATCGTCGCGCCCGGTAGCCCGTACCGAACGCGTTGCTCGCACCCTGCGCCCGGCCCTGAATGCACCGGCGACTGGCGGGCGTATCTCCCGCGAACCGCACATCGAAGGCGAGCGTCGCCCGACCGCGCCGTCGCGTCAGGAAGGCGAACGTGCGCCACGCGCTCCGCGACCTGCACCGACCGGTGGCCGCAGCAACCGGGGTGAAGCCGATCGCCCGGCCGACAGCGCCAGCACCAAGCGCCCAGCCAAGCCGGCGGCGAACAAACGCCCTGGCCCGAAACTGGTCGCGGACGAGCCATCGGGCAAGCGCCGTGGCGCTCCGGGCGGTTCCGGTCAGCGTCCAGGGTTTGGTCGCAAGAAGCCTTAAGAGCAGTGGTAAGTTTTTAGCTGCAAGCTGTAAGAAAAAGCGCTAGCCCTCACGGGTTGGCGCTTTTTTTTGTTTGTGGCTTGCGACTGGTAGCTGGCGCTAGAACGCAAACCTGCCATCGAACACGGGCTTGTCATCCAACGCCAACACCCCACTGGCAAAGATCAAGTCCAGGTGATGACTGCCTTTCTGCCCGCCCCCCAAGCCTAGATGCAAACCGCAATGGCGCTCCTCGAAGCCGGCATTGCGTGCGTATAAATCCTTGACCCCTTCATTGGTGCCGATGCCGAGTTCCTCCACACGGCGGTTGGACGGGTTGGCGTTGAGGTATTTGTTGAAGTCATCGGCCAGCCCCGGCACGTCGCTGGCCACGCTGCAGATGGTCGAATTCTCGATCCACAGCTCCAGCGGTGATTGCAGCACGCCGTATTTACGCGCGAAGGGGATGGTGCTGAGGAATGTGCCGACAAACCGCACCTGACCACTAATCGCTTCACTGTGGGTGGCGATCTCGCCGGGAGCCAGGTCGTGGTTGCCGACGCCGTTGATATTCGTCCACTTCTTGATGCTGCTCAGGGGCGCCTGAAGGCGTGAGCCGTGCTTGTCGGTGAAGCTCAGCACCGTGGCCTGGCCCATGCGTCGGATCAGCGTGGCGTTGAGGTCGGCGATGCGTTGTGGCTCGACGCTGAACGTATCGTAGAAATAGTCGCCGTAATCCTTGAACAGCAGGGACTTCTTCCAGTGTTCGGCCATCACCGCTTGCAGGGCGCGGATAAAGTCCGGGCCTTCGGCGCGTGGGTTGGGCAGCGTGGAGGAATCGTAGAGGAACAGGTACAGGTCGCAGGCTTCGATGGCCTGGGCCATGGCATCGCTGGCGGTCAGGTCCAGGCGCTGCACTTGGAAATTGAAGCGACCGGCGCTGCCTTGGGTAATGGCGCGGGCGATAGCGTCGTAGCGCTCGGTATGGCCCAGTAGCACGGTCGGGCAGCTCAGGCCGTTGAGGGCCGGATGATGAGCCAGGTAGTAGAGGAAATGTTCGACGGCGCGGGCCTTGTCCATGACGGATGTCCTTGTGTGTCTTGGGTAAGGGAGCGGGTGCCGTGCACAGCACCCGCTGGATGCCTGTCGTGGATTAGAAAGGCCACATCGCGGTGCCAAACGGCACAACAGCATCGGCTTGCATCATTTCTACGGCGGCCTCATGGGTCGGCGCTTCAAACCAATCGTCGAGTTGCAGTTCGGTTTCCAGGTCGTTTTCCAGTACTTGCATGGTGTATCTCCTAGAGGACGTTGTTTGAGAACGGCTTGCCAGCGGTCTCGCTGGGCAAGTGGGAAACCTAGGTGAGGGTGTTTCAGAATGCAAAATTTTTATTGACACGGTCTCATTTGGATTTTTTGTTCTGATTTTCCCCGCGAATTTTTTTCCGAGGAAATTCAAGAAACTGGGGATGGCCATCATGAAGGAAATTTCTGAGCGTCAATTTTCCCGTGAGTTACAGCTGTAACGAGGATTTTCCGCGCTGTAACGATTAATTTACGACTTGTTCGCGGCATTATTGAGTTATTCGGCGCTGTAAGGAATGCCTGACAGATCGTCGCACGCCCGCTGCAATGGCCGCCCCAGGCTGTCGAGCGGTGTACAATGCGCGCGTTTTACTGTGACCCCCTTTGCGTACCTGCGCAAAAGGCCAAAACCTGGGGTTAGCCACCCCGATCACTCCGCCCGGCCACGAGCCGGACGGGTTCGATTTCGTCACAGATAAAAACAAACAGGTGACGCATGACCCTTAGAAAGACGCTGTATTCCTGGTGCCTGCGCTGGGGTTTGAGCGGCGCTGCTTGAGCAGAGATTCAAGACAGCAACGTGCATTCAACATCATCAAACCTTGCGTGAGACCCTTTCCATGAGTGGACCCGATTCCTCTTCAGGCGAACTGAAACGTGGCCTGAAAAACCGTCATATCCAGTTGATCGCCCTCGGTGGCGCCATCGGCACCGGCCTGTTCCTGGGCTCGGCCGGCGTGCTCAAGTCCGCCGGCCCGTCGATGATCCTGGGTTATGCTATCTGCGGCTTCATTGCCTTCATGATCATGCGCCAGCTTGGCGAAATGATCGTCGAAGAGCCGGTTGCCGGTTCCTTCAGTCATTTTGCCCACAAGTACTGGGGCGGTTTCGCCGGCTTCCTGTCGGGCTGGAACTGCTGGATTCTGTACATTCTGGTTGGCATGTCGGAGCTGACGGCTGTTGGCAAGTACGTGCACTACTGGTGGCCGGAGATCCCGACCTGGGTCTCTGCGGCGGCCTTCTTCGTGCTGATCAATGTGATCAACCTGGCCAACGTCAAAGTGTTCGGCGAAGCCGAGTTCTGGTTTGCCATCATCAAAGTGGTGGCGATTGTCGGCATGATTGCCCTGGGCAGCTACTTGTTGGTCAGCGGCAGCGGCGGCCCGCAGGCGTCGGTGAGCAACCTGTGGGACCACGGCGGCTTCTTCCCCCACGGTGTCGGCGGCTTGGTGATGGCCATGGCGATCATCATGTTCTCGTTTGGCGGCCTGGAAATGCTCGGTTTTACAGCTGCCGAAGCCGATCAGCCGCGCACCGTGATCCCCAAGGCGATCAATCAGGTGATCTACCGCATCCTGATTTTCTACATCGGCGCCCTGGTGGTGCTGTTGTCGCTGACGCCCTGGGACAGCCTATTGACGACCCTCAACGCGTCCGGCGATGCCTACAGCGGCAGCCCGTTCGTGCAGGTGTTCTCGATGCTGGGCAGCAACACCGCGGCACACATCCTCAACTTCGTGGTGTTGACGGCGGCGCTGTCGGTGTACAACAGCGGCACGTACTGCAACAGCCGCATGCTGCTGGGCATGGCCGAACAGGGCGATGCCCCGCGGGCGCTGGCCAAGATCGACAAGCGCGGCGTGCCGGTACGTTCGATCCTCGCCTCGGCGGCGATCACCCTGGTGGCGGTGCTGATGAACTACCTGATTCCGCAGCACGCGTTGGAACTGTTGATGTCGTTGGTGGTGGCCACGCTGGTGATCAACTGGGCGATGATCAGCTTTTCCCACTTCAAATTCCGCCAACACATGAACCGCACCGGCCAGGTGCCGTTGTTCAAGGCGCTGTGGTACCCGTACGGTAATTACATCTGCCTGGCGTTCGTGGTGTTTATCCTGGTGGTCATGCTGATGATTCCGGGCATCCAGGTGTCGGTGTATGCGATCCCGGTGTGGGTGGCATTTATGGCCGTGTGTTATTGGATCAAGAACAAACGCAGTGCGCAGCAGCGTCTGGACTTGGTCGCGTCTGCGCTGAAGTAAGGATTTTCGGCAGTCGAGCAAACCCGGCCATGCGCCGGGTTTGTCGTTTTAGGGCATAGGCTGAGCGCATTCGCGTATCCTTGGCCGCCCCCAGAGGAACCTATTGCCCATGCTGGTGATTTCCAACAACGTCCACCTGCCCGATGCCGAAATCGAGTTGACTGCCATCCGCGCCCAGGGTGCTGGCGGGCAGAACGTCAATAAGGTGTCGAGCGCGGTGCACCTGCGATTCGATATCCCTGCGTCGTCGCTGCCGGAGTTCTACAAAGAGCGGCTGCTGGCGCTGCGTGACAGTCGCATCACCAGCGACGGTGTGCTGGTGCTCAAGGCTCAGTCGTATCGGACCCAAGAGCAGAATCGCGCCGATGCGCTGGCGCGGCTGGTGGAATTGATCCAGAGCGCCACCAAGGTGGAGAAGAAGCGTCGCCCGACCAAGCCGACCCTGGGTTCGAAGAAGCGTCGCCTGGAATCCAAGACCAAGCGCGGCAGCATCAAGGCCGGGCGCGGCAAGGTCGATTTCTAGGCGTCGCGTGCTTCGCGGGCTTTGGGCGCCTGACGGTACAAGTACAGGCTTAGCAGCAAGCCACCGAGGGCGGCGAGGGCGGCGAACAGAAAGATCGAGGCAAAGCCGAAGCCCGCCGCCACGGCGCCGGCCAGCGGGCCGGTGACGCCCAATGATAAGTCGATGAACAACGAATAAGCCCCCACCGCCGAACCACGGCTGGAGGCCGGCACCAGGTTGACCGCCTCCACCCCCAGCGCCGGAAACACCAGGGAAAACCCGAAGCCGCTCAACGCCGCACCCGCCAGGGCCAGGTTGGCGTCCGGGGCCAGCCACAGCAACAGTAGACCGAGGATCTCCACCGACAGGCAGGCGATTGCTACGCGAAAGCCGCCGATGCGGTTGATCAGGTTGCCAAACAACAGGCGCGCCCCGATAAAGCTGGCACCGAACAGGCTCAAGGCCCACACCGCGTTATCCCAGTGCTGGGTGGTGTAATACAAGGTGATGAACGTGGCGATAGTGCCAAAGCCGATAGAGCCCAGGGCCAGCGCGCAGCCGTGAGGCAGCACGCGCCCCAACACATTCATAAATGGCAGACGCACACCGCTCACAATCGGCGCCGCGACTTTGTTCCACGCCAGCAACAGCCCCACGGCGGCCAGCAGGATGATGCTCACCCCCATGCTCCACAGCCCCAGATGGCTGACCAGCAGCACCCCCAACGGCGCGCCGACGGCCAGCGCGCCATAGCTGGCGATACCGTTCCACGAGATGACTTTGGCGGTGTTGGCCGCGCCTACGCGGCCGATGCCCCAACCGATGGCGCCCGAACCCACCAGGCTCTCAGCGCTGCCCAGCACTAGGCGGCCGATCAGCAGGCTACCCAGGCTCAGCGCCGGCAGGCTGGAAAACCACGCCGCCAGTAGCATGAACACACCGCTCAGGCCGCAGCCCGTCAGGCCGATCAGCACGGCGCGCTTGCTGCCCAGGTTATCGATGATGCGCCCGGCGTACGGGCGGCTCAGCAATGTGGCCAGGTATTGCACGCTGATCACCAGCCCGGCGATCACCGCGCCAAACCCCAGTTCGCTGTGCACATAGCCTGGCAATACGGCCAGGGGAATGCCGATATTCAGGTAACCGATAAAGGTGAATAAGACGATGGAAACAACTTGCAGCGTGACCGCCATGGGGCGCTGGGTATCGGGCATGGGAAGGGTCCACATTCGCAGCAGGTAAAGATAGGCTGCTAATGATACCGGTGGTTTGGCCCGCGCAGGGCGGCAATCCACAAAAAGCTCAGTTCAAAAAGCTCACGCTTGGGCAGGGCTCAGCAATTGCGTGGTCACCAGAGCGGCCAGGGCGTTTTCCTGGGTGCCGAAACGCTTGAGCAGCATGGCTTGCTTATCGGCGCTCAGGCGATTCCACACCTCGACCATCTGCAAGGCCGCATCGAGGATGGCTGTGTCCGGGTTGTCGGGGAGGGTGTCGGTCATAGGAAAATCTCTTGGCTTCAGGCAGTGTGGAAAGCGCTCGATGGTGCGCTTTCCACACGGTCTGGTACGGCGTCAGTCGTGGCGTTCGCTGTCGACTGGTTTGGCTTCTTTGGCCTCAGGCTGCTTGTCGCTGGCCTGTTGCGGGGTTGGCTGCTCAGTTTCGTGCAGGCTTGGGAAGGGGAGATTAGGGATCTCGTGCATTGTCGTCGCTCCTCGCAAAGTCTGTTTTTTTCAATCGCAGGTGATTCCGCGCTTTCAAAAAGCTTTCGCAGGATACAGCACTGTAAATGACAAAAAGATTTTTATATCCACATGACCTAGAACGGCACCTTGCCCAGAATCATGTCGCGGTACATCACAAAATCCCCCAGCAGGCTGTAGAACGGGTGCTGAAACGTCGCCGGACGGTTCTTTTCGAAGAAGAAGTGGCCAACCCAGGCAAACCCGTAGCCGGCGATCGGCACCGCCAGCAGCAAGCCAAGTGAACCTCGGCCAATGGCATACGCCAGGATGGCGATCACCAGCGTGGTGCCGATAAAGTGCAGGCGGCGACAGGTGCTGTTTCCGTGTTCCTGCAAGTAGTACGGGTAGAACTCGGCGAAGCTGCTGAATCGCTTGGTATTTTCCACGGTGACCGGCCCTTTGATTGTTATGCCGCCCAACAGATGTTCGGCGGGGAGCTTATTTGAGTCTAGAGTGATCACTGGTAACAGCCAGTGACAATAGATGCCACTTTAGTATCCTTGCCTTCCTGGCTGGCGTTGAGCCTGCTTAATTAAGAAGACGCCATGAGCGAACGAACAACTTCTGCAAGCTGGGCGATGGGGATAGTCAAGGCATTGGAAATGGACGGCCTCGATTGCCAAGCCCTGTTCAAGCAACTGGGTTTGGACTACGCCGCCTTGAGCGATCCCGACGCGCGCTTCCCACAGGATTCCATGACCCGGCTGTGGCAGCGCGCGGTTGAGCTGTCAGGCAACCCGGCGATTGGATTGAACATGGGCAAAGTGGTGCGCCCGGCGTCGTTCCATGTGGCTGGCTATGCGCTGATGTCCAGCAACACCCTGGCCGAAGGCTTTATGCGGCTGGTGCGCTATCAGCGCATCATTGCCGAAAGTGCCGACTTGAGTTTCCGCCTGTTACCCGAAGGCTATGCGCTGATTCTGACGGTGCATGGCGACCATCTGCCTCCAACCCGACAAAGCGCCGAAGCCTCCCTGGCCTGTGCGCTAGCGCTATGCGGCTGGTTGACCGGGCGAACCCTGCATCCGCGCAAAGTCCTGTTACAAGGCGAACCACCGCTGGACCTGGCGCCCTACAAGCAGGCGTTCCATGCGCCGCTGGAATTCAATGCGCCCTATGACGCGTTGATCTTCGAGCGTGCCGATATGGACACACCGCTGCCCACGGCCAATGAAGCCATGGCGCTGCTGCATGATCGCTTTGCCGGCGAATACCTGGCGCGCTTCTCGGAAAGCCGTGTGACCCACAAGGCGCGTCAAGTGCTCTGCCGCTTGCTGCCGCAGGGTGAGCCCAAGCGCGAGGTCGTGGCCCGGACGCTGCACCTGTCCCAACGCACCTTGCAACGGCGTTTGCAGGAAGAGGGCACTAGTTTCCAAACTTTGCTCGACGACACACGGCGCGAATTGGCTGAGCAATACCTGGCGCAGCCGAGCATGACCCTGCTGGAAATTGCCTACCTGTTGGGGTTCGCCGACCCGAGTAATTTCTTTCGCGCGTTTCGCCGTTGGTTCGATGCCACGCCCGGTGAGTACCGGGCGCGGTTGCAGGACGCGTCGACGGTCAGTGACGCCAGAACGCCGGGATACACAGAACAAAGACTGTGATGATCTCCAGTCGGCCCAGCAGCATGCCCAGGGACAGAATCCACTTGGCCGCGTCCGGCAGGCTGGCGAAGTTGCCGGCCGGGCCAATGGTCTCTCCCAGGCCCGGGCCGACGCCGGACACGGTGCTGGCGGCGCCGGTCAGGGCGGTCATCCAGTCCAGGCCCAGCAGCGACAGGGCCAGGGCGATGGCGCAGATGGTGATGGCGAAGAAAAACGAAAAGGTCAGGATCGAGCGCACGATCTCTTCGTCGAGGCGGTGGCCGTTGTACTTCTGCTTGATCACCGCGCGTGGGTGAATCAATTGGTTCAAGTTGGCCTTGAGCAGGATATAGGCGACCTGAAAGCGAAAAATCTTGATCCCGCCCGCCGTGGAGCCCGAACAGCCGCCGATAAACCCCAGGTAGAAGAACAGCATCAGTGAGAAATTGCCCCACAAGCTGTAGTCCCCCAGCGCAAAACCGGTGGTGGTCACTACCGATGTGACGTTCAGCGCGACGTGGCGCAGCGCCTCCAGCCAGTGCAGATTGGTGGTCCACCAGTACCAGGTGCCGAGCACCAGCCAGGTCACCAGCAGCAAGCCAAGCAGACCTTGCACCTGCTGATCCTTGATCAATGCCCGACGGTTGCCGCGCAATGTGGCGACGTACAGGGTGAACGGCAGGCTGCCGAGGATCATCACCACCACCGCCACCCAGTGCACCGCCGGTTGCTCCCAGTGGGCCAGGGACTGATCGGAGGTGGAGAAACCACCGGTGGAAATCGCCGACATCGCATGGTTGATCGCGTCGAACAGGCCCATACCGGCCCACCAGAACGCCAGGCTGCCGAGGATGGTGATGCCCACATACGCGGCTACGATCAGCCGCGCCACCATGTGCGAGCGCGGCATGACCTTTTCCGAACGGTCCGAGGATTCGGTCTGGAACAGACGCATGCCACCAATGCGCAGCAGCGGCAGGATCGCTACCGCCATGCCGATAAACCCGATGCCCCCCAGCCAGTGCAGCAGCGAGCGCCACATCAGGATGCCCGGCGACATACTGTCCAGACCGCTCAGCACCGTGGACCCGGTGGCGGTGATGCCGGACATGCTTTCGAAAAACGAGTCGGTATAACTGATGTGCTGGGTCAGCAGAAACGGCAACGCGGCGAACACACACACCACCAGCCAACTGCTGACGGTGAGCAGGTACATGTCCCGCGGGCGCAGGTGCACCTGCTCGGGGCGACCGGGGATAACCAGCGCCAGGCCGGCGACAAACGTGATCAGGCTGGCCCATAAAAAGGAGGGCAGGTCGCTGGTGCGTTCGAAAATGACCAGAGTGGCCATGGGCACGACCATGGCGATCGCAAGGGTGATCAGGAAGATGCCGATGATGAATCCGATGATGCGCAGGGTCGGCAACGCCATGAAGTTCGCTCGAGATAGGGCAGAGGCGCCATTCTACCTGGGGTGCAGGGCATGTAAACCTGCGTAGCCGGGAACGCCGTGACTCAAATGTGGGAGCGGGCATGAACCCCGATGGCGGTGGGTCAGCCGATACCGCCCTCACTGAAACACTGCCATCGGGGTCAAGCGCCCTCTCACATGGTTTTGTGTGGCTATAAAAAAGGCGACCCGAAGGTCGCCTCTTTCAACTCGGCACTGATCAGAACTCGTGATCGGCGCTATCCGGGTTCAGGTCGCTGATGCCCAGCTTACCCGCTGCGGCTTCGATCGACCCGGTTTGCTTGACCAGGGCGGCGATGGCGTCGCGCACGATCTGGTTACCGGCGTCGTTACCGGCGGCGATCAATTGGTCATAGTGCTCGCCCTTGTTGGCGTGGTCGACCATGACCTGGATCTTCGCTTCGGTGGTCGCCAGGTCCGCTTTCAACGCGGTATCGGCAGCCGGGTCGGCCTTGGCCACCAGGGAGGACAGGCTGGCGCCGGTCATCTTGGTGCCGTCCACACGGGTGTACTCGCCCAGATAGACGTTACGGATGCCCTTGGCGTCATAGAAGTGCGAGTTGTGGGTGTTGTCGCTGAAGCAGTCCTGCTCGTCTTCCGGCGAGTTGGCTTCCAGGGACACTTTCATCCGCTCGCCAGCCAGTTCGCCCAGGGACAGGCTGCCCATGCCGAACAGCATTTTGCGCAGGCCGTCGGTAGCCGGTTCTGCTTCCAGCGTGGCGCGGTAGTTGTCTTCGACGTTGGGTTTCCAGTTGCCGACCATTTCTTCCAGATCGCTGACCAGCAATTGGGTGACCGCGCTCAGGTAGGCACGGCGACGCTCGTTGTGGCCGCCGGTAGCACCGGCGCCGGTCAGGTAGTCCGAGGCCGGGCGGTTGCCGGCGCCTGGGCCGGTGCCGTTGAGGTCCTGGCCCCACAGCAGGAATTCGATGGCGTGGTAGCCGGTGGCCACGTTGGCCTCGGAACCGCCCAGCTCATTTAGGCTGGCGAGTTTTTCCGGGGTGATGTCTTTCACATCGACCTTGTCTTCGCCAACCTGAACCTGGGTGTTGCCGATGATGTTGGCGGTGGCGCCGGGGTTACCCAAGGCGTGCTCGTAGGACTTGTCGACGTAGTCGATCAGGCCTTCGTCCAGGGGCCATGCGTTCACCTGGCCTTCCCAGTCGTCGATGATGGTGTTGCCGAAACGGAACACTTCGCTCTGCAAGTACGGTACGCGCGCGGCGATCCAGGCGGTGCGCGCGGCTTTCAAGGTTTCATCGTTGGGCTTGGCGAGGAACGCGTCGATGGCGGTTTGCAGGGTTTTTGCGGTGGATTCGGCATCGCTGTACACCGCGAACACCATGTCGGCGTAGTGCGCGACCACGGCCTTGGCGGCGGCTTCGTCGACTTTTCCGGCAGGGGCGGGCGCCGCTGGCGCGGCAGTGCTGGCCGCCGGGGTCGGCGCCTGGGGCGCGGCGGCTTTGTCTTTACCTTCGCCGCAGCCGGCGAGAGAAATGGCAATGGCCAGCAGACTGGCGGTGGCCAGGGGCATACGAATCATGGCGAACATCCTGCTTCGGTTGTTGAGAGGGCGCGCGGGAGCCGCGCAAAACTGCAACATAATGCGAAAGATTTGCATTTTGTGTAAAGGGTTATAAGCGGGAAATATTCAGTATCGTTTCGCCAGGTCAAAGAATGGCCGCGTTATTGCGCTCGACTTGCTTCAAAAAAACCGCCAACTCCCGCGCCGGCAGGGGTTTGCTGTAGTAGTAACCCTGACCCTCGTGGCAGCCCTCGGCGATGATATAAGCCTCCTGCTCTGCGGTTTCCACCCCCTCGGCGATCACCTGCATGCCCAGGCTCTTACCCAGTTGAATGATCGCCCGCACGATGGTGGCATCGTCATCATCGTCCAGCAGGTCCTGGACGAAGCTCTTGTCGATCTTGATCTTGTCCAGCGGCAGGCTTTTGAGATAACTCAAGGAGGAGTAACCGGTGCCGAAGTCATCGATAGCGATCAGGGCGCCAGAACGGCGCAGGCTCAGCAGGTGCTGGGCGGCAGTGCTGATGTCTTCCATCAGGCCGGTTTCGGTGACCTCCAGCTCAAGGCTGCGTGGCGGCAGGCGGTAGATTTGCATCAGATTGTTGACCACCCGTGGCAGCTCGGCGTGGTGCAGCTGCACCGTCGAGAGGTTGACCGCCATGCGCAGTTGGGTGAAGCCCTGGTCATGCCATTCGCGTAATTGCCGGCAGGCATGATCCAGCACCCATTCGCCAATGGGAATAATGGTGCCGTTCTGCTCGGCCAGGGGGATGAACAGGTCCGGCGGTACCAGCCCGTGCTCGGGGTGCTGCCAGCGCAGCAAGGCTTCGACGCCGACCACACGTTGTTCGCGATAGCTGACCTGCGGCTGATACACCAAGTGAAACTGCTCGCGGCTCAGGGCATCGCGCAGGTCTTTTTCCAGCTCGCGGCGCCGGCGCATTTCGCTGTCGACGCTGGCGATATAGAACTGGTAACGGTTGCGTGAACGGCTCTTGGCCAGGGTCATGGTCTGTTCGGCTTTTTGGAGCAACTTCTCCGTGCTGTCGCCATCTTCAGGGAACAGCGTGATACCGATGGTGGCGCGCAGACGGATTTGTTCGTGCTCGAAGGCAAATTCCGCTTCGAGGTCATCCAGGATACTTTGCGCCAGTTCGGCGGCCTCGTAGGGCTGGTCGATATCGGCCTGCACCAGGGCGAACTGATCGCCCCCCAGGCGGGCCAGGGCGCCGAGCCGGCCGCTGTGGGCGCGCAGGCGATCGGCCAGAGCCAGGAGCAATTTGTCGCCGGCCTGGTAAGTGAACTGCTCATTGACGCTTTTAAAATCGTCCAGCCCCACACACAGCACCGCGACACGGCGCTGACGACGGCCGGCGTCGATCAGGATTTTGTCCAACTGCTCCTGCAGTTTCTGGCGGTTCGGCAGGCCGGTGAGAAAGTCATACTGAGCCATGCGCAGCAGGCTGGATTCGGCTTCGTGGCGCAGGTGGGTGTTGCGTTCGATGGATTCGAGCAACTGATTGGCGGTATTGATCCACAACCCCAGTTCGTTGCGTTCGTGGCCCTTGAGCTGTGGGATTTTGTGTTCGCTGGGCCGGTCCGGGTTGACGGATGTCAGGTGCTCGATAATCCGCGACAGCGGTTTGGTCAGCAACCAGTGATAGACCAGATACAGCACCAGCCCCATGGCCAATGCGCGCAGCACCCCGGAAATGAAAATAATCACCGAATTGACGATAAATCCCTCACCGTAGGTGGCGGTGTCGAGGGTAATGCTCAGATCGCCGTAGTACTCGCTGTAAGGCCCCTTGCCCACCAAGGGCGTGGTGAAGGTGCGTTCCTGGCCAAGAATGAGGTCGGTCAGCCAGCGGCTTGGGGCGTGCTGCAACGCGCGGCTTTTTTCCGCCAACATGGTTTCGTTGGGATGGCCGATGGAGGCCATGCGCACCGCGTCGTCCTGAAACAGCCCCTCGATTACCTGCATGCCCATCTCGCGGTCCAGGCTATACACGGCCTGCGTAGAGGGATCGCGAAACATATCGAGGATACGCTGGGCATCGCTGGCCACGGCCTGGCGCGTCTTGTAGGCGTCATACACGATCTGCGCCACGCTCAGCGCCACGCCCACGACCAACGCCGACAGCAGCACAACCCGTAGCAACTTCACCGACAAGCTGTTCTTGAGTTCCAGCTTCAAAGGGGCATTCCTTGTCTCATGCGGGTGGCCTTCAATATGCCATGAGTATTGGCAATCTGGTGATGGCAGTCAAAGGGACATTAGGGGCTGAGATAAATTGAGGGTTTTGCTGGATGAAAGAGCAGCGGCGACAACTTATGTCGGGACTTTCAGAAGCGGGCAAAGGGGCAGCACATGCGCCGCAGACCGGGCGGGAGAAGGCGGAGGAGATCCGCCTTCCAGTTCGACGATTTTCTTAATAATTAATCTTGCTCTCTGGCTGGGGGGCTTCCCCGCCGATCTTGGCGCCCTGAGAGGCCATGTCTGCGAGTTTGTTCGCCAAGTCCATACCGCTATTTGCAAGGTCCAGGCCCTTGTCGAGCAGGCCCATTCCGATGGGAAGTGCGCCCAAGATCGCTGAAATAGGGTCCATCGTCATTCTCCACATTGATTGAGGAGGTTCATTCCTCCTGATGTCTATGTGGTTAATTATTACCGTTGGGTTCCTGTATTTCTGGCATGGCAATCATAGCGGCCAAGAAAAAGCCCGGCGATTGCCGGGCTCTTCATACTGCAAGCGATGCTCAGGCAGTAAACGTCTTGCCTTCGAACTGCTCGGCAACGAACTTCCAGTTGACCAGGTTCCAGAACGCTTCCACATACTTTGGACGTACGTTGCGGTAGTCGATGTAGTAAGCGTGTTCCCACACGTCGCAGGTCAGCAACGGAGTATCGCCGCTGGTCAGCGGGTTGCCGGCGCCGATGGTGCTGGCCAGAGCCAGGGAACCGTCAGCCTTTTTCACCAGCCAGCCCCAACCGGAACCGAAGGTGCCGACGGAGGTTTTGGTGAACTCTTCCTTGAACTTGTCGAACGAACCGAACGCCGCGTTGATGGCTTCAGCCAGTGCGCCGGTAGGTTGGCCGCCGGCGTTTGGCGCCAGGCAGTTCCAGTAGAAGGTGTGGTTCCAGACCTGAGCGGCGTTGTTGAAGATGCCGCCCGAAGAGGATTTGACGATCTCTTCCAGGGTCTTGCCTTCGAACTCGGTGCCAGGCACCAGGTTGTTCAGGTTCACGACATAGGTGTTGTGGTGCTTGTCGTGGTGGTACTCCAAGGTTTCCTTGGAGATGTGCGGCTGCAGGGCATCGTGTGCGTAGGGCAGCGGCGGCAATTCGAAAGCCATGATGATTCTCCTAATCAGGTCAGTTGCGGTGAGCGCAAGGCCGATCACGGGCGGCCAAACATGCGCCGGGGAGTTTGTACTCTTTGCGGCGCAGGGGCAGGATCATAGCACCGGGGGTGTGGCAAAACCACGCAACAACTGTGTGGGATAGAGGTTCCAGAGCGTTTTGGAATATTGCTCACGCGCTGATCAATTGATAGGCCACGCTGAACATCATGATCGCCACCAGCAGGTCCAGCAGGCGCCAGGTCGATGGACGCGCCAGCCACGGAGCCAACCAGGCCGCGCCGAGTGCTAGAGTGGCGAACCACAGGAACGACGCGCTGGCGGCGCCGGCGACATAGGCGCCAGGCTCGGTTTGCTGAGCGCCCAACGAGCCGATCAGCAACACGGTATCCAGATACACATGGGGATTGAGCAATGTCACCGCCAGTGCGCTCAGCAGCACCGCGCGCAATGAGCGGACCTTGAGACTGCCGCCTTGCTCCAGGCTCTGCTTGGAAAACGCCCGGCGCAGCGCCAAAGTGCCGTACCACAGCAAGAACGCGGCACCGCCCCAGCGTGCAATTGCCAGCAGCAGCGGGTTTTGCGCCAGCACTGTCGCCAGGCCAAACACCCCGGCGGCCACTAGAATTGCATCGCAGACCACGCACAGTGCCGCCACGGGCAAGTGATGTTCACGGCGCAGGCTCTGCGCCAATACAAAGGCGTTTTGCGAGCCGATCGCCATGATCAACCCCAGCGCGACCAACAGACCGTTCAGATAGCTTTGCCACATAAGGTTTACTCCGCGGTCGCCGCCAATTGGCGCAGTACAGCCATGGCGCGCTCGGCATCGGCGCGGCCGACAAACAGGTGATCGTGGTAATAGCCGGCAATCACGTTGCAACTGATGCTGGCCTTGCCCAGGGCGCTGGCGAAGGCGGCGGTCAGGCCTACGGCTTCCAGGGCCGAATGCACATTCAAGGTGATCCATGCGGCGACGTACTCGAACGCCAGCCCGGCCTGTTCTGCCTGCTGACGTTCGACGATGAGGGTCAGGCCCTCCTGCTCACGGAAACTGCCGATGACCTCGCAGGCTGGCGGGATACGGCCGTCGGGCAGGGTACAAAATACGTAGTCACCCTCATTGAGGTGTGGGCTCATGCTGCGCAGCAGCGTTGCCAGTGCGGTTTCGCCGGCCATAGGCGGGGTTCCTTATAAAGAGAAGCAATGCTGGCTATTCTCCCGGCGCAAGCTGTATAAGAAAAACCAATATTGCTGATCGCTCATTAGAGAAACTGATGTTCGACTATAAATTGCTCTCTGCCCTGGCGGCGGTGGTGGAACAGGCTGGCTTCGAACGCGGTGCGCAGGTGCTGGGGGTGTCGCAGTCGGCGATTTCCCAGCGCATCAAACTGCTGGAGGCGCGTATTGGCCAACCGGTGCTGGTGCGGGCTACGCCGCCGGCGCCCACGGAGATCGGCCGTCGCCTGCTTAACCATGTGCAACAGGTGCGTTTGCTGGAACGTGACCTGCAGAGTCAGGTGCCGGCGCTGGACGAAGAGGGCATGCCCGAGCGCCTGCGTATCGCCTTGAATGCCGACAGCTTGGCCACTTGGTGGGCTGAGGCGGTCAGTGGGTTTTGCGCCGAGCAGCACTTGCTGCTGGATCTGGTGGTGGAAGACCAGGCCGTCAGCCTCAAGCGCATGCGCGCCGGTGAGGTAGCGGCCTGCATCTGCGCCAGCGAGCGTCCGGTGGCCGGCGCGCGTAGCCTGTTGCTGGGCGCCATGCGTTATCGCGCACTGGCAAGCCCGGCCTTTATTGCGCGGCACTTTGCCGGCGGTGTGCGTGCCGATCAGTTGGCCCGCACCCCGGCGCTGGTGTTTGGCCCGGATGATTTCCTGCAACACCGTTACCTGGCGTCGCTCGGTGTGGATGGCGGTTTCGAACACCATTTATGCCCCTCGTCCGAAGGCTTTATTCGCCTGACGGAAGCTGGGCTGGGCTGGGGCCTCGTCCCCGAACTACAGGTGCGCGACCAGTTGCAAAAAGGCGTGTTGGTGGAGTTATTGCCAGATAAGCCGATCGATGTGCCGTTGTACTGGCATCATTGGCGCAGTGGCGGGCAATTGCTGAACTTGTTGACTGACCATTTGGTCCACGCGTGCGGCCAATGGTTGGTGCCGTTGGACTGACGGCGTGCGTCAAGGCAACCGCGATGAAAAATGAAAGAACACGGGGTAATACATGAAGATTCTGGTCACCGGCGCAAGCGGCTTCATCGGCGGGCGCTTTGCGCGTTTTGCCTTGGAGCAGGGCCTGGACGTGCGGGTCAACGGGCGACGCGCCGAAGGTGTAGAGCACCTGGTGCGGCGTGGCGCCGAGTTTATCCAAGGTGATCTGAATGACGCCGACCTGGTGCGCGACCTGTGCCGAGACGTGGAGGCCGTGGTGCACTGCGCCGGCGCCGTGGGGCTGTGGGGCAAGTATCAGGACTTCCATCAAGGCAATGTGCTGGTCACCGAAAACGTGGTCGAAGCCTGCCTCAAGGAGCGGGTCCGGCGTCTGGTGCATTTGTCCTCGCCGTCGATCTACTTTGACGGCCGCGACCACTTGGGCCTGACTGAAGAGCAAGTGCCCAAGCGCTTCAAGCATCCCTATGCCGCTACCAAATACCTGGCGGAACAAAAAGTGTTCGGCGCCCAGGAGTTCGGTCTTGAGGTGCTGGCGCTGCGCCCGCGCTTCGTGACGGGGGCCGGCGATATGAGCATCTTCCCGCGCTTGCTGAACATGCAGCGCAAGAACCGCCTGGCGATCGTCGGCGACGGCCTGAACAAGGTCGACTTCACCAGCGTGCACAACCTCAATGAAGCGCTGCTCAGCAGTTTGCTCGCCACCGGATCGGCACTGGGCAAGGCCTACAACATCAGTAATGGCGCGCCGGTGCCGGTGTGGGATGTGGTGAACTACGTGATGCGCCAAATGCAGTTGCCCCAGGTCACACGGTATCGTTCCTACGGTTTGTCCTACAGCGTGGCAGCGTTGAACGAGGCATTTTGTGCGATCTGGCCCGGTCGACCGGAGCCTGCCTTGTCGCGCCTGGGTATGCAGGTCATGAACAAAGATTTCACCCTCGACATCAGTCGGGCCAGGCATTATCTGGACTATGAGCCCAAGGTCAGCCTGTGGACCGCCCTCGACGAGTTCTGCGGCTGGTGGAAGGCTCAGGATCCGGGCACCCGGTAAGGTCACAAGCGGCAACATACCGGGAACCGAATGTGGGGTTCCCGGTCGATCAGTGCGGCGGGGCGGCGGTTTATACTGCCGCCGCTCGGCGTTCCAGCCAGCCATTTCAATGATTCAGGGTTGATCCATGCGTAACGATGCCAACGACGATTTCGACAACGTTCCCAGCCTGCGGGCCGACCTTGGGGACGACGATGATTTCGAACCCACCCCGGCCACCTCGGTGCGTTCGCGCACGACGCCGGTGGTCAAGGTCAAGAGCGCCAATACCGGGCCGTTGTGGGCCTTGATCGGCGCGCTGCTGATCGCCTTCGCCGGCCTGGCCTGGTGGAGCTTCCAGCAGATTTCCCTGATGGGCCAGCAATTGGTTGCCACCCAGGAGAGCTTTGCGCGCATCAGCGAAGAAGCGGCCGGGCGCTTGCAGGACATTTCCGGCAAGGTCGTGGCCAGTGAAGCCAATGTGAACAACGGCAGCGAAGCGTTGAAATTGCAGATCCAGCAGTTGGAAAAGCAATTGCTGGAGCAGGGCAAGCAGCAACTCGGCGTGGCCGGCCAGGCCACCGAGCTGGACAAGCGCCTGGCTCAGATGACGGCCAGCACCACCGACTTGTCCAACGCCAATGCCAAGTTGCAAGGCCAGGTGCAAGCCCTCACCGACGCCGTGGCGACGCTCAAGGCCGCCCAGGGCGATACCGCCAAGCGCGACGCCGAGATCAAGGACCTGGTCGCCGACGTTGCCGCGCTGAAAAAGCAGGGTAACCCAAGCGCCGCCATTGCCCGCCTTGAGCAGGACCTGGTGGTGCTCAAGAGTGCGCAGGAGACTCAGCCACTCAACAGTGATGCGCCCACCAACAAGGAATTCGATGTGTTCCGCATCCAGACCACGCGCAATATCACTACCCTGCAAAGCCAGGTGCAGAACCTGCAGCGCCAGATCGCCGCACCGACGCAATAATCGCTTGAGGAAATGTCACCGTCCGGTGACATTTCCTATCCCCTTCGTTACATGCCCCCGCAAGGCCCTTGTTTAGACTCCGGTCATCCCACAAAAAACAATAAGGGCCGCCCCCATGACCACCCAACCACTGCCCGCCAGCAGTTGGCTGAATGCACCTGCCCATCACGCTTGGCTCGCCGCCGAAGGCCAGCGCCTGCTGACATTCGCCAAAGCCTCGCGGCTGCCCGACGGCTTCGGCAACCTGGACGCCACCGGCCGATTGCCCGCCGACGCTCACGCCGAAACCATGAACACCGCCCGCATGACCCACAGCTTCGCCATGGCCCATGCCATGGGCTTGCCCGGTTACGCCGAGCTGGTGGCTCATGGCGTTGCGGCCCTCAGCGGCCCGTTGCGGGATCCTGAACACGGCGGCTGGTTCGCCACGCCTCGTGCATTGGATGGCAACCGAGGTAAAGCCGCCTACCTGCACGCATTCGTGGCGCTGGCCGCCAGTTCTGCGGTGGTGGTCGGTGCGCCCGGCGCGCAGCAGTTGCTCACCGATGCTATCCATATCATCGACCAGTTTTTCTGGAGCGAAGAGGAGGGCGTGATGCTCGAATCCTTTGCCCAGGACTGGAGCGGGCTGGAGGCCTATCGCGGCGCCAACAGCAATATGCACGCTACCGAAGCCTTCCTCGCCCTGGCCGATGTCACTGGCGATACGCGCTGGCTGGACCGCGCGCTGCGGATCGTCGAGCGATTGATTCACCAGCATGCCGCCGGCAGCCAATTCATGGTGATCGAACACTTCGACGCCCATTGGCAACCCCTGCTGGCCTACAACGAAGACAACCCCGCCGATGGTTTCCGCCCCTATGGCATCACCCCCGGCCATGGTTTCGAATGGGCGCGGCTGATGCTGCACCTTGAGGCCGCGCGCCTGCATGCCGGGTTGCCCACCCCCGCGTGGCTGCTGGGTGACGCCAAGGGCCTGTTCGCCAGTGCCAGCGAATACGCCTGGTCTGTGGACGGTGCGCCGGGAATTGTCTACACCCTGGACTGGAACCATCGCCCGGTGGTGCGCGAGCGCCTGCACTGGACCCACGCTGAAGCCAGCGCCGCCGCCCAGGCCCTGCTCAAGCGCACCGGCGAGCTGCACTACGAAACCTGGTACCGGCGGATCTGGGAATTCTGCGACAGCCACTTTATCGACCGCGTCCAGGGCAGTTGGCACCACGAGCTCAGCCCACATAACCAACCCAGCAGCAAGATTTGGGGCGGCAAGCCAGACCTGTACCATGCCTGGCAAGCGGTGGTGCTGCCTGCGCTGCCGCTGGCGCCCAGCATGACCAGCGCCTTGAACGCCGGGAGCTATGTCACCAAGTGGTGACGTTTGTGCATCCCTTTGTTACCTGCGCCCCAAAAATCCATGTTTAAACTCCGTGCAGCGCAAGCCTAAGACTTGCATGCATAACAACAAAAAAAGGTACTCAGATGAACGCGATTAATCGCCTCGCCGTTGCTATTTCCGTTGCCTCGTTGTTCCCCCTCAGTGCATTTGCCGCCGACTCCAAAGGTACGGTTGAAGTGGTGCATTGGTGGACCTCGGGTGGCGAAAAAGCGGCTGTGGATGTCCTGAAGGCCCAAGTTGAGAAAGACGGTTTCACCTGGAAAGACGGTGCCGTCGCCGGCGGTGGTGGCGCGACTGCCATGACCGTGCTCAAAAGCCGCGCCGTCGCTGGCAACCCACCGGGTGTAGCCCAGATCAAAGGCCCCGACATCCAGGAATGGGCGTCCACCGGCCTGCTCGACACCGACGTGCTCAAAGACGTCGCTAAAGAAGAAAAGTGGGATTCGCTGCTAGACAAAAAAGTCTCCGATACCGTGAAGTACGAAGGTGACTATGTTGCCGTACCGGTCAATATCCACCGTGTGAACTGGCTGTGGATCAACCCGCAAGTCTTCAAGAAAGCCGGCATCACCAAGAACCCGACCACCCTCGAAGAATTCTACGCAGCGGGCGACAAGCTCAAGGCCGCGGGTTTCATTCCGCTCGCCCACGGTGGCCAGCCTTGGCAGGACAGCACCGTGTTCGAAGCCGTAGTCCTGTCGGTGATGGGCGCCGATGGCTACAAGAAAGCCCTGGTCGACCTGGATAACGCCGCGCTGACCGGCCCGGAAATGGTCAAGGCCCTGACTGAGCTGAAGAAAGTCGCGACCTACATGGATGTCGACGGCAAGGGCCAGGACTGGAACCTGGAAGCCGGCAAAGTCATCAACGGCAAGGCCGGTATGCAGATCATGGGTGACTGGGCCAAATCCGAGTGGACCGCCGCCAAGAAAGTCGCCGGCAAGGATTACGAGTGCGTAGCCTTCCCAGGTACCGACAAAGCCTTCACCTACAACATCGACTCCCTGGCGGTGTTCAAGCAGAAAGACAAAGGCACTGCGGCCGGTCAGCAGGACATTGCCAAAGTCGTGCTGGGTGAAAACTTCCAGAAAGTCTTCAGCATCAACAAGGGTTCGATCCCTGTTCGAACTGACATGCTCAATGAAATGGACAAGCTCGGCTTCGATTCCTGCGCCCAGACCGCGGCCAAGGACTTCCTGGCTGATGCCAAGACCGGCGGCCTGCAACCAAGCATGGCCCACAACATGGCCACCACCTTGGCTGTGCAAGGCGCGTTCTTCGATGTCGTGACCAACTACATCAACGACCCGAAAGCCGACCCGGCCGACACCGCCAAGAAACTCGGCGCTGCGATCAAGTCTGCCAAGTAGGAACTAGCTACAAGCTACAAGCTGCAAGCGGGCGCGGTATGTCTTGACGCTTGCCGCTTGTAGCTGCCTTCAGTCTTATTATTGGATTTCCCCATGAGTTCTGTTGCTGTGTTCAGCAAGGCCTCGCCGTTCGATGCATTGCAGCGCTGGCTACCTAAACTGGTGCTGGCGCCCAGCATGTTCATCGTGTTGGTCGGCTTCTATGGCTACATCCTGTGGACGTTTGTGCTGTCGTTCACCACGTCCACGTTCCTGCCCAACTACAAATGGGCCGGCCTTGCCCAGTACCAGCGTCTGTTCGACAACGACCGCTGGTGGGTGGCGAGCAAGAACCTGGCCGTGTTCGGTGGGATGTTCATCGGTATTACCCTGGTGATCGGCGTGCTGCTGGCGGTATTCCTCGACCAGCGTATCCGTCGCGAAGGCTTTATCCGCACCATTTACCTGTACCCGATGGCGCTCTCGATGATCGTCACCGGTACGGCCTGGAAATGGCTGCTCAACCCGGGCATGGGCCTGGACAAACTCCTGCGTGACTGGGGCTGGGAAGGCTTCCGTCTGGATTGGCTGATCGACCCGGACCGCGTGGTCTACTGCCTGGTCATCGCCGCCGTGTGGCAAGCCTCCGGTTTCATCATGGCGATGTTCCTCGCCGGCCTGCGCGGCGTTGATCAGTCGATCATCCGTGCCGCCCAGATCGACGGTGCGAGCATGCCGCGTATTTATTGGAGCGTGGTGCTGCCGAGCCTGCGCCCAGTGTTCTTCAGTGCGGTGATGATCCTGGCGCACATTGCGATCAAGAGCTTCGACCTGGTGGCGGCCATGACCGCCGGCGGCCCCGGCTACTCGTCCGACCTGCCGGCGATGTTCATGTACTCGTTCACGTTCAGCCGTGGCCAGATGGGCATGGGCTCGGCCAGTGCAATCCTGATGCTCGGTGCGATCCTCGCGATCATCGTGCCGTACCTGTACTCCGAGCTGAGGACCAAGCGTCATGACTAGTCTCGCTGCCAAACCTTCCATCAGCCTGAGTCGCATCGCGATCTACGCGGTGCTGATCTTGGCGGTGCTGCTGTACCTGGTACCGCTGGTGGTGATGTTGCTGACCAGTTTCAAAACCCCCGAAGACATCAGCACCGGCAACCTGCTGAGCTGGCCCACCGTGGTCAGCGGTATCGGCTGGGTCAAGGCCTGGGCCACCGTGGATGGTTACTTCTGGAACTCGATCAAGATCACCGTGCCTGCGGTGCTGATTTCCACCGCCATCGGCGCGTTGAACGGTTACGTGCTGTCGATGTGGCGCTTCCGTGGTTCGCAGTTGTTCTTCGGCCTGTTGCTGTTCGGCTGCTTCCTGCCGTTCCAGACCGTGCTGCTGCCGGCGTCGTTCACCCTGGGCAAGATGGGCCTGGCCAGCACCACTACCGGTCTGGTGTTCGTGCATGTGGTCTATGGCCTGGCGTTCACCACACTGTTCTTCCGTAACTACTACGTCAGCATTCCGGATGCACTGGTGAAGGCAGCACGCCTAGACGGTGCGGGGTTCTTCACGATTTTCCGTAGGATCATTCTGCCGATGTCGACGCCGATCATCATGGTCTGCCTGATCTGGCAGTTCACTCAGATCTGGAACGACTTCCTGTTCGGTGTGGTGTTCTCCAGCGGCGACTCCCAGCCCATCACCGTGGCGCTGAACAACCTGGTCAACACCAGCACCGGGGCCAAGGAATATAACGTGGATATGGCGGCGGCGATGATCGCCGGGCTGCCGACCCTGCTGGTCTATGTGATCGCAGGCAAGTATTTCGTGCGCGGCCTCACGGCCGGCGCGGTCAAGGGGTAATCATGGCTACGCTCGAACTTCGCAATGTAAACAAGACCTATGGCCCCGGCCTGCCCGACACCTTGAAGAACATCGAACTGTCGATCAAGGAAGGCGAGTTTCTGATCCTGGTCGGCCCATCGGGTTGCGGTAAATCCACGCTGATGAACTGCATCGCGGGCCTGGAAACCATCACCGGTGGCGCGATCATGATCGGTGATCAGGACGTCAGCGGCATGAGCCCCAAGGATCGCGACATCGCCATGGTGTTCCAGTCCTACGCCCTGTACCCAACCATGAGCGTGCGCGAGAACATCGAGTTCGGCCTGAAAATCCGCAAGATGCCCCAGGCCGATATCGACGCCGAAGTGGCGCGCGTGGCCAAGCTGCTGCAGATCGAACATTTGCTCAACCGCAAGCCGGGCCAGCTTTCCGGCGGCCAGCAACAGCGCGTGGCCATGGGCCGTGCCCTGGCGCGTCGGCCGAAGATCTACTTGTTCGACGAACCGCTGTCCAACCTCGACGCCAAGCTGCGGGTTGAGATGCGCACCGAAATGAAGCTGATGCACCAGCGCCTCAAGACCACCACGGTCTACGTGACTCACGACCAGATCGAAGCGATGACCCTGGGCGACAAAGTGGCGGTGATGAAGGACGGCATCATCCAGCAATTCGGCACGCCGAAGGAAATTTACAACGACCCGGCTAACCTGTTTGTGGCAAGCTTTATCGGTTCACCACCGATGAACTTCGTTCCTATGCGTCTAAAACGCAAAGACGGGAAGTTGGTAGCGCTGCTCGACAGCGGTCAAGCCCGTTGCGAATTGCCACTGGGGATGAACGACGCCGGTCTGGAAGACCGCGATGTGATCCTGGGCCTGCGCCCGGAGCAAATCGTGCTGGCGGCAGGGGAGGGCAATGGCTCGTCGAGTATTCGCGCCGAAGTCCAGGTTACCGAGCCTACCGGCCCGGACACCCTGGTGTTCGTGCAGCTCAATGACACCAAAGTCTGCTGCCGCCTGGCACCGGATGTGGCACCGCAAGTGGGCGAGACCCTGACCCTGCAGTTCGACCCGGCCAAGGTGCTGCTGTTTGACGCCAACACTGGCGAGCGTTTGGGCACTGCCGCCGCGTTGCCTGCTCAGGTGCCTGCCGACAACGTGACCCAGTTCAAGGGCCGTTGATCGAGATAACTTGTTGTTTTGATTAAAAAAATGTAACCCGCGTTAGATAAAAACAGTTTAATAACAATAAAGACGAGGATGTAGGGATGAAAAAGCAACACAACAACACTCGGCTGATCTGCCAACTGTCAGCAGCAGCAGCCCTGGTATTGTCCGCCAATGCGATGGCGGCCGATGCATTCAGCGCCGATTCCAAGTGGATGACCGGCGACTGGGGTGGCGAGCGTACTAAGCTGATCGAGCAAGGTATCGACATCAAGGCCGACTACGTCGGGGAAATGGGCTACAACGCCCACGGTGGTTACAACAACGACAAGACCGGTCGCTACTCCGACCAGTTCGGTCTGGGTGTGGCGCTGGACCTGCAAAAACTGTGGGGCTGGGATAACACCCAGGCCAAGATCCAGTTGACCAATCGTAACGGCCAGAACATCTCCAACGACCGTATTGGCGACCCGCGTGCCGGCACGCTGAGTTCGTCCCAAGAAGTGTATGGCCGTGGCCATATGGTGCGTCTGACCCAGTTCTGGATCCAGCACCAGATGTTCGACAACAAGTTGGACGTGAAACTGGGCTACTTCGGTGAAGGCGAAGACTTCAACACCTTCCCATGCGACTTCCAGAACCTGTCGTTCTGCGGCTCCCAGGTCGGTAACTACGTCAACACCTGGTACAACTGGCCAGTCAGCCAGGCGGCTATCCGCGTCAAGTACAACATCACCCCTGAGCTGTATGCCCAGATCGGTGCCTACAACCAGAACCCGTCGCAGCTTGAACACGGCAACGGCTTCAAACTCAGCGGCAGTGGTACCAAAGGTACTGTGATCCCGGTGGAATTGGTCTGGTCGCCGAAAGTGAATAACCTGCCGGGCGAATACCGTGTGGGTTACTACAAGAGCGCCGCCGATGCTCCGGATGTGCGTAAAGACGTCAACGGTGGCGATGCGGTCCTCAGTGGTGCTGACTTCCGTACCCGCAGCAGCAAAAAAGGCTACTGGTTCGTTGCGCAGCAGCAACTCACCACCCATAACGGCGACGCGTCGCGCGGCCTGAACATCGCAGCCAACGCCACTTTCCACGACAAGGAAACCAACCTGGTCGACAACTATCAGTCGCTCATGCTGGTGTACAAAGGCCCATTCGATGCGCGTCCAAAAGACGACGTCGGTATTGGTGCCGCGCGCCTGCATGTCAACAATGACGTCAAGCGCAACTCGGAACTGCTCAATGCCGCTAACGGCGTCAGCGACTATGACAACCCGCTGTACACGCCGATTCGTGAGACCGAATACAACTTCGAACTCAACTACGGCTTCCACGTTACCAACTGGCTGACCGTACGTCCCAACCTGCAATACGTCGTGCAGCCTGGCGGCGTGGACAAAGTCGATAACGCGCTGGTAGCGGGTCTGAAAATTCAGTCTACGTTCTAACGCTGTTGCGATAAGCTCCTTCTCTCTGTGCGCATTTGCGGATAGCCATGGCTATCCGCTTTTTTTTGCGCAGCACTGTGATACAGGACCGTGGCACATGCATGAGCATCCGCTGCAACGCTTTTTCAAATCCCTGCGCGAACGTCCAGTGTTCGCCTGGGAACGCTTTCAGATGCGCGACGTGTTGGTGATCGATCATCCGCTGTGCCAGGCGGTATTCAGTCGCCAGGGCGCGCAACTGTTGCATTTTCAGCCGCGTGGTCAGAAGCCCTGGCTGTGGTGCGCGACCAAGTGGCCGCAGGTCGGTGCCATTCGTGGTGGCGTGCCGGTGTGCTGGCCATGGTATGGCCGTCACCCAAGCGAAAACGCCTGGCCGTCCCATGGCTGGGCGCGCCTGATCGACTGGAAACTGCTCGATAGCTCCAGCGATGACGAAGGCGTGAACCTGCACTGGCAATTGCAACTGTGCGACTGGCAGGTGGACCTGCACGCGCACTTGGGGGCTACCTTGGATTTGCGCCTGAGCACCGAGCATCAGGACGAACTGCCGTGCCAGTTAAGCCATGCGTTGCACGCTTACTGGCGTATTGGTCACGTTGATGAGGTAGCGCTGTCTGGGCTCGAAGGCGCGCAAGGTTACGATCAGCTCAACCGCCAGATGTGCCAGCAGGAGGGCGAGTTGCGCGTAGAGGGCGGATGCCAGCGGGTGTTCCAGCACGAAGGCGAACTGCACCTCAAGGATCACGCCTGGCAGCGCGAACTGTGCATCGACACGGGCGAGAGTGCCGACACTGTGGTGTGGCATCCGGGCAGCCGACCGCTGTTGGGCGTGAGTTTTAACGAGGCGTCGGGGTTTGTGTGTGTGGAGTCGGCGATGGCCGGGGCCAGTTTGGCGCCGGGGGAGCGGGCGCACCTGAGTTTGCAAGCTCGGGCTGGAGTTTAGCGTTGTTGCTTGTGGCCTCATCGGGGGCATGCCCGCTCCCACATTTGGAACGCATTGCCCTGTGGGAGCGGGCTTGCTCGCGATGGCGGCGGTACTGCTGGTAGAGATTCGAGCTTAGTTAAACTCATCCCCCACCGGATACCGGCTGTCGTTCAGACTCTCTTTGATCTTGCGCAAGTGCGGCTGGAAATCCACCCCGCGACGCAATGTCATGCCGGTGGCCAGCACATCCAGCACGGTCAGTTGGATGATCCGCGACGTCATCGGCATGTAGATATCCGTGTCTTCCGGGAGTGGAATATTCAGGCTCACCGTACTGGCCTTGGCCAACGGTGAGTTCTCGGCGGTCACGCCCAGCACCGAGGCGCCGTTACTGCGTGCGATACGCGCCACTTCCACCAGCTCGCGGGTACGCCCGGTGTAGGAAATGATCACGAACAGCTCACCGGTATGGGCCACCGAGGCGATCATGCGCTGCATCAGTACGTCGGCGTGGGCGGTGACCGCCAGGTTGAAACGGAAGAACTTATGCAGGGCGTCCATGGCCACCGGGGCCGAAGCACCGAGGCCGAAGAAGTGGATCTGCCGAGCCTGGATCAGCAGGTCCACGGCCTTGCTGATCAGGTTCGGGTCCAGGGCCTGGCAGGCGCTGTCCAAGGAGGCGATGGCACTGCCAAAGATCTTCTGCGTGTAGGCCTCCGGGTTATCATCGGCCTCCACGGCGCGGCTGACATAAGCCGCGCCACTGGCCAGGCTTTGCGCCAACTGCAATTTGAGTTCAGGGTAACCGCTCACGCCGAATGAACGGCAGAAACGGTTGACCGTCGGTTCACTGACCGAGGCGGCCTGGGCGAGGGCGGCGATCGAGAAGCGTGTGGCCTGCTGCGGGTTGAGCAGGATGACTTCAGCGACTTTGCGCTCTGCCTTGTTCAAGTCTTCGAGGCGGCTCTGGATCTGCTCCAGAAGATTTCGCACGCGGTCCATTCAGTCTTTCCTTCGGGCGACGATGCAAATTAAGGGCGGCAAGCAATCGACGAGCGGCCTTTTGCGGTGGCCTATCCTACTGAGGGTAGCTGAACACCACCACTCGCAATGCGTATTTCGGGAAAATGTTGTGGTTATTACTACATTTTTCCTTGAGTGATACCTTGAAAAAAGGTATTTGTAGCTTAACTTGATAAAAGAACAAACATCATGCCTTCGATAACCGTGGAACCCTGCACCTTTGCCCTGTTTGGCGCCTTGGGTGATCTGGCGCTACGCAAGTTATTTCCTGCCCTCTATCAGTTGGATGGTGCAGGTCTGTTGCACGAAGACACGCGCATCCTGGCCCTGGCCCGTGAAGCCGGCTCCGAGCAGCAGCACCTGGCCCATATCGAAAAAGAACTGCGTAAATACGTCGGCAAGGAACTGGACGACAGCATCGCCCAGCGTTTCCTGGCGCGTCTGACCTACGTCCATGTCGACTTTATGAAAGCCGACGACTACGTGGCCCTGGCTGAAAAAGCCGGCACCGAACAACGCCTGATTGCCTACTTCGCCACTCCGGCGGCGGTGTATGGCGCGATCTGCGAAAATTTGTCCAAGGTCGGCCTGGCGGACAACACCCGCGTGGTGCTGGAAAAACCCATCGGTTCGGACCTGGAGTCCTCGCGCAAGGTCAACGACGCCGTGGCGCAGTTTTTCCCGGAAAACCGCACCTACCGCATCGACCATTACCTGGGCAAAGAGACCGTTCAAAACCTGATTGCGCTGCGTTTTGCCAACAGCCTGTTCGAGACCCAGTGGAACCAGCACTACATTTCCCACGTAGAAATTACCGTGGCGGAGCAAGTGGGCATTGAAGGTCGTTGGGGTTATTTCGACAAAGCCGGCCAGCTGCGGGACATGATCCAGAATCACCTGTTGCAGCTGCTTTGCCTGATCGCCATGGACCCACCGGCCGACCTGTCCGCCGACAGCATCCGTGACGAGAAGGTCAAGGTGCTCAAGGCCCTGGCGCCGATCAGCCCGGACGGCCTTACCACCCAAGTGGTGCGTGGCCAGTACATCGCCGGCTACAGCGCCGGCAAGCCGGTGCCGGGATACCTGGAAGAAGAAAACTCCAACACCCAGAGCGACACCGAAACCTTCGTCGCCTTGCGTGCCGATATCCGTAACTGGCGTTGGGCCGGTGTGCCGTTCTACCTGCGTACCGGCAAGCGCATGCCGCAAAAGCTGTCGCAGATCGTTATCCACTTCAAGGAACCGTCCCACTATATCTTCGCCCCCGAGCAGCGCCTGCAGATCAGCAACAAACTGATCATCCGCCTGCAACCGGACGAAGGGATTTCCTTGCGGGTAATGACCAAGGAGCAGGGCCTGGACAAAGGCATGCAACTGCGCAGCGGCCCGCTGCAACTGAATTTTTCCGACACCTACCGCAGTACGCGCATTCCTGATGCCTACGAGCGTTTGCTGTTGGAAGTGATGCGCGGCAATCAGAACCTGTTTGTTCGCAAAGATGAAATCGAAGCCGCGTGGAAGTGGTGTGACCAGTTGATCGCCGGTTGGAAAAAATCCGGTGATGCGCCCAAGCCGTATGCGGCGGGCTCCTGGGGGCCGATGAGCTCCATTGCACTGATCACGCGGGATGGGAGGTCATGGTATGGCGATATCTGAATTGAAACTGCCGCAGGGCGTCAGCGCCCATGAGTACCGTACGCCTGCGTTGCTGGCGGACGGTTTGGCTAACGATGTGGCCGAACAATTGCGCACGGCCATCAGCGCCCGTGGCGAAGCGACGCTGGTGGTGTCTGGTGGGCGCAGCCCGGTGGCGTTTTTCCAGAACCTGGCCAAGCAGGGCCTGGACTGGTCCAAGGTCACCATCACCCTCGCCGATGAGCGCTGGGTGCCGGTAGAGCATGCCGACAGCAATGCCGGCCTATTGAAGAAATATCTGCTGCAGGGCCCGGCCGCCAAGGCGCGGTTCCTCAGTTTGTACAGCGCCACCGCGAACCTGGAAGAGGCTGCCGAGCAGGCCGATCGCCTGCTGGCCGAACTGCCCGCCATCGATGTGCTGGTGCTGGGCATGGGCGATGACGGCCACACCGCGTCGCTGTTTCCCAACAGCCCGAACCTGAACGAAGCCCTGCAGCCCGACGGTACCCGCCGTTGCTGGCCCATGCTGGCGCCGACCGTGCCGCACCAGCGCCTGACCATGAGTCGCGCGTTGCTGGCCACGGCCCGCTACACCGTGCTGTCGATATCCGGCAGTTCGAAATTGACCACTTTGAGCGCCGCGCTGGCCAGTGACGACGTCGCCGCCATGCCGATTCGCGCGTTTCTGCAACCTACTTTAGAGATTTACTGGTGCCCATGAGCCAAGGATCAGCCGCTATGAAAAGCCCTCAACCGACCGTGTCCATGGCGGATAAAGTTGCCTTGATCGACAGCCTCTGCGCCAAGGCGCGGATTCTGCCGGTGATCACCATCGCCCGCGAACAGGACATTCTGCCCCTGGCCGATGCCCTGGCGGCCGGCGGCCTGACGGCGCTGGAAGTGACCCTGCGTTCGGAGTTCGGTCTCAAGGCCATTCAGGTGCTGCGCGAGCAGCGTCCTGAACTGTGCACCGGCGCCGGCACCGTGTTGGATCGGCACATGCTGGAGGCCGCGGAAGTGGCCGGCTCGCAGTTTATCGTCACCCCCGGGATTACCCGCGACCTGCTGGAAGCCTCGGTGCACAGCCCGATCCCGCTGTTGCCGGGTATCAGCAATGCGTCCGGCATCATGGAAGGCTATGGCCTGGGCTACCGTCGTTTCAAATTGTTCCCCGCTGAAGTCAGCGGTGGCGTAGCGGCAATCAAGGCCCTGGGCGGCCCGTTCGGCGAAGTGAAATTCTGCCCGACCGGCGGCGTCGGCCCGGCCAATATCAAAAGCTACATGGCGTTGAAAAACGTGATGTGCGTGGGCGGCAGCTGGATGCTCGACCCAGAGTGGGTCAAGAACGGCGACTGGGCACGCATCCAGGAAGTTACCGCCCAGGCCCTGGCGCTGTTGGATTGATCTGATTTACCGAATCGTTGTTGCTGTGCTTAACGGCATTTTTGCGGTGCACTTGGTCGGTGTACCGCTTTTTTTTGCCTGCAATAAAACTGCGCCTGCTTTTATAGAGGGCTGCGGTGCAGTTCGGTGATGGCATTGGCCAGATGATGGATGTCCGCCACCGAGGTGACCAACCCGGGGGTGATCCGGATACACGTCCCGAACGAGGCCCCGACACGGGTCGTGGTGAAGACGTTGTAGTCCTTGAGCAAACGGTCCGCCATCGCCTGCTGGTCCCGACCGCTGAATTTGAAAGCACTAATCCCGCAATACAGCCTCGGGTCATCCGGCGTCAGCACCTCGATCCCCGGCAATGACCGTACCTGGCTCACCCATGTATCCCGCAGGTAATTGACCCGCGCACCTTTGGCAGCCGCGCCACCCAGTGCGCGATGCTCATCCAATACCAGTGGCAAGGTCATCAGCGCCGGAAAATTCGGCGTGCTGTAGGACGTCCGCGCGCGTACATCGGTGATGGGGTAGTGGAACTCGCCCATGTCCGGGTCGATATCGGCCAGGCGCTCGGGGGCGATATACAGGAAGCCCAGGGTCAACGGTGCGCCGATCCATTTGTGCAGGTTGAACCCGGCGAACTGGATGCCCAGATCGGCCAAGTTGAAGTCGATCTGGCCAAGGGCGTGGGCACCGTCGAGGATCACGTCAACACCGTGCGTCCGTGCCGCCTGAGCAATGGCGGCCACTGGCATTACCAGCCCGGTGCGATGGGTAACGTGGGTCATGGCCATCAGCTTGAGACGCGGGTATTGGGCGAAGGCATCACGATAGGTCTGTAGCAGGCTGTCGAAACTGGCCGGATGGGCGTGGGACAGTTCGATAACCTCCACACCGCGATGCGCCGCCAGCCAGCGCATCGCGCCCTTGACCGTGTCGTACTCCAGATCGCTGATCAGCACTTGGTCACCCGGTTGCAGGCGGTTGTAGTTGCGGATCAGCGACTGCAAGGCTTCGGTGGCGTTGCGGGTGAATGCCACCGACTCGGGTTCCACCTCTATCAAGGCGGCGAGCTGGCGCCGGATCTCGATGTTTTCGCCCTGTTCGAAACGCTGGCGCACATACACCGCATTGCTGCGGTTGATAAACGCCACATGCTCCAGGTACTGGGCCTGCACCGCGCGGCTCATGCGGCCGAAGTAACCGTTCTCAAGATTGATAGGGCCTGGCTCGCAGTCATAGCGTTGAGCGATGGCTTGCCAATGCGCTTCGTTTTGGGCGTTGCTGGGCATGGGTGGGCTCTTAATGGCGTGGGGCAGGCTTGCCGTGTTTGGCGCGCAGCGGTTCGAGCAGTTCTGACAGACCGTTGTGGTCAATTTCCTGCATCAGCGCCAGCAGACCACCCAATTCGCCGTGGGGGAAACCTTCGCGAGCGAACCAGTTCAGGTAGGGGCCTGGCAAGTCGGCAATGATCCGCCCTTTGTATTTGCCGAAAGGCATTTCGCGGGTGATCAACAGTTCGAGCTTTTCCGGGTTCATGAACGTCAGACGGTTACGAGAGGAGCTTGGAAAATACAGGCATTCTGCATGAAGGCCAAATGACAGATCATGCAAATAACGTACATACAGATGGTTCAATATTTCGTAAATTATTGAATTTAAACAATAAAGTTATTTTTTAAAACCTGGCACGGGCGCTGCAATCATTAAGACAACCTTTCTCAACCCACATAAGGAATTGGAAAATGACTGACATCAACAAAGAATCGATCTCCGTACTTAACGACCTGATCGAAACCAGCATCGACGGCCAAAAAGGCTTTAAAGAGTGCGCTGAAGATATTAAGCACCCAGAACTCAAGGCGCTGTTTGCTAAGCGTTCTGCCGATTGCGCCACCGCTGCCGCCGAGCTGAAAACCGCCGTGCGTGCCTTGGGTGGCGATCCGGAAGATTCCGGCAGCGTTGCCGGCGCACTGCACCGTGGCTGGGTCGACGTGAAGTCGATGGTTACCGGTAAAGATGAAGAGGCTGTGCTGAACGAAGCCGAGCGCGGTGAAGACCACGCACTGAAGGCTTATCGTGAAGCGATCGAGAAGATCAACAAGCACAACCTGCTGGGCATTCGTGACTTGGTTGAGCGTCAGTACCACGGCGTGCAACGCAATCACGACCAGGTTAAAGCCCTGCGTAACCAGGCTCGCGCTCAGTCGTAAGCTTACCGCCTAGTCAATGTGGGATGGGGCTTGCCCCCGATAGCGGTGAATCAGTCGATGTTTGAATGACTGACTCACCGCAATCGGGGCAAGCCCTCTCCCTCATTTGTATTCAGCCGATGCTGATCGGCGGCAGCTCGGTCAAGGTCACCACCTGCTGTTTACGCGGCGCAAGAATCTCTGCCTCGCCATCCACTACCAACTCGTCGCGCTGGTTGAACACGCGGGTGGCAATCCGCACGCGGAACTTGGGCAGTTTCTCCAGGATTTCCAGGCGCACCGTCAGGGTGTCGCCGATCTTCACCGGCTTCTGAAAGCTCATCTGCTGACCGATATAAATCGTGCCAGGCCCAGGCAGTTCACAGGCTACGGCTGCGCTGATCAAAGCGCCGCTGAACATGCCGTGGGCGATACGCTCCTTGAACATCGTGGCCTTGGCGTATTCGGCGTCCAGGTGCACCGGGTTGTGATCGCCGGACATTGCCGCGAACAGCTGGATGTCGCGCTCTTCGACAGTCTTGCTATAACTGGCGGTCTGGCCGACTTCAAGGGCTTCATACGGGGTGTTGGTTACCTGGGTCATCTAAGAGCGCATCCTGTGGCTAATCGGTAATTTAATTTGCTGATTTTAAAGGAAAATTTATTCGCAGCGGGCAGGCCGTTGCAAACTCAGGGCGTGATCCAGCCATGTCACCACATCCGCCGTGACTTGCGCACGATTGGTCTCATTGAACACTTCATGACGCGCCTGGGGGTAAATAGTCAGTTGCAGGTGCTGGCAGCCGGCCGCTTGCAGGGCTTGAGTCAGGTGGGTGAGACGCTTGCCCTCGCTCACCGGATCACATTCGCCGCCCATCACCAGAATCGGCAGGCCTGGATCGATCTGCGCGAGGTTGGACGCTTTGCTGATCTGCTGCAAGCCGCCTAGCAAATCCACCCACAGTTGGTTGGTGCAACGAAAACCGCAGAGAGGATCGTTGATGTACTTATCCACCTCATCCGGGTCGCGACTGAGCCAGTCGAAGGCCGTGCGGTTAGGTTTGAACGCTTTGTTGAAAGAGCCAAACGACAGGAAGTCGATCACGGCGCTGCGCCCCCGCAGGCCCTGGCGCAGGCGTTCGGCGCGAGCGATCAGGCGCGCGGCGCGGTACAGCGCCACCGGCTGGAAATTCGACCCACTGAGAATCGCCCCATGCAGGCTGGCACTGTGGTGCAGCAGATAAGCCTGGGCGATATAACTGCCCATGCTGTGCCCCAACAGTACGATCGGCAGCCCCGGATGCTGTTGGCCGATGTGTTGGTTGAGGCTGGCCAGGTCGCCTACCACTTTGTTCCAGCCATCGTGCTCGGCGAACAACCCCAGAGTGCCTTCATCGGCGGTCCGTCCATGGCCTCGCTGGTCCAGCGCGTACACACCGTAGCCCGCATCGCACAGGGCCTCGGCCAGGCGGGCGTAGCGCCCACTGTGCTCGGCCATGCCGTGGGACACCATTACCACAGCCTGGAGCGGCCCCTGTGGCAGCCATTGGTTGACGTATAGGCGGGTATGGTCGTTCGCAGTCAGCCAGAAGGTGCTGTGGTTCATGGCGGTTCCTTTGCTCGGTGTCGTTGCAGTGTATCGCTGATCTTCTGGCAAGCGGCTGATCAGTACAGGCCCTTGTAGGAAGATTCACGCAGTTGATGACACTCTTTCCTGTATTTGCCTGATTGGCCATAGCTGCTAACGTCCCCAAAGCTCCGCTTTCCATCGCAGCATAAAAGCGGCCGGACACACTCAGGTACAGAGGACAAGAATAATGCAACCTGATTTCTGGAATGACAAACGCGCGGCGGGCGTTCCCAATGACATCGACCTCACCACCTACAAGTCGGTGATCGAAGTCTTCGAGCGTTCCTGCAAAGCCTTTGCCGACCGTCCGGCATTCAGCAATATGGGGGTGACCCTGACCTACGCCGAGCTTGAGCGCCAGAGCGCGGCGTTCGCCGGTTACCTGCAGCATCACACCGACCTCAAGCCCGGCGAGCGCATCGCAGTGCAGATGCCCAACGTATTGCATTACCCCATCGCGGTGTTCGGGGCGCTGCGCGCCGGGTTGATCGTGGTCAACACCAACCCGTTGTACACCCCGCGGGAAATGCGCCACCAATTCAAGGATGCCGGCGTGCGGGCGCTGGTCTACCTCAACCTGTTCGGATCGCGGGTGCAGGAAGTGTGTGCCGACACCGAGATTGACTACCTGATCGAAGCCAAAATGGGCGATTTCTTGCCCGCCGCCAAAGGCTGGCTGGTCAACACCGTGGTCGACAAGGTCAAGAAGATGGTCCCGGCCTATCACCTGCCACGCGCGGTTTCGTTCAAGCGTGCCCTGCGCATGGGCGCGGGCCTGGGTGTGACCCGCCACCCGGTGACCCTGGATGACATCGCCGTGTTGCAATACACCGGCGGCACCACCGGCCTGGCCAAGGGCGCGATGCTGACCCACGGCAATCTGGTGGCCAATATGCAGCAGGCGCGGGCGTGCATGTCCCAGGTCAGCGATAACGGCCAGCCGCTGGTACGGGAAGGGCAGGAGGTGATGATCGCGCCGCTGCCGCTCTACCACATCTATGCCTTTACGGCGAACTGCATGTGCATGATGGTGACCGGCAACCACAACGTGCTAATCACCAACCCGCGCGACATCGGCGGGTTTATCAAAGAGCTGAAAAAGTGGCGGTTTTCCTGCCTGCTGGGGTTGAACACCCTGTTTGTCGCGCTGATGGACCACCCGGATTTCAAGACCCTGGATTTCTCGCACCTCAAGATCACCAATTCCGGCGGTACCGCGCTGGTCAAGGCCACCGCCGAGCGCTGGAAGGCCCTGACCGGCTGCACCATCGGCGAAGGCTACGGCCTGACCGAAACCTCGCCGGTGGCCAGCACCAACCCCTACGGTAGCCAATCGCGGCTGGGCACCGTGGGTATTCCAGTGCCGGGTACGGCCATGAAGGTGATCGATGACGAAGGCCGCGAATTGCCCCTCGGGGAGCGTGGCGAACTGTGCATCAAAGGCCCACAGGTGATGAAGGGCTACTGGCAGCAACCGGCGGCAACCGCCGACACCCTGGATGCCGAAGGGTGGTTGAAAACCGGTGATATTGCGGTGATCGACACCGATGGCTTTGTGAGCATTGTCGACCGCAAGAAAGACCTGATCATCGTCTCCGGCTTCAACGTGTACCCCAACGAAATCGAAGACGTGGTGATGGCCCACCCAGCAGTGGCCAGCTGCGCGGTGATCGGCGTGCCGGACGAGCGCACGGGGGAGGCGGTGAAGCTGTTCGTGGTGGCGCGGGCTCAGGGGGTCAGCCTTGAAGAGCTGAAGGCGTACTGCAAAAGCAACTTCACCGGCTACAAGGTGCCCAAGCACATCGTGTTGCGTGAGTCGTTGCCGATGACGCCGGTGGGCAAGATCCTGCGCAGGGAGCTGCGCGACATCGCCTGACCCTGAAGTGAAGTGCAATCAAAATGTGGGAGGGGGCTTGCCCCCCGATGGCAGCGCAACAGTCACCATTTGTATCGACTGTTTAATGCCATCGGGGGCAAGCCCCCTCCCACATTTGTCTGTGTTTAATCTGTAAGCCTTGTTCTAGAGCCTTTTTTTGCGGATATAGAATCTTTGCTCTAAAAATGACCATTGGATATTCATGAGTCATGTTTATGACTGTAGGGCCCTCTTTTGGCTCTAGTCGGCCCTCGGCAAAGCTGCTACTCTCGGCGCGCTTTGTGACCTCTCGGCCTGCTTGAACGCGCCAGACTCACCTTAAAACTTAAAAAACATACACCAATAATAATCGCATCAAATGCGATGATGAATTCGCGTCGCTGAGGAGTGGGCTTCCATGAACGAAGACTTTTGGAAGGATAAGTACCCCGCCGGGATTGCTGCAGACATCAATCCAGACGAGTATCCAAATATTCAGGCGGTACTTAAACAGTCCTGCCAGCGCTTCGCTAACAAACCGGCGTTCAGCAACCTGGGCAAGACAATCACCTACGGTGAGTTGTACGAATTGTCCGGCGCCTTCGCCGCCTACCTGCAACAGCATACCGACTTGAAGCCTGGCGATCGAATCGCCGTGCAACTACCCAACGTTCTGCAATACCCAGTCGCTGTGTTCGGTGCCATCCGCGCCGGCCTGATTGTGGTCAACACCAACCCGCTGTACACCGCGCGGGAAATGGAACACCAGTTCAACGATTCCGGCGCCAAGGCGCTGGTCTGCCTGGCCAACATGGCTCACTTGGCGGAAAAGGTCGTGCCCAAGACCGCCGTCAAGCATGTGATCGTCACCGAAGTCGCGGACCTGCTGCCGCCGCTCAAGCGCCTGCTGATCAACAGCGTCATCAAGTACGTGAAGAAAATGGTCCCGGCGTATCACTTGCCACAGGCGATCAAATTCAACGACGTGCTCGCCAAGGGACGCGGTCAACCGGTCAGCGACGCTAACCCGGTCAGTAGCGACGTGGCCGTGCTGCAATACACCGGCGGCACCACCGGCGTCGCCAAGGGCGCAATGCTGACCCACCGCAACCTCGTGGCCAACATGCTGCAGTGCAAGGCGCTGATGGGCTCCAACCTCAATGAAGGTTGCGAGATCCTGATCACACCGCTGCCGCTCTACCACATCTATGCGTTCACCTTTCATTGCATGGCGATGATGCTGATCGGCAACCACAACATCCTGATCAGCAACCCGCGCGACCTGCCGGCGATGGTCAAGGAACTGTCGAAGTGGAAGTTCAGCGGCTTCGTCGGCCTGAACACGCTGTTCGTAGCGTTGTGCAACAACGAAGCCTTCCGCAAGCTGGACTTCTCCGCGCTGAAAGTCACGCTCTCCGGCGGTATGGCCCTGCAACTGGCAGCGGCCGAGCGTTGGAAAGCCGTGACCGGTTGCGGTATCTGCGAAGGTTACGGCATGACCGAGACCAGCCCGGTGGCCACCGTGAACCCGATCCAGCATATCCAGATCGGCACCATCGGCATTCCGGTGCCTTCGACGGTGTGCAAGGTCATCGCCGACGATGGCACCGAGCTGCCGTTGGGTGAAACCGGCGAGCTGTGCGTCAAGGGCCCACAAGTGATGAAGGGCTACTGGCAGCGCCAGGATGCCACCGACGAGATGCTCGACAGCGACGGTTGGCTCAAGACCGGCGACATCGCGATCATCCAGCCCGATGGCTATATGCGCATCGTTGATCGCAAGAAAGACATGATCCTGGTCTCCGGCTTCAACGTGTACCCCAACGAGCTGGAAGACGTACTGGCGGGCCTGCCGGGCGTGTTGCAGTGTGCAGCCATCGGCGTGCCGGACGAGAAGTCCGGGGAACACATCAAGCTGTTTATTGTGGTCAAGCCGGGTGCGACCCTGACCAAGGAGCAGGTGATGGAGCACATGCGCGCCAACGTCACTGGCTACAAGGTGCCCAAGGCGGTGGAGTTCCGCGATGCCTTGCCGACGACCAACGTCGGCAAGATCCTGCGTCGCGAGTTGCGCGACGAAGAGCTGAAGAAGCTCGGTCTTAAAAAGTAACGCAATTCAAATGTGGGGGGGGCCAAGCCACCTCCCACATTTTTTCTGACCGCGCTCTTACAGGGCAAACTGCGCGAAGTTCACACCCGCACCCGCCGGACGCACATCTTTCAAGAACGAGTCCTTATCCGCGCTCAGCTCCAGAGTGATCTCCGGCTTGCGCTTGCCCGCATTACGCACCACCAGCCCTTCGAGTTTCTCGCGCAGAAACACCGTCGGCACCTTCAGATGCAACAACTGGTCGGTCTCGGCGTTGTGCATCAGCAGGTGAATCCACTCGTACTGGCCCACCGCAATCCGTGCCACCGGCAGATCGAACCACCAGATGTTGCGTTTGCGGTCCAGGTCGGTGAAATGGCAGTTGTTGACGCCGAGTACGGCTCCGCCCAGTTCCTGGTTTCTGCGAGCAATGGCCTGTGCTTTATTGAGTTTCATAACCTTCCTACGGGATCTGTTATTCAGCCTTATAACCTGAATGTGCCGCGCATTCTCATGGGTTGGCCGCAAAACATAAAGCCCAACCTGTGCGCACCGATCAAATGCACCCTGAAAATAATTGAAACTCTGCCGAATCCGCTCCGGTCAATCTTCATGTAACGACCAATAACCCTTGATTGTTCTTTCGGAGAAATACCATGGGCAGCACAGCGGATAAGGCAAAAGGCTTGGCCAACGAAGCGGTCGGCAACATTAAGCAAGGTGTCGGCAAAGCCACCGATAACGACAAAATGCGCGCCGAAGGCGTCGTCCAAGAGAAGAAGGGCGAAGCTCAGCAGGCGGTCGGCAAAACCAAAGATGCCGTTAAAAAAGCCACCAAGTAACGCTGGCTTTGGCGGGTGTGAACTCGCCGTCCTGCGGCCATCCACGGATGGCCGTTTTTGTGTCGCCTGCTGCAACTAAAGTTTGGAAATTGTTTCAAAGTCGCCAGATGGGCTACTTTGATGTAGAAAACGGCCCTTGAGTCGCCCATGACCTTATCCTCTTTGCGGCGAAAGGAGACGCTATGATTTTTCCAGTACTTGATGGTCTCAAGCTGCACAAAGTGCTGTTGCGCACCGTCAAGGAATTCGTCGACGACGAAATGCCCACCTATGCCTCGGCGCTGGCTTACCAGATGCTGTTCTCGCTGTTTCCGTTCCTACTGTTTTTGATTGCGCTGATTGGTTTTCTGCACCTGCCGGACTTCTTCAGTTGGCTACGCCTGCAATCGGAGCTGGTGCTGCCGCCCCAGGCGTTGGAGCAGGTCAATCCGGTGATCGACCAGTTGCAGCAATCCAAGGGTGGCCTGCTGTCGGTGGGTATCGTGATCGCGCTGTGGACGGCCTCGGCCGGCGTGCGCCTGATGATGAGCGCCATGAACGCCGCCTACGATGTGGTCGAAGGTCGGCCGATCTGGAAGCGTTTTCCGCTGTCGATCTTCTACACCGTAGGCATCGCCGGGATGTTACTCGCCGCCGCCGCGCTGATGGTGCTCGGCCCACAGGTGATGGAGTGGCTGGCCGGGCAGATCGGCATGCAGGAATTCGTGGTCACCCTGTGGACCATCGTGCGTTGGCCGCTGATCGTGATTCTGCTGATGTTCGCCGTGGCGCTGATGTACTACGTGATGCCCGATGTCGAACAGAAATTTCGCTTTATCACCCCCGGTTCCGTACTGGCGGTGGTGGTGTGGATCATTGCCTCGCTGGGGTTTGGCTACTACGTCAAGACCTTCGCCGATTACAACGCCATGTACGGCAGCATCGGTGCGATCATCGTGCTGCTCCTATACTTTTACATATCATCCGCCGTGCTGTTGCTGGGCGCGGAGATGAATGCGGTGATTGAACACATGTCAGCCGAAGGCAAGGAACCGGGGGCCAAGGATTTCGATGAGCCGCCGGTCCATGAGAAACAACATGTTTCCGGCCTTGGCCGTGACCATTCCATTAAGCCCACTACTGACGAAGCCTGATTAATGATCCGTGAAATCCTGAAAATGGGCGATGAACGCTTGCTACGCATCGCCCCTCCGGTTCCGCCGGAAATGTTCGACAGCCCCGAACTGTGGCAACTGATTGATGACATGTTCCAGACCATGGAGCATGTGGGCGGTGTAGGCCTTGCCGCGCCGCAGATCGGCGTGGATCTGCAATTGGTGATCTTCGGTTTTGAGAGCAGCGAGCGCTACCCGGACGCACCGGCCGTGCCCCAGACCATCCTGATCAACCCACTGATCACGCCACTCAGCCCGGTGCTGGAAGAGGGCTTCGAAGGTTGCCTGTCGGTGCCTGGCCTGCGCGGTGCGGTGAACCGCTACCAGCAGATCCGTTATGAAGGTTTCGATCCCAAGGGCGAGCCTATCGTGCGCTTTGCCGATGGCTTCCATGCGCGGGTGGTGCAACACGAATGCGACCATCTGATCGGCCGGTTATACCCATCGCGCATCACCGACTTCAGCAAGTTCGGCTTCATCGACGTGATGTTCCCGGAGTTGGATCCCGCCACGGCGGATTAACCAAAGAAATGCCGATCAGCATGTGGAAAAAGGGGCTTTCCCAATAGCCTTAGTTAGCTACACAAAATCCAAGCCTGCGCACCACACGGGATCGGCCATTAAGTGGTTGTGGTGAGCGGGCTTGCCCCGCGCCGGGCCGCGAAGCGGCCCTCTCTCCAGACACCGCGGTGTGCCAGACAAAAAGCATGGGCCCATTCCCTCTCGGTCACCTGCTATCCGAGGGCGGCCTCACTCCCGATTCCAAGCCCATCGCGATCATCGGTTTGTTGCGCTTGTAACGCACCAGCCGCTCGCCGAGGGACTGCGGCAATCGCGTGTCCTGGGTAAAGCCTATCCGCTGATACAACCGCTCCAAGTCAGGATGGCACAACAACCATACCGTGCCCTCGGCTGACGCCACTGCCTCAAGGATCAACCGCGTCGCCAAACCCTGGCTGCGATAATCCGGCGCCACAAACACGCCGGTCAGCCACTGCCCGCCCACCACGGGTGTCAGGCACAACCCGGCGACAATGTCGCCATCGCGCGCCACCCATAAACGCCCGCCCTTGAGCGCCTTCATCGATGAATCGTGGCGGCGGTAAAACTTGTTCAGCAGCGGCCATAGGGGCTCTGGCAGTGGATCAATGGGCAACTCGGGCATGGTATTCAAGCAGGCGTCGTGATGGGGGCCAAGATTATAAGCGCCTTCTGCCGGGCAATAGGTGGTATACGCAATGCTGCATCCCTTCACAGTGGAGTACGCAGCATGGCTAAAGGCATGGATTCAAAGAAAGCCGCGAAGAAAAAACCGGCAAAGACCGCCGATGAAAAACGCGCAGACAAGAAAGCCAAGAAATCCGAAACAGGTCTGTTCGGGCACTAATCAGCAAACGCCTGCTCGCTCAGGTGCGAGCAGGCTCGCGAAGCCATTCGACGACACGATCATGCTGGATGAACGCAGCGTTCTTGGAGGCTTCGCGAGCAAAAAACTCGCGGCCAGTGACGTCAGATGGCCGCCAGGGTTTCTTTCAACGTTCGCGCCTGAGGCTCAGCTGTCTTTGCCGCTACTTGTTGTTCCTGTTGCTGCTTCAAGCGTTCAGCCACTTGCTTGGAAATCGCGTCCTGCTTTTCCTGGGACATATTCTGCACATCCGCCTCGGTCAGCCCTTGTTCCTTGAGCAATTGCTCGCGGATGCGTTCGGCAGGGGATTTGCTCATATAGTCAGTGAATTCCGCGCGAGCCCCGGAAGCCGAGTTGGTTGCCGGTACTTCACTGGCGGTACTGGCTGTCTGTAATTGCACGCGGGTCTTGGCGAAAGCTTCATCGATACGGTCGGCGGCCTTGTCCAATTCCTTCTGCGCGGCCGGTACGGTCACGCTTTGCTGCGCCGCTTGCAGGGCGCCGCTGTACAGCGCGCTGGCGGCGGCGTTGGCGGGGTCCATGTCGGGTCGCTTGATCTGTTGAACGGTCGACACGGCTTGGGTGTTGTTGTTTACCAGCATGATCGGTCACCTGTGTAATGTTCGGTGCCACAGCTGGAGCAAATAACATGCCGAGTGCCAGACCCCCGGTTTTGCTGGGTCGGCGCGCCATCGGCGGCAACACTTATCCCGCCAACGGCCAATCGTTGCCGTCAATGGGCGATATGTTCCAGGGCCAGGTTGCGCGTGCGTGGTCCGAACCAACTGATGGTGATCATCACAATCAGCATGCTGCTGGCGATAAATGCCAGCACCCCCGGTGTGCCCAGGTGTTCGAGGATGAACCCGATCAGCAGGCTGCTGAACACCGTCGACAAGCGGCTGAACGAGTAACAGAACCCCACCGCCCGCGCACGGATATTGGTGGGGAACAGTTCGCTCTGGTACGAGTGATAACTGAAGCTCAGCCAGGCATTGCAGAAGGTGATCATCACGCCGCAGAACACCAGCCCTACCGCCGTGGTCTGTAGTGCGAACAGGCTGCCGAAGATCACTGCGCCCATGGCCGAGCCGACGATCTGCCACTTGTTTTCAAAGCGGTTGGCCACCTTCACGAACAGCAATGGCCCCAGCGGGTAGGCGAGGGTGATGATAAAGGCGTACAGCAGGCTGTGGGTCACACTCACGCCCTGACCCGACAAGAGCGCCGGCAACCAATTGCCAAAGCCGAAAAAGCCGATGGCCTGGAACACATGGAACACGATCAGCATCAACGCCCGGCGCCGATACGGCGGTTGCCAGATATCGGCAAAGCGCCCGCTGCCCTGCACGCTGACGGCCTCTGGCTCGGGCTCGTCCAGCGGTTTACCGTGATCCTTGCGGCAGCGCGCCTCCAGGCTGTCCATGATCTGTCCGGCCTCGTCGAAGCGGCCTTGTTGCGCGAGCCAGCGCGGTGACTCCGGCAAGCGCTTGCGCAGTTGCCAGATAAATAACGCAAACACCGCGCTGCTCAGCACCACCCAGCGCCAACCGGCGATGCCGAACGGCGCCTGGGGCACCAGCCACCACGACATCAACGCCACCGCCGGGACCGACAGAAACTGGATAAAAAATGCGAAGGCAAACGCCGAACTGCGCATGCGCTTGGGCACCAGTTCCGAAAGATAAGCGTCGATGGTCACCAGTTCGATGCCCAGGCCGATCCCCACCAGAAAACGCATGCCGACAATGCCCAGGGCGGATGTTTGGATACCCATCAACACCGTGGCCACCGTGTACCAGATCAGCGCAAAGGTGAAGATCGCACGACGCCCGAAGCGGTCGGCAATCGGGCTGAGCAGGCTGGCGCCAAGGAACAGGCCCAGAAAGGTCGCCGAGGCGAATGCGGCCTGGTCGGAGAAACCGAACACGCCTTCACTGCCGGTGTGAAAAATCCCATCGCTGATTAGGCCGGGGCTGATATAGGCGGTCTGGAACAGGTCATACAGCTCAAAAAAACCACCGATGGACAGCAGCGCCACCAAGCGCCAGACGGTAGCGACGGCGGGCAGGCGGTCGATGCGTGCGCTGATATGGGCGGCACGCAGCGGGTTGATGCCGTCTGTGGTTGAAGCGGCGAGTGTGGACATGGTGAGCGATTCCAGGTGCAGGACCTGGAATCTTAGCTGGCTAACGGAAATCGCTGCTTGTTAAATGGCAGGGCACGCCGGGCATATTTGGCGATTTATTGCGTTTACCGCTTATGGCTCAAGATTTTATGGCGCAACAATCAATTATGCCCGTCCAGGGCGAACGCCTTGAAGCCCGCATGCTGGCTGAGCCTTTCGTAATAGGCCGCCACCGCCGAAAAATGCGGATGCTCCATCGGCGTCATGCGCCAGCGGTGCACCGACAGGCCGATAAGGATGTCGGCCAGGGTGAACTCATCGCCGGCGACGTAGGCCTGCGTCGTGGCCAGCTGCTGTTCGAGGATGGCCATCTTGTCGTTCCAGCCCTGCACGCCGGCCTGGATACGTTGCGGGTCCTGATAGTCCGGGTTTTTGCGCACCAAGGCGTGGAACGCGTAGCCCCATGACGGGTTCAGCTCGGTGGCCTGCCAGTCCATCCACTGCTCCACCCGGGCCCGGGGCGCGGGCTCGGCGGGCAGCAGATCATGCCGTTGGTAAAGGCCGACCAGGTAACGGCAAATGGTGTTGGATTCCCACAACACGCCGTGGTCATCGATCAGCACCGGCACCTGGGCGTTGGGGTTCAGGGCCATGAACTCAGCGGATTGGGTGGGTGTGTAGCCGATGCCCCAGTCTTCACGCACGTAGTCGATGCCCAGTTCCTGGCAGGTCCAGAGCACTTTGCGCACGTTGATGGACGACGTGCGGCCCAAGATTTTCAGTGAGTGTCCCATGGTGCTTTCCTGGCGATGGAGAGAAGGACAATCTAGCAGGGGCGGCAGGTTACGGCGATATTTCCACGCGGCACGGTTGAAAAGGTGAGAGGAGCGAGCCCCTTCCCACCGGCTGAACGGTTAAGCGCTCAACAGCGCGGGGTATGCTGATCCATGGCTTTGCCGACCAGCAATACGCTCAGCTCACTCAATTGATAAATGGCCAAGGCGATATCGCGGTGTTTGCCGGTGAGGTCATCGGACAGGTTGAGCAGCAAGGTGCTGACGGAACAGACGGTTTCGTAACTGTTGATCAGCAGGGTTTCGGTGGGGGCATCGGGGGTGACGGTGAAAAGCGTATGCGCGGGATGTGGGCTTGGCATGTTGAAGAACCTGATATGGGCTGATACCTCATCGCTACTAAACGAGGGTGGCAGCTGTACGCAGGTTAGTAGACCGGTATCCCACACAACCCGGCGCACCCGAAGGCGCCCTGCGCACAGCCACCATCAAGCATCGATTGGCTCATGCATCTTGTGTTGGGAAGCGCGGGCTACTAAACCCGATCACCGAGAAATTCAGCGACCGGCAAACCTTAAAGACCGCCCTCCAGGCGCACAAGCCGGCGGATTCTGGCGTAAGCGTAGGCAACCGGGCAAGACGCTTAACGCAATGTCAGCCGCTTCCTACACCCGTCCTACGTACTCTCCCGCACCCGCAACTCAAACCCCATATCCACCACCGGCTTGGCGATCTTGTTGCCCGCCATGATCGTCAATAAATGCTCCGCCGCACGCCGGCCAATCGCTTCGCGCGGGGTGCTGATGCTGCTCAGGCGCGGCACCATGAAGGACGAGGAGGGCAAGTCGTTGAAGCCCAGCACTGCCACGCGTTCCGGCACTTTGATGTTATGGCGCAGGGCTTCGAGCAAGGCGCCCTGGGCCAGGTCGTCGTTGCCGAAGAAAATCGCGTCCACCTCCGGATGGCTGGCCAGCAACTGCAGGAACAATTCGCCGCCCAGGCCCACAGAGGAGGGGCGCGGAGTCAGCAGTTCCAAGGCGGGGTCGTACAGGCCGGCCTGTTGCAGCGCACGGCGAAAGCCTTCGCCGCGCAGCAGGGTGCGTTGGTCCAGCTGCGCGCCGATGTAGGCCAGGCGCTTGCGCCCACGGGCGATCAAGTGCGCCGCCGCCGTTTCGCCGGCGGCCAGTTGCGAGAAACCCACGCAGTTCACGCCGGCATTCGGGTCCAGGTCCATCATGTAGACGCAGGGCACGTTGCTGGCCTCGACCATCCGTCGGGCGCTTTCGGTGCGGTCGAAGCCGGTCAGCAGCAAGCCACGGGGCTGGTAAGCCATGTAATTGCGCAGCAGGTTTTCTTCTTCGTCGCGCGAGTAGTGGGAGTTGCCGATCAACACTTCGAAGCCTTTGGGCCGCAGCACCTGGTGGATGGCTTCGAGGGTTTCGATAAACAGCAGGTTGGACAGCGAGGGCACCAGCACCACCACCGAATGGCTCTGGGCCGAGGCCAGTGCGCGGGCAGCGGGGTTGACCACGTAGTTCAATTCAGCAGCGGCCTGTTGGACTTTCTCCACCAACTCCGTCGCTACGGTGCTGATGCCGCGCAAGGCGCGTGAGGCGGTAATGGGGCTGACGCCGGCCAGGCGGGCGACTTCGTTGAGGGTGGGGCGCCCTGTGGTGCGTAGTTTTTTATCGTTCTTAGAGGTCATCAGGCGGCTTGCCAAACAAAAATCGAGGCACTAAGGTAGCGCTGTCTCCAAAAGGCTGCAAATACTTGAACGTTGGGTTGCCTGATCCTGTTCAAACCGTTGGAGCGGATGCACGCGTCACTCCATAAAAAAAGACAAGACGGCGCGGGAAAAGCCTGTTTTTGCACTAGCCTTACAGCGTGCAAAGGTAGCGCTATCTGCGTCCTGAGGTGTTTCATGAGTCAACCTGTTACCGCCCTGGTCATCATGGGTGTTGCCGGCTGCGGCAAGACCAGTGTCAGCGAGGCCGTGTGCCGCCTCAACGGCGCCACCGCCATTGAAGGCGACAGCTTTCACCCTGCCGCGAACATCGAAAAGATGAGTGCCGGCCACCCCCTCAACGACGACGACCGCGCCGGCTGGCTCGATATCCTCTGCGATGAGCTGCGCCGCTCGCTCAAGGCCGGTCAACACCCGGTACTGACCTGCTCGGCCCTTAAGAAAAAATACCGGGACCACCTGCGCGAAGCCGCGCCGGGCCTGGGTTTCGTGTTTCTGGAGCTGACCCGTGAAGTGGCCGCCGACCGCGTGTCCCACCGCCCCGGCCATTTCATGCCCGCCAGCCTGATCGACAGCCAGTTCGCCACCCTCGAATCGCCCATAGGCGAGCCACTGACCCTGGCCCTCAACGCCAGCGACGACAGCGTCGAGCAACTGGCCGAGCAGACCGATGCCTGGTGGCGTCAGCACGGTTTTGAACCATCCAAATAATTTTTTGCCGGACAAGATAGCGCTATCCCCGGCAGTGAATTCAACACCCGCTTTAATAACAACAACAAACAGGAGAGACCCCCATGTTTGGCATGTCCCACGAGTCCTACCTACTGCTTGATGCAGTAGTCACTATTATCGGGTTGATCGTATTGATCACCCGGTTCAAGGTTCACCCCTTTATTGCGTTGATCATCGCGGCGGGCTTTCTTGGCCTGACCTCGGGCATGCCCGTGGACAAGATCATCAAGGCGTTCCAAGACGGTTTCGGCGGTGTGCTCGGCTTTGTCGGCATCATCCTCGCCTTGGGCACGATGCTCGGCAAAATGATGGCCGAGTCCGGCGGTGCCGATCAGATCGCCCAGACCTTGATCCGCGCCTTCGGCAAGGAAAAAGTCCAGTGGGCCATGATGTTCGCCGCGTTCCTGGTGGGCATTCCGTTGTTCTTCGAGATCGGCTTTGTACTGCTGATCCCGCTGGTGTTTATCGTCGCGCGCCGCACCGGTGTGTCGCTGATTAAAATCGGCATCCCGCTGCTCGCCGGCCTATCGGCGGTGCACGGCCTGGTGCCGCCGCACCCGGGCCCGCTGCTGGCCATCGGCGTGTTTGGCGCGGACATCGGCAAGACCATCCTGTACGGCCTGATCGTCGCACTGCCGACCGCCATCATCGCCGGCCCGATCTTCGGTACGTTTATCGCCAAGTACATCCCGGGCAACCCGTCCCAGGAACTGGTGGATCAACTGGCCCGCGAGCCGGAAAGCAAAGACCTGCCGAGCTTTGGCATCACGCTGGTTACCGTGCTGCTGCCGGTGTTCCTGATGCTGCTCAAAACTTTTGCCGACATCGCCTTCGCCGAAGGCCACGTCGTGCGTAACTGGATGGACATGATCGGTCACCCGATCACCGCGTTGCTGCTGGCACTGTTGCTGTCGTTGTATACCTTCGGTGCGCGTCAGGGCATCCACTCCAAGCAGATCCTCAAACTGCTCGACGCCAGCCTTGCGCCGACCGCCGCGATCATCCTGATCATCGGTGCCGGTGGTGGCTTCAAGCAGATGCTGGTGACCAGCGGCGTGGGCGATGTTATCGGGCATATGGCCGTCACCGCGCAGATCAACCCGATCCTGCTGGCGTGGCTGGTGGCGGCGGTGATTCGCGTGGCAACCGGTTCGGCCACCGTGGCCACCATTACTGGCGCCGGCATTGTGGTGCCGGTGGTGGGCATGATTCCGGGGGTTAACCGCGAGTTGCTGGTGCTGGCGACGGGGGCGGGTTCGTTGATCCTGTCTCACGTCAACGATGCGGGGTTCTGGCTGGTCAAGCAGTACTTCAACATGACCGTGGCCGAGACGTTCAAGACCTGGACCGCGATGGAAACCATCCTGTCCGTAGTGGCGTTGATCTTCATTATGTTGCTGTCGTTGGTGGTCTAACAGGCACACCACAAGGCAAGGGTGAAAACCCAATCAAATGTGGGAGGGGGCTTGCCCCCGATAGCGGTGGATCGGTCACTTGATGCAGTGACTGACACTCAGCTATCGGGAGCAAGCCCCCTCCCACATGTTTAACTCATTTCTGCAACAGAATGGCTCAGGCTTTCTGGATCAACCCATCCGCCCGGAACATCCCGCGAATCCCACGCACCGCTTGGCGAATGCGGTCCTGGTTCTCGATCAGCGCGAAGCGCACATGATCATCCCCATACTCGCCAAAGCCGATCCCCGGTGACACGCACACCTTGGCTTCCAGCAGCAGCTTCTTGGCAAATTCCAACGAGCCCATGGCGGCATACTGCTCGGGAATTTTGGCCCACACGTACATCGACGCCTTCGGATTCTCTACCATCCAGCCCAACTCATGCAGGCCCTTGACCAATACGTTGCGGCGCTGTCGGTATTGCTCGGCGATGTCTTTCACACACTGTTGGTCGCCTTCCAATGCCGCAATCGCCGCCACTTGCAGCGGGGTGAAGGTGCCGTAGTCGTGGTAACTCTTGATCCGCGCCAGGGCGTTGACCAGTTCCGGGTTGCCCACCATAAAGCCGATGCGCCAGCCGGCCATGTTGTAGCTCTTGGACAGGGTGAAAAACTCCACCGCAATGTCCTTGGCGCCCGGTACCTGCATGATCGACGGAGCTTTCCAGCCGTCATAGACGATATCGGCGTAGGCCAGGTCATGGATCACCAGCACGTCATACTGCTTGGCCAGGGCGATGACCCGCTCGAAAAAATCCAGCTCCACGCACTGCGCGGTGGGGTTGGACGGGAAACCGAGGATCATCATTTTCGGCTTGGGGATCGAACCGCGGATCGCCCGTTCCAGCTCGGCGAAGAAATCCACGCCAGGCACCAGCGGCACCGAGCGCACCTGGGCGCCGGCAATCACGGCACCGTAGATGTGAATCGGGTAGCTGGGGTTGGGCACCAGCACGGTGTCGCCTTGATCCAGGGTGGCCAGCATCAAGTGCGCCAGGCCTTCCTTGGAACCAATGGTGACGATGGCTTCGGACTCGGGGTCGATGTCCACTTCATAACGGTCTTTGTACCAGTGCGAAATCGCTCGACGCAGGCGCGGAATGCCTTTGGAGGTGGAGTAACCATGGGTGTCTTCACGCTGGGCCACTTGCACGAGTTTTTCAACGATGTGCGGCGGCGTGGCGCCGTCGGGGTTACCCATGCTCAAGTCGATGATGTCTTCGCCGCGCCGACGCGCAGCCATCTTCAGCTCGGCAGTGATATTGAACACGTAAGGGGGGAGTCGATCGATGCGCGCAAAGCGGCGCGGCGAACCTTGTTCGGCCATTGTTGCCTCGAGAGTACGTAAGCGCCCGGAACCGTCCGAGCGACGTTGGCCACTGCGGTGGCCTGCGGGGCAGACAATACGGTCGGTGATGGCAAGTTGTCCAGATCCGTAGGAAAATTTTCTGCATGGAGTACAGTCCGGGTATGCCCCTATACTCGATGCGGGTTTGTTCCCTCATAAGAAGGAGACTGTTCGTATGGATCAGCAGACAAAACAACCGTTGGAACCGCGCATGGAAGAAGGCAATGCCATGGTGATCGCAGGGGTGCAAGGGCGGTATTCCAAGGCGACCGTGGGCGATATTCCACGCTTGTGGGAGTTATTCGACAGCTGCATCAAAGAGATCAAGCGACGTACCGGCGGCGTGACCTATGGGGTGTGTCACAACCCTCACCACGATGAGTTCGATTACCTGGCCGGGGTGCAAGTGCCGAGCAAGGATGACGTGCCGAGCAACTTCAAGTACGTCGAAATTCCGGCCCGCCGCTACGCGGTGTTCCCGCATTACGGCGCGGTTCAGGCGCTGGCGCAAACCTACGAACGCATCATGTTCGAATGGCTGCCACATTCCGGGTTCAAAGTGGCCGGCGCGGATTTCGAGCGCTACAGCGCCGATTTCGATGTGAAAAAAGGTACGGGCACGGTGGAGGTCTGGGTGCCGGTCGAAAAGCGCGGCTGAGTTGAGCGCCCCTGTCGCGTAAACATGACACACGCGTCTGAACGGCATGTTTACGTGACATCCATTACTGCGGATTAAAGTGCAAGGCTCAATCTGCGCTCATAGCCAACCCGCCCCTTGTACGCCTCACCGCTGTCTACCCAGCCGAGCCCCAGATACAAGCCCATCGCCGCCACGTTGTCCGTGTCCACCGACAACTCCAACCCCTTGATCTGCGGCCATGCTTCAAGCGCCGCCGCCGGCAGTGCCAGCAGGCACGCCTTGCCGAACCCACGGCCCTGTTGCCGACGGTCCACCTGCAAGGCATGCAGAGTGGCGCTGTGTGCGTCGGCCCAGTGGGGCAGACAGGGAGGGCGTTTAAGCAACAGGAAGGCCACCGGGACGTCGTCGGCCAACAGCGCAAAGCCTTTCACGCCGGGGCTGGGTTTAGCCAACAGGCTATTGAGTGCGCAATACATATCGCCGCAAAACGGCAGTTGCTCAGGATGAACTTCGATGGCATTGAGCTGCTGTTGTTGCAGGTCAGTCAGTGCCCCATAGGCGACCAGGCGGGTATGCATCGAGGGTATCCGAAGGGCTGCAAGTAGGGCCGCAGTCTATCGGGTTTGATGGGGGCGAAATTATTTTTCAGCAGGCTGTCGATTTGCCTAATACGCGTTCGACTAAGGGTGACTTTCGGATTTTCCACCCCAAGGAGTTATCGCCATGAGCACCGCAGTCAACCGCCTGATCGAAGAATGGAAAAATGCCGTCCTAAGCCGCGATATCGACAAAATTGTCAGCTATTACGCCGACGATATCGTCTCATTCGACGCCGTTAATGCTCTGCAATTCAAGGGTAAAGCCGCCTACCGCGCCCATTGGGAAGAATGCATGAAGCACTGCCCAGGCCCGGGGATTTTCGAGTTTCATCAATTGCGCATCGTCGAGGCGGCCGACAGCGCGTTTGCCCACTGGCTGGCGCACTGCGGCGGGACCGGCCCGGACGGTGAGTTGAAGGCCTGCTGGATGCGCGTCACCGCCGGTTATCAGCGCATCGCGGGCCAGTGGAAAGTGGTGCATGAGCATTGGTCGGCCCCCTTCGATATGGAGAAAGGCACCGCACTGTTCGACCTGAAACCTTGAGCTGCGCGAACTATAGTCAGCATTCCGACAACGGAGATATCCATGAAATACCTCTGCCTGATCTACAGCGACGAAACGTTGCTGCATAGCTCACCCGACAGCCCAAAAGATCCGGAGTGCCTTGCCTACGCCCAGGCCATTCAGGCCAGTGGTCGCATGCTGGCCGCCGAGCCGCTGCAACCTGTGGCCAGCGCCACCACCGTGCGTAAGCGCAATGGCCACTTATCGATCACCGACGGGCCATTCGCCGAAACCAAGGAGCAGCTAGCCGGTTTCTACCTGATCGAAGCGCGGGATTTGAACGAAGCGCTGCAGGTGGCCGGTGGCATTCCGGCGGCACGGGTCGGTAGCGTCGAGGTGCGGCCCGTACGCGAGTTGGCGCTCTGAACAGCCACTCTATCGAGGCCCTCTATCGCAGCGAATCGCGACGCGTCCTGGCGACGTTGATTCGCCTGCTGGGGGATTTCGACCTTGCCGAAGAAGCCCTGCACGAGGCGTTTTCCGTCGCGCTCGAACGTTGGCCCCAGGACGGTCTGCCCGACAACCCACGGGCCTGGCTGATCTCCACCGGCCGTTTCAAAGCAATCGATCGCTTACGCCGCCAGGCGCGTTTTACGCCGTTATCGCAGGCGCAGGCCGACGCGCTGGAAGCGGCTGAGTGGAGTGTCGAAGACGTGGAAGACGACCGCCTGCGCCTGATCTTCACCTGCTGCCACCCGGCGCTGGCGCCGGATGCCCAGGCTGCGTTGACCTTGCGCGAGATCTGCGACCTCACCACCGAAGAAATCGCCCGAGCCTTCCTGAGCACACCCACCACCATCGCCCAGCGCATCGTGCGGGCCAAGGCCAAGATCCGCGAGGCGAACATTCCTTATCAGGTGCCATCCCTGGCGGAACTGCCGGAGCGCCTCGACAGCGTGCTGCGCGTGGTTTACCTGGTGTTCAACGAGGGCTATTCGGCGTCCATCGGCGCAAACCTCACCCGCGACGAATTGAGCGGCGAAGCCATTCGCCTCGGGCGGCTGTTACTGGCGTTGCTGCCGGAGCCGGAAGTAATGGGCTTACTGGCGTTGATGCTGCTGCACGAATCCCGCCGTGCGGCGCGCACCTCGGCGAGTGGCGAGCTGGTGTTGCTGGATGAGCAGGACCGCACGCTTTGGGACGCGTCGTTAATCACCGAAGGCTGCGCGCTGGTGCAGCGAGCGCTGAGCACCCGAGGGTTTGGCCCGTATTGCCTGCAAGCAGCGATCGCTGCCGTACATGCCGAAGCGCCTCACGCGGCTCAGACGGATTGGCCGCAGATCGTCGGGCTGTACGACGTGTTGCTGGGCCTGCTGCCGTCGCCGGTGATTGCGCTGAATCGGGCGGTGGCGGTGGCCATGCGCGACGGGCCGCTGGCGGGGTTGCAGCAGGTCGATGGGATCCTGGCGCGCGGGGAGTTGCAGGATTATCACTTGGCGCACGCGACCCGGGGCGAGTTCTGCCGGCAACTGGGAAGGTTGAAAGAAGCGCGGTCTGCGTATGAAAAAGCCCTGTCACTGACCCAACAGGCCCCCGAAAAGGCCTTCCTCGAACAACGCCTGGCTCAACTTGTCAGCGCTTCAATGCCCTAGAAATATCATTCGAGCATCTTGCCCAACAACCAACTCCCCGCCGGCCCTGGCGGATGGTGCCGCGACCACAACGCATCTACCGCCACTGAGCGCGGCCAGCCGCGTGCCTTAAGTTCCACCAATTGCCCGCCGCCAAACCGCTCCACCAACCAGCGCGGAATCGGTGCCCAGCCGAAACCCAACTGAGCCATTTCCAGCAGCATCAGGTAGCTGGGGGCCGACCAGACACGTCCGCTGGCGCGGGTTTCATTCGGATTGATGATGCTTGCCAGGCGCAGTTCGCGATGCTGTTGCAGGGCGTGCGCGGTGAGGGTGTCGAGGCTGGCCAACGGATGCTTGGGGGATACGAACAGGGCGATTTCCGTGCGTTCCTCCACGGGCGCGCAGGTCAGGTCCGGCGGGTACAGGTCCTGGTGTTCAATAAATGCGATCTGCGCACGGCCGCTCTGCACCAAGGCGATCAGGTCTTCGCATTCGGCGATCAGGCATTCCAGCTCAAGGTCGGGGTAGCGTCGTTCGAACGCGCTGAGGGCGGCCTCGAAACGGTCGGACTGGTAGGTGTCCGACATGGCGATACTCAGCTTCGGCTCCAGCCCCTGGGCCAACTGACTCGCCGTCAGGGCCAGCCGGCTATTGGCTTCCAACACCTGCTCGGCGCGTTGCAGCAACACATGGCCCGCCGGGGTCAGTGTGGGTTTGCGACTGCTGCGGTCGAACAGCTCCACATCCAGGTCGATCTCCAAGCTCGCCACCGCTGCGCTGACGGTGGACTGGCTCTTGCCGAGCTTGCGCGCCGCTGCCGAAAACGAGCCTTGGGTCGCCGCCTGGACAAATGCCTGCAGCACTTCATGTGAAGCCATGACTATCGCCTTGATCGATGGTTATTGGTTATGAAGTATCGATCCGCTGAGTAACCATGGCAACTCTCGTTACGCACGGAGCCGGGTTATGCACCCCACCAAATCGATGACTGAACGTGTTGGCCAAGCCTTGGGCTTTGAAGGGTTGGCCTTGTTGATCTGCACGCCGCTGCTGGTCTGGATCACTGGGCGACCGGCCTTGGAAATGGGCACGGTGACCTTGGGCCTCAGCCTGCTGGCGCTGAGCTGGAACATTGTGTTCAACAGCCTGTTCGACCGCCTCAAAGCGCGCCTGCAACTGTCGGGCGGCGCTTGGACGCGGGTGCTGCATGCGCTGCTGTTCGAAGGCGGGCTGATTATCGTCGCGGTGCCGTTGATTGCGGCGTGGCTGAATATCAGCCTGATGCAGGCGTTGATGCTGGACATAGGTGTACTGCTGTTTTTCCTGCCGTACACCTATGTGTATCACTGGGGCTATGACGTGCTGCGCGAGCGTTTCTTACAGAAACATGCCGCCCGACGCCTCGATCCGCTGACCGGTGATCCAATGACTACCGTCGGCAAGCAGGCTGGCAATGGCCCCGCCGATATCGTCCGGTAAGCCCGCGCGGCCCAGGGCGGTGTTGCTGGCGACCATTGCGTTGAGGTCAGCGTTATCGCGCACGGCACCGCCGCCGAAGTCGGTTTCAATGGCGCCAGGGGCGAGGATGTTGACGCTGATGCCACGGCTGCCCAACTCCTTGGCCTGGTAGCGGGTCAGCACTTCCATGGCGCCTTTCATGGCCGCGTAAGCCGCATAACCGGGCAGGCTGAAGCGCGCCAGGCCGCTGGACACGTTGAGGATGCGACCGCCGTCGCGGATCAATGGCAGTAGCTTCTGAGTCAGGAAAAACGGGCCCTTGAATTGGATCGCCAGCAGTTGGTCGAACTGTGCTTCGGTGGTTTCGGCGAAGCTGGCGTGGATGCCGATGCCGGCGTTATTGATCAGAAAATCAAAGCGATCCTGTGCGAAAACCTCTTTCAGCACGCCAGCCACATCGCCGACAAAATCACCGAACGTGGCACTCTGGCTCACATCCAGCTTCAGCATCGCCGCGCGCCCGCCCAATTGTTCGATCTGCGCCACCAGTGCCTGGGCTTCGTCGGCCTTGCTGTGGTAAGTGCCGATGATGTCGACGCCCTGGGCGGCCAGGTGCAATGCTGCGTTTTTACCCAGACCTCGGCTGGCGCCGGTGATCAATGCGATTTTACGGGTCATGGTGCAGTCCTCTGATGTGATCGTGGGAAGAAGTGTATTTGTCCGGTAATAACGTGATAAACAGCGCTATATCGGAAACACTGGCCGGATAAGGCGAACAATCCCATGAACAAACTTGAGCTGCTGCGCACCTTTGTGCGCGTCACCGAACTGTCGAGTTTCACCGGCGCCGGCGAGAGCCTGGGCCTGCCGCGTTCCACGGTGTCCGAGCATGTGCAGGCGCTGGAGGAGCTGCTCGGCGCGCGCTTGTTGCAACGCACCACGCGCAAGGTCCAAGCGACGCAGGACGGTCGCGTGCTCTACGAACGCAGCAAGGATTTACTGGCGCATATGGAGGAACTCGAAGGCTTGTTTCGCCAGGACGAAGCCCAACTGGCCGGGCGTATCCGCGTGGACATGCCCAACGCCCTGGCACGGGAAGTGATCCTGCCGCGGCTGCCCTCGTTCATGGACGCCCACCCGCTGATCGAGCTGGAAATCAGCGCCACCGACCGTCAGGTCGACCTGCTCGCCGAAGGGTTCGATTGCGTATTGCGCATCGGCGCGCAGCCGGATCAAACCGTGGTGGCCCGCGCGCTGTGCAGCCTGCCGATGATCAACTGCGCCAGCGCCACCTACCTGCAACGCTTCGGCGTGCCGCAGACCTTGGCCGATTTGGCCGACCATCACCTGGTGCATTACGTACGCCCGCTGGGGTCACGTTCGGCGGGTTTCGAGTACCTGCAAGGCAACAAGGTGCAACGGATTCCCATGGCGGGGCGGGGGACGGTCAACAGCACCGATGCGTACAAGTCGGCCTGCCTGGGTGGTTTCGGGATTATTCAGGTGCCGACCCTGGGCATGCTCGACGAATTGGCGCGCGGTGAATTGGTAGCGATCTTGCCGGACTACTCGCCACCGCCGTTGGAGGTGGCCCTGCTGTACGCCGGGCAACGGCATTTGCCGTTGCGTGTTCGGGTGTTTATGGACTGGTTGGCCGCCATGGTGCAGACCCACGTTTAATCCCGGCTCCACCCTGGTGGGAAGGGGGTTGCTGTGGTGAGCAAGCCTGTTTGGGTGAGGGGGGCTTTGTGGTGAGCGGGCTTGCCCCGCGCTGGGCTGCGAAGCGGCCCCATTCCAGACGATATGGTTTAGCTGAGACACCGAGGTGCCTGGATTTGGGGCTGCTTCGCAGCCCAGCGCGGGGCAAGCCCGCTCACCACAGCAAGCCCGCTCACCACAGCAAGCCCACCACCACAGAAAGCCCACTCATCACCACGAGCCTGTTTCCCACAGCAGTACCACCCACAGGTTTGCTCAAGGTACGTCAGAACAGGTTGGTAAACAGCCAGTACAGGCTGCCGGACAACACAATCGCCGCCGGCAATGTCAGTACCCAGGCCATCAGCAAATTGCGGATGGTCTTCATCTGCAAGCCGCCGCCATTGGCCACCATGGTGCCCGCCACGCCGGAGGACAACACATGGGTGGTCGACACCGGCAAGCCATACATGTCTGCCGCGCCGATGGTCAGCATTGCCACGGTTTCCGCCGCGGCGCCCTGGGCGTAGGTCATATGGGTCTTGCCGATCTTTTCACCCACCGTCACCACGATGCGCTTCCAGCCGACCATGGTGCCGAGGCCCAGGGCAATGGCCACGGCGATCTTCACCCACAGCGGAATGAAACGCGTGGAATTGTCGATCTGCTGTTTGAACAGTTGCAGCTTGTCTTGGGTGTCGGCATCGAAGTGACCGACTTTGCCCTTGTCCATCAAGCGGATGGTTTCGCTCGCCAAATACATGTCATTGCGTACGTTGCCGACCGCTTCGGCGGGGACTTTGGCCAGGGAGCCATAGCCTTTGACTTCATCGCCGATATGACCGGTCAGGGCGGCGAGGGCGGGCACCAGTTCCGGGGTGGCTTCCTTGGTGCGCACGTACACAGAGAGCACTCCACGCGGGTCGCCGGTCAGCGGCTGTGACGCGGATTTGACCAGTGCGGCCTGGGTCACTTCGGCCACCGCCGCAAACTGCAACGATTGCTCGGCGGGCATGGCGCGGTTCAGGGCATAGGCCATCGGCAGGGTGCCGACCAGAATCAGCATGATCAGGCCCATACCTTTCTGGCCATCGTTGGAGCCGTGGGCGAACGACACCCCGGTGCAGGTGGCGATCAGCATGCCGCGGATCCACCACGGCGGCGGAGTGTCGCCTTTGGGCGCCTTGTACAGTGCGCGGTTCTTCACGAAGGCGCGCAGGGCCAGCAACAGCAACGCGGCAAACACAAAGCCGATCAGCGGCGAGAGCAGCAAGGCGTAACCGATCTTGATCGCCTGGCTCCAGTCCACCCCGCTGGTGCCGTCACGCCCGTGCATCAAGGCGTTTGCCACGCCCACGCCGATGATCGAACCGATCAGGGTATGGGACGACGACGCCGGTAAGCCCAGCCACCAGGTGCCCAGGTTCCACAGGATCGCCGCGATCAGCAGGGCGAAGATCATGGCGAAACCGGCCTTGGAGCCCACCTGCAGGATCAGCTCCACCGGTAGCAGGGCGATGATGCCGAACGCCACCGCGCCGCTGGAAAGCAACACGCCGAGAAAGTTGAAAAAGCCTGACCACACCACCGCGAAATGCGGCGGCAGCGAATTGGTGTAGATCACCGTGGCCACGGCGTTGGCGGTGTCGTGGAAACCGTTGACGAATTCGAAACCCAGGGCAATCAGCAGTGCCACGCCCAGCAGGAGGAAAGGCGTCCAGGTGGTGAGCTGTGCGCCCATTTCATGCATGTCGTGCATCAGGCTATAGGCGGTGAACAGCAAGCCCATGGCGAGCACGGCGAAAAAGATGATCACGGTCAACAGGCTGGGTTTCTTGTCCAGCCGAGGTTTGGGGTCTGCCGTTGCGGTGGACAGCGAGGCAGTCAGGGAAGGGGTGGCCATGCCGGAGCATCCAGATTAAGGAGGATGTCGCCCATGATCATTGCAGAATGTTACAGAGATGCTGCGTCAAGTCATGGTTTAAGCAATTGAGGCCACCGTCGGTCTGTTCCTACGGCGGGATTACTCGTCTCAGTAGTCTTTACGCTTGCGGAATGCCCAGCGCCCGGCAATCAGGGTGAACGTCGCCACCAGCGCCACCAGGATCCAGAAGCCCTCCGGGTCTTGGGAAAGCGGCACGCCGCCCACGTTCATGCCGAAGAAGCCGGCGATGATATTGATCGGCAGCGCCAGCACCGTCACCACGGTGAGGGTGAACAACGTGCGGTTGCTCTGCTCGTTGAGGTTGGCGGCGATTTCTTCCTGTAGCAACTTGATGCGCTCACCCAGGGCCGTCAGGTCGTTGATGATCAGCGCGAACTCCTCGGTGGATTTACGCAGCTCTTTCACGTCTTCCTTCTGCAACCACTGTGGCGGGCGATTAAGCAGGCGCAGCAGCGAGCCCGGCTCCAGCGCCAGCAGGCGTTGCAGGCGCACCAGCACCCGGCGCATGGCGCCCAGTTCGGCGCGGTTGGTAGACAGGCGCGAGGAGAGCAACTGGTCTTCGATATGGTCGACGCTGATGCTGGTTTTGCGCACGATCTGCGTCAGCACCTCGCCTTGATCGCGCAGCAGATGCACCAGCAATTCCAGGGGCGAACGAAAGCGCTCGCCGCCTTTGACCGACGAACGCAACTTGTCCACCGAGTGCAGCGGTTGCAGGCGCGCACTGATCAACAGGCGGCTGCGCGCGCATACCCACAGCGTGGAAATATCCGACGACACCATGCTGCTGAAGTTGAACACCACGTCGTTGACCACGGCCAGCAACGCCGAGTCGACATGTTCGATCCGTGTGGAACGGGAGCCTTCGTGCAGCGCCTCAAAAAACTCCTCGGGCAATTGCAGATGCGCTTTCATCCAGCGCTCGCAGGCGGCGTGCGCCAGGTTCAGGTGCAGCCATAGGAACTCATCCGGATCGGCCGGTTGCTGCAACGCTTGCAAGGCCGTGGCTGAATCAATCTGTTCGCCTTTTTCACCTGGGCGAAAACGAAAACCGTAGAGCAAGCCAAACAGATCGGAATCCTGGTGGCTGTGGTCGATGCTGTGGTTCATGGGGGCTCGCAGAGAAAGCGCCTGTAGGACGTTTCACAGGTTCGCGTGGGCGAATCATTGCAAGGCTGTATGACGCGGACATTACGGTTTGAAGGCGCCCATAAAAAAGCGCCACCCGAAGGTAGCGCGTTTTTAAAGGGGTAGATCAATTGTCTTGCTTGTCTTCCAGCACCGCGCCGGTTTTGGCGTTGAGGGTCACGTCCCACTTTTTACCGGCGGTGTCGGTCATTTCGACCTCGTAGACCAGTACGCCGTTTTTGTGGTCCAGCTCGGTATCGGTGATGCTGGCGCCGGCATGTTTGGCCACGGCGGCGGCGTTGAGTTTTTCGAATGGCATCACTTCGCCGGACTTGAGCAGGCCTTCAATCTGGTCCGGGCGAACGTCCGCCTGGGCCAGGCCGGCGGTCAACGTCAGGGCAGTGGCAGCGAACAGGGCAGTCAGGGTTTTCATGGTGGGCTTCCTTCTCGGTTGAGCTGTTTAAGTGGCGCCAGATTAACCGGCGCAACTTAACTCATCCTTAAAGGCGCACTCAGTACTTATAGTCGTTGAGCAGATCCTGCACGCTCGACGACGGCCAGCGCTTGTAGAACTTCAGCAGTTCGGCGGCGCGGTTGGTGAAGATACCGTCGACGCCGGCCTTCATCACTTTGTCGAAGTCCACGGGCTCATCCACCGTGTAGACGTGGACCAGCAGGCCCTTATCGTGGGTCAGCTTGTTCATTTCCGGCTTGACCAGATCGGTGTAGCTCTGGTCGCCCAGGTTGGTCAGCTGAGCCGATGGGCCGGTGCCGATAGCGCCGAGGCTCTTGGCCTGATCCACCCACTTTTCAAATTCGGCGGCGTCCTTGGGTTCTTGCTTGGCGTAATACGCGGCCTTGGTTGGCTCGCCGGATTCGGCGAAGGTCTGCTTGGACTTCGGCTCGATACTGCCTTCGCCTACCCACAGCAGCAGGATCTTCGGCGTGTTCGGCATTTCCTTTTGCAGCTCTTTGAGGCTGGCGGTTTCGAAGGTTTGCAGCACTACGCGGCCCTTGCCCTGACCCACACCGGTGTTGCTCTTGCCCAGCTTGGAACCGGCGGAACTCAACCAGCCTTTATCCAGCAGCTTGTTTTTCAGGTCGGCTTCGATGCCAGGGAATTGCTGGGGCTCTTTGGTTTCGATGTACAGCCCGGGTTTGTGCTGCGGGTTGCCCTCGGCGATCTTGATGATGTCGTCCAGGCTGAGGATTTTCAGGCCGACGAACCCCGGCCGCGCGCGGTCCGGGTAGGCAGCGTTGAACCAACTGCCGGCATCGAGGGTTTGCAGTTCTTTCCAGGTGAATTCATTGGCCGGCGCGTCTTTGCGCTCGGGGAACTTGGTGGCCACATCGGTGGTGCGTTGCAGGTTGTTGTCGTGCAGGGCGAACAGTACGCCGTCCTTGCTGCGTTGCAGGTCCAGTTCCAGGTAATCGGCGCCCAGGTCGCGTGCGACTTTGTAAGCGGCGGCAGTGGATTCGGGAGCATCGTAGGACGCGCCACGGTGCGCGATCACGGCGGGGTATGGAATGCCTTCGTTGGTTGCCAATTCAGCCGGGCTGATCGGTTCGGCGGCCTGTGCGTGGCCCAGGCCGAGCATCAGGGCGAGCAGCAAGGCGCTCTTGGTGAACGTGGCAGGCATAGGCGAAGTCCTTTCTTGGAGGTAGCTTTGAGAAGGGCTCCTTTTTAACAATTGATTGCGAACGGCGCTATCACCAAACCGACATTAACGTGCGCTCGCGCCAATTTTCTGCGCATTTTTACCCTGCATTGCAGTACTCTTGCCCGCAGCTGCCCCGTCAGAGGACAGCAACTTCTGCCACGCGTGTAAACCATCTTTCCAGTCCCTGTGGGACTTTTCAGTGAGGTTTAGCATGCGCATCACTTCCGAGCTTATCTGCCAGGCCGCCGACCAACTCAACGGTTTCGTCGGCCTTAACCGCAAAACCGGCCAGTACATCGTGCGTTTCAGCGAAGACTCGTTCGGCATGGACGTGGCCGATGACGGCATTATCCCCTGCGCCGAATTTGTCTGGCTGCCGGCTCCGGGGCAAACCATGACCCTGTCCCGCGAGCGCATTCAGTTGCTGCTCGATCAGAACATCGACGATCGCATCAACATCACCGAACCGCTGCGGGTGTATATGCGCCGGGTGGAAATTCCGCAGATCAGCGCCATGCGCAGTCTGGTGCAGGCCCAGGCTCGCGCCTAAAAGGTGTAGTCCCGTTCTACCTTGCACACCCGCGTGTGAAACGCCGAGTACCAGGTGCTACGCCCTTGCTCACGCACCGCCCGGTGTTCGGCGTGATGTTTCCAGGCCAGGATCGCTGCTTCGCTGGCCCAATACGACACGGTGATCCCCAGGCCGTCCTCTCGCGCTGACTCCACCCCGAGAAACCCCGGTTGTTCACGAGCCAGTTCGAGCATGCGCATGGCGGCCTGGCTGTAGCCTTGATCGCCTTCGGTGCGCAGCGAGGTGAAAATCACCGCGTAGTAGGGCGCCGCCGGTGTGTCAGCGATCATGCCGACACCGCCTGGCAGGCCTTGAGCAGTGCTAGCGCCAGCGGCGGTGGGGTGCCTTTGAGCGCTGCACGTTCGGGCTGGAACAGGGTGGCGACAAAGAACGGATGATCCAGTAGCTCCACCGCGCGCAGGTCCCCGGCCGAATCGTGCCCGGTAGGGATCAGGTCGCCTTCGAATAGGGCCTGGGCGAAGTCCGGGTTCACGCCGTAGCGGCAGCGATAGCCTTCTTCGATCTCCAATTGGCCGTAGGCGTCGGCGATACGGGTGTAGGACGCTAACCGCACGGTATCGCTGGCCTCCACCAGCGAGCAACTTAACGGTGTGATCACCACGCGGGCGGCGTGGGGCGCCAGCTCGCCGTGTTCGGCATCGGCCCAGCCCAGTACATTGCGGGCATATTCGAGCACGGCATGTTGAAAGCCGCCGCAGGTGCCGAGGAAAGGACGCCGCTGTTCGCGGGCAAAGCGGATGGCATGCAAGGCGCCTTCGGTATCACGGTAGGGGCTGGCGGGCACGCACCAGAAACCGTCGAAGCGGTGCAACTGCGAACCGGCGGTGAGGGTGTCGGTGTCGAGCCACTGCGGATGGACCTGCACGCCGAGGCGGTCGGCAGCCTGTTGCAGCGCGACGGGAATCGCCTGGTGCGCAATCACATCGGGGTTGTAGTCGCCGATCAAGGCGAGGTGCAAGTGCTTGGCTTTCATCGTGGGCGTCCCATGGCTTGTGGTGTCCTGGCGTGCACTATAGATTGGCGCCCACGCAATCAATATTGGCGTTTGAACACATGCTCAATGCAGCGATGCACTATCAGCTCGACTATGCCGATCTCTCTCTGATCCTCGCGCTGGTGCGCGGCGGCAGCCTGGCGCGGGCGGCGGCGCTGCTGCGGGTGGATGTGTCCACGGTATTCCGCGCCGTGCGGCGACTGGAGGCGGCGCTGGGCCAGACGCTGTTTGAAAAGAGCCGCGCCGGCTACCTGCCCACCGGCCTGGCCAGCAACTTGGCGCAACAGGCCGAACGGGCGGAGCAAGCGTTGGAAGCGGCGCGAATCGGCGTGGAGCAGGGCGGTGAAGTGATCAGCGGCACGGTGCGCCTGACGTGCACCGACTCCGTGCTGCAAGGTTTGCTGCTACCGGCGCTGGCGCAGTTCATGCCGGACTACCCGGCGCTGAGCCTGGAACTGACTACCTCCAATGACTTCGCCAACCTCAGCCGCCGCGATGCCGACATTGCCCTGCGCCTGACGCGCACGCCGCCGGAGCATCTTGTCGGCCGTTGTCTGGGGCGTGTGTCCTACCAAGTCTGCGCCAGCACCGACTATGCAGCCCGCCACGCAGGCTGTGAGTTGGCGGAACTGGCCTGGGTCGCACCGGATGATTTTCTGCCCGATCACCCCACCGTCGTCTGGCGCCGCCAGCACTTGCCGGGTGTACGCCCCAGCTATCGTTGCAACAGCATGTTGTCGGTCACCGAACTGGTGCGGGCGGGGCTTGGGGTGGCGGCACTGCCGGACTTTCTGCTGGGTAGCGGCCTGCAAGCGCTTGGCCCGGTGCTGACCGGGCATGACACCGCTCTGTGGCTGCTCACGCGCCCCGATTGCAGGGCCTTGCGCTCAGTGGTGACGCTGTTCGATGAGTTGGGAAAACAGGTGCGCTTGCCGCAAGCCTAAGTCTTGCGCACAAAGTGCTCATGCATTTCGCACGTCAGGCTGTCGATGTGCTCCGAGAGCTGTTTGGTGATTTCCGTCAGCCGGGTGTTCTGCTCCAGCAATTCCAGTAGCTGCTTGGTGATTTGCTCGGCTTGGGCCTGGCGCTCGCTGTTGGCAATGGCCAAGGCTTCGCGGTGTTGGGCGTCGGCATCGGACTGGGCCTTGTCCCGTGCGGCCTGGCGCGTCTGGGCCAGCAGGATCAACGGTGCGGCATAAGCTGACTGCAGGCTGAAAGCCAGGTTGAGCAGGATAAATGGGTAGACGTCGAAGTGGGTGATACCACTTACGTTGAGGGCCACCCACAGGATCACGATCAGGGTTTGTGCACCGAGAAACGCGGGGGTGCCGAAGAACCGCGCAAACGCTTCGGCTTTGAGTGCGAAGGCGTCGTTACCGAACGTCGGCGCCAGGTGGGCGTGGCCTCGGTGGAAACGCAGGTGGTCGACAGGTTTTTTTTGAGGGGCATCTGGGGTCATGGCAGGCTCGGATCATCAACGGTGAGACAGTGGTTCACTATAGCTCTGGCCGACTGTCTACTGCATGAATGATCCGAGCCCCGGCTCAGTGAGCCCCCCGCACGTTGGCAAACGCACTCACTGCCTGCACCGCCTCGCTGGTGCCCTCACGGATCTGCACGATCACCGCGCCGGCGCGGTTGGCCAGGTCTACCCCCAGCGCCGCACGGTCACGGGTGCCGTCCATGCTGGTGATGGCCTGGCGGGTTTCGTTCTGGATCATCGCGATCATGCTGGATATCTCGGATGTCGAGCCACTGGTGCGCGCCGCCAATTGCCGAACTTCATCGGCGACCACAGCGAACCCGCGTCCTTGCTCACCGGCCCGGGCCGCCTCGATGGCGGCATTGAGCGCGAGCAAGTTGGTCTGGTCGGCGATCGCGCGAATGGTGTTGACGATGGCGGTGATCTGTTCGGAGCGCTCGCCCAATTTGGCGATCAAGTGCGAAGAACCGTCGATATCGACGGCAATGTCGCGCATCCCGCTGGCACTTTGCTGAATCACCTCGGCGCCTTTTTCGGCAATGTCCCGTGTGGTCATGGAGATGTGATAGGCCTGGGCCGCGCTGGCGGCATCGGCGGCGTGCTGCTGCACTCTGGCCGTTACGTCCGAGGCGAATTTGACGATTTTGCACAGGCGCCCGCCTGCGTCGTAGACCGGGTTGTAACTGGCTTCGAGCCATACGGTGTTGCCGTGTTTATCCACGCGTTCGAACTGCCCGCTGAACAGTTCGCCCTGGTTCAGGCGCCGCCAGAAATCGCTGTAAGCCTGGGTGCCGGCGGTGTTCGGGGCGCAGAAAATACGGTGATGCTGGCCCTGGATCTGCGCCAGGCTATAACCCATGCGTTGCAGGAAGTTTGTATTGGCTGTGATTACCGTGCCGTCCAGGTTGAACTCGATCACTGCCATGGCCCGACCGATGGCTTCGAGTTTGCCGTTGGATTCGCTTTCGCTTTGCAGGCGCGGGGTGACGTCCATGGCGTACTTGACCACTTTGATCAGGCGGCCGGTGTCATCGCATACTGGGTTGTAGCTGGCCTCCAGCCACACCGACTGGCCGTCGCCAGCCACCCGTTCGAACGTGCCGGACTGGAACTGGCCGCTGCGTAGGTTCGTCCACAACTGGGCGTATTCGGCGCTGCGGGCGAATGCGGTGGTGCAAAACATTCGATGGGGTTGGCCCAGCACTTGGTCGGCTCGGTAGCGCAAGGTTTTGAGAAAGTTGTCGTTGGCCCGCAGCACTTGGCCTTGCGGGTCGAACTCGATCACTGCCATGGAGCGTTCCATGGCGTTCAGCAGGCTGTTCTGTTGATTGAGGGTGTGTTGCAGGGTGTCGATCGTTTTCTTATGAGTGTTGAAAAACATGATGGTGTGCTCGAGCAAGCAAGCGTCTTAGGTTATCCGTGGTTATGCGCCTGCCCCCGTAAGGCATAGGCCCTACGGCTGACGTGCTCATTGCCAGCCTCCGTGTGCTGGCAGTGTGGGTGGAACAACCGGTTCAGAGTGATCAGCCCGATCAGAAGTTCGTTCCAAGGACAGGACCTTTGTTAGGCGGCCGACCAGTAATGGCATTATGGTATCTCTGCGGGAAAGCGCGGATATTTCGGACGAGATGTCATTGCGCCACTATCAGGCCGAGCGCGCTAGCCTGTCGGTGTTGGTGCAGACCCGGTTGCGGCCGGTGTGTTTGGCGGCATACAGGGCACGGTCTGCCGCATTCAGCCAACTGGCTGCATCGTCGTAGACCGGCTGGAAATCCGCCAGGCCGATGCTCAGGCTGACCTTAAGCTCCGGAAGGTGAGGGATGCGATAGTTGCAGAAGGTTTCCCGCAGGCGTTCCATGCGCTGCGCTGCCTTTTCCAGTGACATTTGCGGAAGGATCACACAGAACTCATCGCCTCCATATCGCCCGGCCAGGTCGTTATCCCGCAGGTTGCGCCGTAGCTCCAGGCTCAATTGCCGCAGCACCGTGTCGCCGACGATATGGCCGTGGGTGTCGTTGATTTGCTTGAAGTGATCGATATCGATCAGCGCGATGGTGGCGTGGCTTTTCTGATGCTGGCACTTGTGGAACTTGAGGTTCAGCAAGTCTTTCCAGGAACCGTGATTGAGCAGCTCCGTGAGGCTGTCGATACGGCTCAGGGCGCTGAGCGTGCGTTTGTGGTCCGACAGTTTTATCGCCAACTGATAGCAGACCATGCCGATAGCCATGGGGTAGAGCGTCAGCATCGGCAGGCAGGCATACACCTCTATCAGCCTGACATTGAGGTTCAGTTGCACGCCAAACAACACCCAGGCCAATCCTGCTCCGAACAATTGGGCCAGCAGCCCGCCTAGCAACAAACGCTGGCCGCCGGCGGCCACGTTGTTCATGGCTACCATCGACAGCAGGGTGACGCTGGTCAACGGCGTAAATTGCAGCGTTGCGGTCCAAAACCCGCTGAACAGGGCATCAAACAGCAGGTTGCGCCGTTCAGCGTTGTAGGGAAACTTGGCCCGGATAGCCAGTTGATACGCCACATGAGGCCAGACAAAACCATTGACCAGCAGCACCGCCCAGACCCACGCAGGCATCCCCAGCGGGTAGAGCGCGGCGGTGACGCTGAGGCAGCACATGGCCGCGCCGATGATTCTTGGCTTGTAGATACGCCTGGCAAACGAGATCCCTTTGCCTTGTCGGTTTTCCATAGATACCTGGGTTAGCTGATTTTTTTGTAGATATAAAGGCACGCATTCTGGGGAATTACCGTTGATCGGATAACTCCCGTGAATATTGTCAATTATTCAGGTAGGAATAATCAGTGTCCTTCCAGGCCATTTGCGCAAAAAGGATGGCAGATGCGTCAAAAGCGACCAGGAATGTCGCTGTTGCAACAGTCGTTATGGCTGTGTGCTGGGCTTGATTTCGTAGCCGGCCAGAAACAGGTCGATGGCGGACTCAATCACGCGGGCCTGGGTGGCCGCGTCGAGGGTGGGTTGGCCCAGCGTAATCTGCGGCCAGAATGCAAACGCCTTGAGCAGGCTCTGGATCTGGTGAGCGGCAAAGGCCGGGTCGTTGCCGGATAGCCGCCCGTCTTCTTGAGCCGCGCGGACCCATTGGGTAAAGCCTTCTTCCCGTTGGCTCAAACGCGTGACCATATTCTGCGCGCGTTCTGGCGAATGGATCGTGGCGGCAATGGCAACTCGGGCCAGGTCGAGAAAGTTGTTATCTGACATCATCTTCATCTTCGCCTCCAACAACCCGCGCAACTGTTCGCGCAACGGGCGGTCGCTGCTGTAGCAGACGTCTAACTGCGCGACCGTGCTGGCCCAGAGTTGATGAAGTATCTCGGCGAACAATTCTTCTTTGCTCGGGAAATGGTTGTAGACCGTGCGTTTAGAGACCCCGGCAGTGGCGGCGATCTTGTCCATGCTGGTGACCTCGAAACCGTTTTCGCGAAATTCGCTGATCGCCGCGCTCACGATGGCTTCGCGTTTGCGGTCGGTAAGACGTTGAGGGGCAGTCATGGTTGGCGGTCGGCTCTCAGGAGGGAAATTACACTCGGTAGTTTACTTGCTACGGGTTTTGTTGCAATCTTGAAACTACACTGTGCAGTGTAGTTTATGAGCGGACTGTAGGAGTCACTCTGTCATGGCCATGATTTCATCCCGTGTCGTCCCTTCAGCCAAACCCGCCGAGCAGGGTAAAGGCGCTTTCAGCAACGAAGCCCCCGTGCAGCATGGCGGTTTCGGCAAAACGTTGCGTATTTTCTGGAACATGCTGTTTAACAAACCCCGCACAACGCGGCCGGTAGGGGCTATACCCGTCGAACCGCTGACCCGCGACCAGTTATGGAATGCGCCGGACCACAGTGTGTTTCGCCTGGGACATTCCACCGTGCTGTTGAAAATGCGCGGCAAGTTCTGGGTGACCGACCCGGTCTTCGCCGAACGCGCTTCCCCATTCAGTTGGGCCGGCCCCCAGCGTTTCCACCAACCGCCGATTAGTCTGGATGAACTGCCTGACCTTGAAGCGGTGATTCTTTCCCACAACCACTACGACCATCTGGACCGCAATGCTGTCATCCAACTGGCCGACAAAACCCGGCATTTCCTCGCGCCGCTGGGCGTGGGCGACATCTTGGTCAAGTGGGGGGTAGATGCCAGCAAAGTGCGTCAATTGGACTGGTGGCAGGGCACCGAGGTGGATGGCATTCGTTTTGTCGCCACCCCCGCCCAACATTTTTCCGGGCGCGGCCTGTTCGATGCCAACCACACCCTGTGGTGTTCATGGGTCATGATCGACGGCTCACGGCGAATTTTTTTCAGCGGCGACACAGGCTACTTCGACGGCTTCAAACGTATCGGTGAACACTACGGCCCCTTCGATCTGACACTGATGGAAACCGGTGCGTACAACGTCGACTGGCCCCATGTTCACATGCAGCCCGAGCAAACCCTGCAGGCCCACATCGACCTTAAAGGCCGTTGGCTGCTGCCGATCCACAACGGCACCTTCGATCTGGCGTTCCATGCCTGGCACGAACCCTTTGATCGCATCATGGCATTAGCGTGGGAGCGAAATGTGTCGATTGCAACGCCACCAATGGGACGGGCATTCAGTTTGAATCAGCCAGAGCGTGGGCATGCCTGGTGGCTGGACGTGGAAACCCATGGTGCTCGGGAACATCTGGCGAGCTGACGAAAGCGCCGTCGAAAAAGGAGTTTTCAAGCTGTTTCAAGGCTGCGACAGGTGCCAGTCAAGGGTGCGATCATCCCCCGGAAAATCATCGCAGGGGGCCATCCGATGGAAAAGGATTACAGGAAACCGTGTTCAAAAACAGTCGTTTGCCCAGTGTCGTCACTGGGGCTGGTGCAGGGCGAATCGACAAAACCCGCCTGCGGTCCGCCTCAGGTCTCCACTGACGCTGGAGGCGCAAAAAAGGGTATTGCTTTCGATACAGCCCCCCAAGCTCGTATTCACCTGGAAAGTCATATTCCGATTCCCGGTTTCAGCGCGCCCAGCCTGCCTGCAAAACCCATGCGGGATCCGTCGCTGTCACTCATCGCGTTAAGCGGCGTGGACCCTACCGAGCCGGTGATGGTGGAAGTGCCATTGGTGCAAAACGACACCACCCGCACGGTTACCTCATTTTTGGCTGGCAAGCGTGTAGGGTTTGCCGACCGCTACCAGCAGGGCGATGCCCACGCCTCCATCGAGCACTCCGCATCCTTCATGCGCGCACTGGAGAGGCTGCGCCGGGGAGGGGCGTTGCTGTTTCCAGTGTCTGCGCAGCGGTTGGACGCCAGCCTGCAATTCGACCTGCATACCCGCAATGAAATCGATGATCTGATAAACCAATACCGTCTGGATGCCCTGGTGTCGGACAGCCGCAGCGGGGCATTCCATGCGGCTTGCTGGACTGGCTACCCCAAGGTGGGCGAACCCCTCGAAGATGGCGCCACGTTATGGTTTTACGGCGCGCGATGGTCCAGGGACTCTCTGGCGGCGCTGGCACAGGCCTATCGCAACGCCGCTCGGCTGACATCTTCATAACCGACGTAGGCACGGAATAGGCTGAGTGGCTAAGCTCCATTGGCGTGAGGCGTGGTCGAGTCCATGGCTGCTGCGGTGGTGCCCATCAGCCGTGCAATCATGCTCTGGGGGGCGGGTTCGGTGGGGCTGGCGGCCCACTTGCGAGCGGTCATACCCCATCCCGGTGCGAAGCCCGGGAAGAATACCAACCCTTCAGCCTCCAGCCGAAACGCCAACGCCAGGCGGGTTTCGTCATCGGCCTCGACGTGCTGCTCAAAGCGTTGCACGGCGTCGACCGTCACACCTGCCTGGCGTGCCAGCTCTTCCCGGCTCCAGCCCAACATGGCGCGGGCCTGCACGCAGTGCTTGGCGGTGAATTGGTGCAGCAGGATCTGTTGGTCTACGAAAGAACTGATTGCCAGAGAGGACATGGAATTTCTCCAGGGTTCGACGAGTGAAGGCAAACTATACTGTGTTTTTGTACAGTTGTTTTGACCGCTCATCAACTTGTGCCGTCTCTTGGCGTTGAGCCACCTGCTATTGCACCCCTGGCGCCTCGCGAATGATCAGATGGTCCAGGTTCTCGATATCCGCGCTGAATACCCCGAACGTCTGTTCCGGGTTTTTCTTGCTCGGCACCTGTTTCAACTCCGGGGTCACGCCGTAAAAGAAGCAATATAGCGTGCGTTCACTGTCGACAGCCGCTTTGATCTGCTCCAGGAATGCCTTGCGTTTGCGATAGTTCTCGATGAGTTTTTTGCTCAGATAGACATTCACCGAATAGGGTTTCTTGTCCAGCCATACCTTCTTTTCGAAGTCGATGCGAAAGCTGTTGGTGTAGTCCTTGATCTCTTTGATCTTGCCCCAGTAAATCAGGCCCTTGTTGTCTTGCAGGTATTCGATTTTCTTGAAAAACGTCCAGTAGGTCGCGGTGTGATCGCCGATCTTCAACGGCATGCTTTTCAGCTTGTCCTTGTTGTCGATGTTCGACACATAGCACTCCACCGGATGGGCGAACACGCTGGTTTTGTCCGGTGCGCTTTCGTGGGAGCTGGCGGGGGAGCCTACGCGTGTTGAAGGCGACTTCGTCGGATCTTGTGGGATCTTCTCTTCGTGACCGGGCAGTGCGGGGTTGCGTGGGTAAGTACGTCGCGTCAGTACAAATTCCGATGGGAAATTGTCCTCTCGCTCGTCGTCGCTTTCGCCGGCAGCGCCCTTGTGCGTGCTGGCGTAACGGCAGCCGTCGATATGCTGGGTGGCCGGGGTGTTCTTGAAGTGTGGCGTGCGCAGGTAATTGACGTTTTTCGCGTTGAAGGTGGTCAGCACGTTGCTCGCTTGGAACGCAGCGCGGCACACGTCGTTGGGGCACAGAAAGCTGTCCTTGTCAGAATCGAAGGCGACGGTTTCGTCGAAATTCAGCTCGCGCACATCATAGATCGATAGCTTTTCGTCGAGACTCAGGCAGTAGGCCGTGTCGAATTTCATGGGGCTCGGGTCCGTGAGAAAGTTCGCTATTAATAGCCGGATCCTAGGTAAATATCAGCAAGAACCTGCAACCCGCCGTCCACTCAGAAAACACAAGGTGCCGCCCAGCACGGTCAACGCACCCAGGGCGTAGAACATGCTGGTGGGCGCTGCGTTGATCAACAGATAGCCGCAGATCACCGGGCTCATCGCGCCGCCGAACGCCGCCAGGTTCTGTGCGCCGTAGTAACTGCCACGCAGCGCTTGCGGGGCGATGGTGTCGATAAACAGGAACTCCGATGGGTAGATGATCATCTCGCCCAAGGTGAACACGAACATTGCCACGCACCAGCTCAGCAGACCGTCCGCGAGGCTGAAGCCAACCAACCCGGCGATGAACAGCGTGGTGCCCAGCACGATCCAGTAGCGTAATTGCTCACGCTTGAGGAAGCGGCCGATCTGGTATTGCATGGCGATCACGGTAACGGCATTGCATGCCAGCACCGCTGACAGAATTTTCAGCGCCTGCTCCGGCTTGTAGGCCACCAGCAGAAACTGTGACAGATAAAGCGTATAGCGCCCGTGGACAATGGTGCTGAACAAGCTGCCGCTGGTGAACAGGATCAACGTGCGATCATTGCGCAAGGTACGCAGCGTGCTGAGAAAACTCAGTGGCTTGACGCTTTCGTCGCGTTGAGTGGGCGGGATGCCGATCATCAGGAACACACTGCCCAAGGCAATCGCGCTGGCGATCAAAAACGGCGCCAACGGCATATGCCCGGCGATCACTACGCCCACCATGGGGCCGGTGGCGTAGCCGACGTTGGTCAGGGTGTAACGCAGGGAAAACACCTTGGCCCGTTCCCCCACCGGCAGGTTTTCGCTGATGATTGCCTTGGAGCCGATCAAAAACAGTGCCGAGGCGGCTTCGGTGATCACCAGGGTCAAGGTGGTGAGGTAGAGGTTGCTGGCAAAGGTCAGCAACAGAAAACCGATGGAGCTGGAGAGCATCGCCAGGATCAACAGCTTGCGTTTTTCCAAACGATCGATGATGTAGCCGCCATACAAGCCCAGCAGCGTGGCGATAAACACCGCGACGCCCATCAACAGGCCGATGTCCTGCTGGTTGAGGCCCAGGCGGGTGCTCAATAGCAGCGCCAGCAACGGGCTGGTCATGGCGCGGCTTACCACGATGGTGACCGAGCAGATCATCAAGCGGCGGATTACCAGGGAGTAGGTGGCCACGGTGAAGGCGAGCTTCCTAAAGAGTACTTAACGACAACATAGATCAAAGGTGGGAGGGGGCTTGCCCCCGATAGCGGTGTATCAGACAAGCATCAGTTAACTGAACCACTGCTATCGGGGCAAGCCCCTCGCACATTTTCAGACCGTGTTGTTACTGGCCGGCATTGATGGTGATTTTCTCGACCGCCCCTTGCTCCAGGTCCCACTTCTTCAGAATCTTGCCGTAGGTGCCGTCATCGATCATGGCCTGCAACGTCTCACTGATCGCCGTGACCAGCTCGGTGTTGCTCTTCTCGATGCCCAGCCCGGTGAATTGTTTGGAAATCGCCAAGCCCACCGGCTTGTACTTGCCCTTGTCCAACGACATCAGATACGGAATGGTTTCGCTGCCCTGCATCGCTGCATCCAGGCGGTTCTGCTGCAACTGCGCTCGCGCGTCCGCCGAACCTTCGGTACCGATCACTACGATGCCTGGCTTACCCGCCGCTTCGCAGTGTTCCTTGCTCCATGCGGTAATTTCCGACGGCCAAGTGGTGCGGCGGCTGGTGCCGACTTTTTTACCGCACAAGTCAGTCAATTCCTTGATCTCTTCACGCTTGGCCAGGGTGTACAGCTGTGGGCCGCTGGTGAAGTAGTCGATAAAGGTTACCGATTTCTGCCGTTCGGCGGTGTCGGTCATGCCTGACAGCACGATGTCCACGCGCTTGGTGGTCAGGCCGCTGAGCATCTGCTCGAAGCCGGTTTCCTGCCATTTGATCTTTACACCCAGGCGCTCGGCCAACGCATTGCCCAGGTCAAAGTCAAAACCGGTGAGTTTGTTGGTGGCCGGGTCTTTGAAATCCATCGGCGGGTAGTTCGGCACGATGGCCGCGCTGATTTCGCCTTTGTCCTTGATGGCCGCCGGCAAGGCGAACACAGCAGTGGAGGCCATCAGGCCGGCGAGCAGGGTAGGGATAAACAGGTTTTTCATGGGGACGTTCTCGTTAGTTATTTAGTTAAGTGCGAACGGCAGAAATAAAGCTTTGGGTACGCGGGTTTTGTGGGCTTATTAGAATTTCTTCGGGGCTGCCGGCTTCCACAATCTGGCCGGCGTCCATAAACACCATGCGGTTGGACACTTCACGGGCGAAGCCCAACTCATGGGTGACCACGATCATGGTCATGCCGGTGGTGGCTAAATCGCGCATCACCGACAGCACTTCTCCTACCAGCTCCGGGTCGAGGGCCGACGTGGGTTCGTCAAACAGCATCAACTTGGGACGCATCGCCAGGGCGCGGGCAATCGCCACACGCTGCTGCTGACCGCCGGACAATTCCACCGGATAGGCATTGCGCTTGTCCGCCAGGCCGACGCGGGCCAGCAGCTCCATGGCATCTTCGATGGCCTCTTTGGGCGAGCGTTTGAGCACCTGGCACGGGCCTTCGATGATGTTCTGCAGCACGGTCATATGCGGGAACAAATTGAAGCGCTGGAACACCATGCCAGTGGCCAGGCGCTGGCGGGCGATCTGCACTTCGTTCATCTCGTGCAGCTTGTTGCCGACCACCCGGTAACCCACCAGCTCGCCGTCGACCCATAGGCCGCCCTTGTCGATTTTTTCCAGTTGATTGACGCAGCGCAGCAGGGTGCTTTTACCCGAGCCGGACGGGCCGATGATGCACATCACCTCGCCTTGCTCGACCTCGATATTGATGTCGCGCAGCGCGTGATACTGGTCGTAATACTTGTTCAGGTTGACGGCCTTGACGATGCTTCTCATGGGGCAAATCTCCTCAACCCAGACTTACGAACGCTTGCCGGCGCCGCGGGCAAAGCGACGCTCCAGGCGGCTTTGGCCAAATGAAAGAACGGTCACCACCGCCAGGTACCAGATGCCCGCGACGATCAGCAGCTCCATGACCCGCGCGTTGGCGTAGTAGATGTTTTGAGCGTTGTGCAGCAGCTCCGAGTACTGGATCACACTGGCCAGGCTGGTCATTTTCACCATGCTGATGAACTCGTTGCCTACGGGCGGAATAATCACGCGCATGGCCTGCGGCAGAATGATCCTACGCAGCGCTTGCAGACTCGGCATGCCGATGGATTTGGCCGCTTCGTACTGGCCGGTATCCACCGACAGCAAACCGGCGCGCACCACCTCCGCGGTGTAGGCACCCTGGTTGATGCTCAGGCCGAGCAGGGCGGCCACGAATGGCGTCATCAGGTCGACGGTGTCGATGCTGAACAGGCCGGGAATCGCGATCACCGGGAAGATCAACGCCAGGTTGAACCACAGCAGCAGTTGCAGAATCAGTGGCGTACCACGGAACAGCCAGGTGTAAGTGATGGCCACGTAGCGCAGGATCGGGTTGGCCGACATGCGCATGATCGCGGTGATCACGCCGATCACCACGCCCAGCGCCATGGCCAGAATCGACATGACGATGGTGTTCACCAGGCCCCACAGAATGGCCTCAGACGTGAGGAACTGACCGATGTAGGACCATTCGATCTGGCCATTGGCGAATGCGCGCAACAGCGCGGCCAGGACGATCACAATCAACGTGGCGAAGAACATGCGCCCGTAATAGCGCCGCGGCACATGTTCGTACTGGGTGATATCGAACTGGTTCTCGGACTGCTTGCGCTCGGCTTGCAAGCGCTCGGCAGGGGTTGGGTTCATGGTGATTCTCCAAAAAAGCGATTACCGCTGTACTCGGTGCAACTGTTGAAATGCGGTCAAAATGTGGGAACTGGCTTGGCTGCGAAAGCGTCAATGCAGGCACCACCTATTCCAGTGGCTCAAAGCCGAAACCCCAGGTAACTCTCAGCCCATTTCTGCTGCTCAGCCAACGCCACCTTCAACCGCCCAATCTGCTCGCGCACTCGCTCCGGCGCCGTCCCACCCCAGCCACTGCGCGCAGCAATCGCCGCTTCCAGGGTCAGGCAATCGCGCACTTCAGGGGGGGTCAACCGCGCATCCACCTCGGCCAGCATCGCCAGCGAGGCTTCCCACAATTCGATCTCATGCTTCTCACAGGCCTGCACCAAAGCGCCGGTAATCTCGTGGGCCTCCTTGAACGGCACGCCACGGGTGGCCAACCAATCGGCCACTTCGGTCGCCAAGGTAAAACCCATGGGGGCCTGGCGCCGCAGCTCTTCCACCTGCACCTTCATGGTCGCGACCATCCCGGCCATGGCCGGCAGCACCAGCAGCAGAGTGTCGACGCTGTCCAGCACGCTGTGCTTGTCTTCACTCAAATCGCGGTTGTAGGAGAGTGGCAACGACTTGAGCGTCGACATCAACCCGGTCAGGTTGCCGATCAAGCGCCCGGCCTTGCCCCGTGCCAATTCGGCAATGTCCGGGTTCTTTTTCTGCGGCATGATCGAGCTACCGGTGGCGTAGGCATCGTCCAGCACGACCCAGCGAAATTGGCGCGACGACCACAGGCAAAACTCTTCGGACAGCCGCGAAATATTCACCCCGAGCATGCCCGCCACAAACAAAAATTCCGCTACATGATCGCGGCTGGCCACGGCATCGATGGAGTTTTCGCAGGGTGCGCTGTAGCCCATTTCCTCAGCCGACTGCTGCGGTTGACGCGCAATCGCGGAACCTGCCATCGCCGCCGCGCCCAACGGCGACAATGCCGTGCGCGCATCCCAATCCACCAGGCGCTGTACGTCACGCAACATCGACTGGGCGTGAGCCAGCAAGTGGTGGGCGAACACAATCGGCTGGGCCTGCTGCAAGTGGGTAAAGCCCGGGCAGATACTCTCGATATGCTGTTCGGCTTGGGTCACCAATGCCTGCTGCAACCCCAGCACCTCGGTGGCGATGGTGCGCGCATGGTCCCGTAGGAAAAGGCGTAGATCATTGGCCGTCTGATCGTTGCGCGAACGCCCGGCGCGCAGCTTGCCGCCCAGGGCGCCGAGGCGCTCGGTCAGGACGCGTTCGATAAAGGTGTGGACGTCTTCGTCATCCAGGGTCGGATGCAGGCGGCCGGCGGCGAAGTCCTCGCCGATAGTGTCCAGTGCCTGCAGCGTGCGCTGGGTCTCCGATTCGTCCAGCAGCCCGGCGCGCTGCAACTCACGGGCATGGGCGCGGGAGCCAGCCAGGTCGTAGGGCGTCAGGCGGAAATAACGCTCAGGGCAACGGGACAGCGCCGCCAATGCCGCGGACGGGCCACTCTTGAAACGCGCGCCCCAGAGGCGGTCGGTAGGCTGAGACATAGGTGTTCCTCACGCTTGTTTTTAGAAGAGTCGGAGGCAGTAAAAGTAAGTTTTCAATCGGGTTGAACCGGCGTCTGACGCACCGTATTCAAGGTTGCCAAGGGCGGTTGTTTATGTTCATTATCGCCGCCTGGCTGTATTCAAGGATTGGGTCAAAGCCTGTTTGAATATGGCACTAGAGGTCAACGCGTATTATGGAAACCCCACTTTCCAATTCTGGAAACATAGCGCCGAAACCCGGCACTCGACCGCCTTTGCAACTGAGCGGCCTGGACTTCAAATTGCTCCGGGTATTTATGGCCGTGGTCGAGGCGGGAGGCTTCAGCGCCGCTCAAAACGAGCTGAACGTGGGCCTGGCGGCCATCAGCAAACAGATTTCCGACCTGGAAATCCGCATCGGCATGCGCCTGTGTACGCGGGGCCGCGAAGGCTTCGGGCTGACCGAAGAAGGCAAGTTGGTATATCAGGCCAGCATTGAGTTATTTGCCTCGGTGGACAGTTTCAGAGACAAGCTTAGTTCGGCGCAAAACGAGCTTATTGGTGACCTTAGTGTCGGAGTTATTGATAACACCGTCTCCGATGTTAATTCACCATTGATTAAAGCCCTGGGCGCCTTACATAGCCAGTCGCCAAAAATAAGATTGCGCCTACATGCCTCGCAATTGGATGAGGTTGAGCGCGGCGTAGTGGAAGGGCGTTTGATCGTCGGTATTGTTCCCGTATACCAGCGCCGCGAAGAATTCGACTACTTCCCGCTCTACGAAGAAAGGGCCCACGCCTACTGCGCCGTAGGACATCCGCTGTTCACTGCGAACGACATCACGCCTGAGGTGCTGCGCCAATATGAAGTGGTCAACCATCGGTATGCGATCCATCGCGATAAGAGCCATTTCGTCAACTACGACAGCCAATCGGCCTCAGCCTCCCAGGTCGAAGCCGTCGCCATCCTGATCCTTACCGGCCGCTTTATCGGTTTCCTGCCCGAACACTACGCCACACCGTTGGTAAGGGAAGGGCGCCTGCGCGCACTGTGTCCGGAGCAGGTTCACCTGAGCACGGCGTTTAACCTGATCCTGCGCCACAACGCGCCGAGAAGTCCGCTGGTAAAAGCCTTTGCCACCGCCCTGGGCGTAAATCTCAAAGCCACCCCATAAACCCTTCGCCGAACACAGATCAACGGGCTGAAAAAGGTCAAATGTGGGAGGTGCCGAGGTTTAGCGAGGCTGCGATGGGACCGACTCGGTTTACCTGTCGAACGTCTCCACCCGCATCACCGCTGCAACCGAGCGCGCTTTTTCTTCTTCGCATGAAAATGCCGAAAATGCGCATCCTGCGCCGCCGCCAACAACTCCCGATCCCCACGCGTATCGCCCCAGGCCCGCAGTCGATACTCCCCCAGATCCCCGTACACCGCCTCAAGCCGCAGCACTTTATTCTCACAGCGGCAGTTATTGCCGGTGAGCTTGCCGGTCAACACCCCGTCGACCACCTCCAGCTCCGTGCCGATCAACTTGATCCCAAGCCGATCGGCAAATGGCTGCAGCACCAACGCCGGCGATGCCGAGCACAGCGTCACCTCCGCCCCTGAGCCCAACTCCTGCTCCACCGACAGCACCCCCGCCGGGCGCATCAGCCGCGCCCAATTGCGCTGGCAGTACTCTTCGGCTTTCTGCTGCACCCACGTCTTCTCCACCCCGGTCATAAAGGTGCGGATCAACTGTGCTTTCAACTCATCCCGGCTGATCTGCCGCACCAAAAAGCGCAGCCCCGGCACGGCCAGCTTGACCATCCGGCCATAGAACTCGCCGCTGCCGAAGGCAAACTTGAGGAAGGGCACGAAACTGTCGTGGTGGGTGAGGGTGCCGTCGAAGTCAAAGACGGAGAGTACTTTGGCATCAACGGGACCGGCTTCGAGCATGTCTGGGTTCACGGGTTGGCCTCGGTCCTATTTAGTATTTTTAAGCGTGCATCAGGTGTGACAGCAGGAGTCTACTCCCGTGCCAATCTTCCGACCTTGGTGTAAAGCGTTTCGGTGAAAGCATCCCGGTCGCTTGATCGGTGACAACGCTGATGGCAATTGGGGCACAAGGCTACAGCATTGGTGATGCGATCCGAACCCTTAGCATGCTGTAGGTCCGATCCTGAATTTTTGTCAAAAAAAAGAGCTGCGATTAGCAGCTCTTTTTTTTACTTGTAAATCAATCCCAGCTCAGCGCACCGCCGGTCTGGTACTCGATCACGCGGGTTTCGAAGAAGTTTTTCTCTTTCTTCAAGTCCATGATCTCGCTCATCCATGGGAACGGGTTGGTGGTCCCCGGATACTC